>RECJ01000153.1 GCA_007694115.1 Leptolyngbya sp. DLM2.Bin27 | reverse complement strand
CTTGAGCCCACAGGAAGTCGCGCAGCCAGCCGTTGATGGTGATCGCACTTTGGGCGAAGTTGCCGCCGGTGATGTGACTCACCGTGCCATCGGGGCTCACTGTGCCCCAAATGTCGGACTGCATCTTCCAGCTGAAGTGGAAAATTACAATCGAGATGGAGTTATACATCCAGAACAGGCCGAGGAACACGTGATCCCAACCGGAAACCTGACAGGTGCCGCCCCGACCGGGCCCATCGCAGGGGAACCGGAAGCCCAGGTCACCTTTGTCGGGTACAAGTCTAGAACTGCGGGCGTACAGCACACCCTTGAGCAGAATCAGCGCGGTCACGTGAATAGTGAAAGCGTGGATGTGGTGCACCATGAAGTCGGCGGTGCCGAGGGCCATGGGCATCATGGCGACTTTGCCAGCCACCGCGACCACGTCGCCGCCGAAGACGGGGCTGACGCTGGCCATGGCGTTGGGAGCAGTCGCCCCCGCTGCCGCTGCGTGGAAGCCTTGCACCCATTGGGCAAAGACCGGTTGCAGGTTAATGGCGGTGTCGGAGAACATGTCCTGGGGACGACCCAGGGCGCGCATGGTGTCGTTGTGGATGTATAGACCAAAGCTGTGGAAGCCGAGGAAAATACACACCCAGTTGAGGTGGGAAATGATGGCGTCGCGGGAGCGCAGCATGCGATCGAGCGCGTTGTCCATATTCACCGCCGGATCGTAGTCACGCACCATAAAGATGGAGGCGTGGGCACCGGCCCCCACAATTAAGAAGCCGCCAATCCACATGTGGTGGGTAAACAGTGACAACTGGGTGGGGTAATCCGTCGCGATGTACGGATAGGGAGGCATGGCGTACATGTGCTGCGCCACGATGATGGTGATGGAACCGAGGATGGCCAGGTTAACCGCCAACTGGGCATGCCAGGAGGTAGTCAGGTTCTCGTACAGGCCATCATGGCCCTTGCCACCAAACAGTAGGGGGTCACCCTTGTGGCCTTCCAGAATCTCCTTCATGCTGTGGCCGATGCCCCAGTTAGTGCGGTACATGTGGCCCGCAACGATGAAGAGAACCGCAAGCGCTAGGTGGTGGTGGGCCGTATCCGACAGCCAGAGGCCACCGGTTACGGGGTTTAGACCACCCTTGAAGGTGAGGAAGTCGGCGTAAACACCCCAGTTAAGGGTGAAGAAGGGCTTCAGACCCTCAGCAAAGCTGGGGTACAGGTCAGCCATCAGACTCTTATTGAGGATGAACTCGTGGGGCAGGGGAATATCCTGCGGGGCCACGCCGGCATCCAGCAGCTTATTAACGGGAAGAGCCACGTGGATTTGGTGACCCGCCCAGCTGAGGCAGCCCAGACCGAGCAGGCCGGCCAGGTGGTGGTTCATCATCGATTCCACGTTTTGGAACCACTCCAACTTGGGAGCGGCCTTGTGGTAGTGGAACCAGCCCGCGAACAGCATCAGGCCAGCCATGACTAGACCACCGATGGCGGTGCAGTAGAGCTGGTAGCTGTTGGTGAAGCCGGAGGCTCGCCAGAGTTGGAACAGCCCGGAGGTAATTTGAATGCCCTGAAAGCCACCGCCTACATCAGCGTTCAGGATCTCTTGGCCAAAGATTGGCCAAACGACCTGGGCGCTGGGTTTAATCCCGGCGGGATTGGTCATCCAGGCTTCGTAGTTGGAAAACTTAGCGCCATGGAAGTACATGCCGCTGAGCCAGATAAAGACGACGGCTAGGTGACCGAAGTGCGCACTAAAGATTTTGCGCGAAATGTCTTCTAGATCACTGGTATGACTATCGAAATCGTGAGCGTCGGCGTGAAGGTTCCAAATCCAAGTGGTGGTTTTGGGGCCCTTAGCCAAAGTGCGATCAAAGTGACCGGGCTTGCCCCACTTCTCAAAGGAAGTAGGAACCGGATCCCTATCGACAACAACCTTGACCTTCGCCTCCCGCTCGCGCGGGGTAGTTGTCATGGAGACTCTCCTCTCTCTAGACAAAGCAATACAAGAATCAATCACCCTGGCTAGAACTGTACCCTTGGTCGCTATCGCCCTTGGGCACAACCGCTACTTGGGCGTTGATTGCTCTTGAGCATTATAGTCTCGCAATTTGATGCTTTTTGACGGAGGTTAACAATAATTCAACCTCCGGAAGCCCTTGATTTATCAGGCTTCCAGAAATGCTCTGCCGAAAAAATTGATCTCTAGATTGGTGTTCTATTAATAAAACTCAATAAACAGCCGCCCCAATGCCGCCAAATTGTTCAACAGACACTCTTTTTGTTAATTAATGTTAATTATCAAGCCCTAATGCTTGATCTTTGGCGAGTTCGCCAACGCTCAGAGTTACCGAAATGGTGGGTGTTGAGGATGTAGAGGAGTCTATATAACCCTTGAGGACGCATCGACCATGGCTGATTTTTTTGATCTTTTTGCCAACACGAGTTTCGTCTGGGGCAGTCTCGCCCACCCGCTAGCGGCCTGCCTGGAGGGCCGGGGATCGGGTCGGTAGGGCTGATGCTAAACAGTCGGCCAGCTTTATAGGCAGCGCTGGGGTGTGTGGTGCGGGTGTGTGTGGTGCTGGGGTAGCGGCTGTCCAACTCTACATGCCCAATACCGAATCCTGCCTGGCTACCCCCGATACCCCCGGGCGAACCGCCGTTCGCCCCTACAGGTTGGCCGATTGGCAATCGGGGGTAGGGAATGCGGATTTGGTATAAATCAACTGCCCTCGCCCTTTTGCCCTAGGCCGACGATCTGCTGATCAACGAGCGCCTGGGGCGGTGGGTAGCCTGAACCCTAGGGCCGTCGGCAATCGGCATCGTGGCGTTATGGGGGGCCAGGCTTTGGGGGGCAGAGGTCAGGTATGAGGGGTCAGCCCGAAACCCAAAACCCGAAACCTGCCCCTCGCTCCTATCCACTATCAAAATGTCAGAATCCCTAGGTACACTGTCTTTATTGCAATAGCCTTATTGCAATCGTCCAACGCAACAGTCCCCGCGCTCCAGGTTTTGTGATGACGGCCACCGTTCCCGCCCTTTCCGCCCAGTACGACCCCACTCAGACCGAAACCAAGTGGCAGACCCAGTGGGAAGCGAATCAGGTCTTTAAAGCCAACCCCGATCACCCCGGCGAGCCCTACTGCGTGGTGATTCCGCCGCCGAACGTGACCGGCAGCCTGCACATGGGCCACGCCTTTGAGAATGCGCTGATCGATACCCTGGTGCGCTACCAGCGCATGGCCGGGCGCAACACGCTCTGGCTGCCTGGCACCGACCACGCCAGCATTGCGGTGGCCACTATTCTCGACCGCCAGATGCAGGCGGAGGGCACCAGTAAAGAGGATCTGGGGCGCGATCGCTACCTGGATCGCGCCTGGGACTGGAAGACCGAATCGGGCGGCACCATCGTCAACCAGTTGCGCAAGTTAGGTGTCTCGGTCGACTGGAGCCGCGAGCGCTTCACCATGGATGAGGGCCTGTCGAATGCCGTGCTCACTGCCTTTACCCAGCTCTACGACGAAGGGCTGATCTACCGGGGCAACTATATGGTCAACTGGTGCCCGGCCAGCCAGTCAGCGGTATCTGACCTAGAGGTTGATCAGCGCGAGGTTGACGGCCATCTGTGGCACTTTCGCTACCCCTTCACCGACGGCAGTGGCTACCTAGAAGTGGCCACCACCCGCCCCGAGACCATGCTGGGCGATACGGCGGTGGCGGTTAACCCCAACGACGATCGCTACTGCGATCTGGTCGGCAAGACCCTGACGCTGCCCATCGTTAACCGCGAGATTCCGGTGATTGCCGACGAGTATGTCGATGCCGAGTTTGGCACCGGCTGCGTCAAAGTCACCCCAGCCCACGACCCCAACGACTTTGCCATGGGCCAGCGCCACGATCTGCCCATGATCACCGTCATGAACAAAGACGGCACCATGAACGAAAACACCGCGCATTTTCAGGGGCTAGACCGCTTTGAGGCTCGCAAACTCGTAGTCAAGCAACTTGAAGAAAACGGATTTTTGGTGAAAGTTGACGATTATCGCCACACGGTGCCCTACAGCGAACGGGGCAAAGTCCCGGTCGAGCCGCTGCTCTCCACCCAGTGGTTTGTAAAAATTCGCCCTTTGGCTGACCGGGCGCTTGACTATCTCGACAACCGCCAAGAGCCCAAGTTTGTGCCCGATCGCTGGACTAAGGTGTACCGCGACTGGCTGGTCAACCTGAAGGACTGGTGTATCTCACGCCAGCTCTGGTGGGGGCACCAGATTCCTGCCTGGTATGCGGTGAGCGAAACCGACGGCGAAATCACCGACCACACGCCCTTCGTGGTGGCCGCCACCGAAGCCGAGGCCAGGGAAAAAGCCACCGAGCAGTTTGGTGAGTGGGTGGAGCTAGAGCGCGACCCCGATGTGCTCGACACCTGGTTTTCCTCCGGTCTCTGGCCCTTTTCGACCATGGGCTGGCCGGATGAGTCGGCCCCAGACTTTCAGACCTACTACCCCACCACCACCTTGGTCACTGGTTTCGACATCATCTTCTTCTGGGTGGCCCGCATGACCCTGATGGCGGGTCACTTTACCGACGCCATGCCCTTCGAGACCGTCTATATTCACGGCCTGGTGCGCGACGAAAACAACAAGAAAATGTCGAAGTCATCCAACAATGGCATTGACCCCCTAGTGCTGATCAATAAATACGGCACTGACGCCCTGCGCTACACCCTGATTCGCGAGGTGACCGGGGCGGGCCAAGACATTCGCCTAGAGTACGATCGCACCACCGACGAGTCGGTCTCGGTGGAAGCCAGCCGCAACTTCACCAACAAACTGTGGAACGCCTCCCGGTTTGTGATGATGAACCTGGGCGGGCAAACCCCCGCCAGCCTGGGCTTGCCCGATGGGGCCAGTCTGGAGCTGGCCGATCGGTGGATTTTGTCGCGCTTTAACCGAGGTGTGCAGAGCGTGCGCGACCACCTCGACCAGTACGGCATGGGCGAAGCCGCCAAGGATCTCTACGAGTTTGTCTGGGGCGACTTTTGCGACTGGTATATCGAGCTGGTCAAGCCCCGCCTTCAGGGGGAGGGCTCGGCGAAGTTCACTGCGGCCCAGCAGACCCTAGCCCTGGTGCTCGACGGTATTCTCAAGCTGCTGCATCCGTTTATGCCCCACATTACTGAAGAGTTGTGGCACACCCTCAACCAGGTGGGCGATGATCAGTTTCTGGCCCTACAGCCCTACCCCACACCGTTGCCTGACCTGATTGACGACGACCTAGAGCAGCAGTTTGCCCTGGTGTTTAACACCGTGCGCACCGTGCGCAACCTGCGGGCCGAGGCGGGCATCAAACCCAGTCTGCGGATCGAGACCATTTTGGAGAGCGAGAGCGCCGACGAGCGCCACATTCTTCACGCTAGCGCCAACTACATCAAAGACCTGGGCAAAATCGACACTCTGGTGATTCTGGGTGGCCAGCAGCCCGTATCTACCTCCTACCCCGACGCCCAGCTCGACCAGACGATCCCGGTAGCCCAGCCCGGGGCGAAACTCAGCCCCAATCCGGTGGTGGCTGAGGTGCAAGACTTTTGGCACACCATTCAGCCCCTGCTCGAAGAGCCGCTGCACTATGCTGGCTCCTTCTTTAACAATATTCGCCGCCCGATCTTTACCCTGCTGTGGATTTTGGCGGCGGTGGTGGGGCTGCGGTTGGCCGCCGCCATTGTCGCGGCGGTCGACAGCACGCCAATATTTAGCGCCGTAATGGAGCTGGTGGGCCTGTGGGTGGCGTTTGACTTTGTGCGGCAAAATCTGCTCACCGGGGGCGATCGCGCCCGGCTCAACCAGACCTACCAGCAGTGGCGACGCCGAATCTTTGGCCCCGACCAGGGATTGCCTTCAATCGCTCAGCCCCAGCTGCCCCCCGCATCGGCCTCGGCTACCCCCCAGAATGGCAGCGGCCCCAGCAGCCCTGCCGCAGCCCCTGAGTCGCCAACAGAGCCCGCCCAAAAGTTGTTTGCTGGGGTGACGGGCACCGTGCAGGTGCTAATTCCCCTGACGGGCGTGGTCGATGTCGATGCGCTGCGGGCCAAGGTCGAAAAAGACCTGGGCAAAGTCGAGAATGAAATCAAGTCGCTCTCGGGGCGACTGAGCAACCCCGGCTTTGTGGATAAAGCCCCCGCTGAGGTGGTGCAGGGCGCACGCGATACCCTGGCCGAGGCTGAGGCCCAGGCGGCCATTCTCAAGTCGCGCCTGGCGATGCTCTAGATTCCCCCAACCTCTAGAAATTTCCTCTTACTCCCCTTTTTAGGGGGCAAAGTATTTACCGTAGGGTGGAATGGCACTGAACTAAGAGTGGTGGGCCGTGCCTCACCGTAGGGTGGGCACCGCCCACCATCAGGGAGAAAGTTTTTAGCAGTCGCCTTACTCCCTCCTGCTTTAGGGGGCAAGGGAAGGTTAGGTTGACCTGGGGATGAATCGGGGTTTTGGGAGTCGGATTCGGTATCAAACTTTAAGGCATTTAGTGGGCTTGATCTTTCGATGGGTATCCAGGTCAAATCCATTGCCCGAACCAAAACTGCATTAGAAATCCGAGCCTTTCTGGCCCTGGCGGTGCCCCTGGCCGGTGCCCAATTGGCCCAGGCTGCCGTGGGCTTTGTCGATACGCTAATGATGGGGCGGTTGGGGGCCAATATCCTGGCGGCGGGGGGACTGGCGGCAATCAGCTTTCAGCTGCTGCTGGCGGTGGTCAGCGGTTTGGTGATGGCGGTGGGGCCACTGGTGGCTCAGGCCTTTGGCTCTGGGCAGAAACATTTGATTGAGGATGTGGCGCGCCAGGGAGTGTGGCTGTCGCTGGCCCTCAGCCTGCCGATGATGGCGGTGCTCAGCCAGCTCGACGGGGTGCTGCGGGTTTTGGGTCAGCCAGATGCGATCGCATCGCTGACCGCCCCATACTTTCAGCTAATTCTCTGGGGGGCGTTTCCGGCGCTGTGCTTTGCCATGCTGCGGGGCTACGCCTCGGCGCTGGCCCAGGCCCAGGTGGTGATTGTGATCGTGCTGGTAGGCACCGCCTTTAACATTGCGGGCAACTACGCGCTGGGGTTTGGGCGCTGGGGCTTTCCGGCTATGGGGCTAGGGGGGCTGGGGTTGGCCAGCGGGCTGAGCTACTGGCTGATGTTTGGCCTATTTTTGCTCTACACCCTCAAGCATCCTCAGCTGCGCGAGTACCGCTTCTGGCGCGGCTGGTACCGAGTGAGCCTCCCGCTGATCAGCCACATGGTGCGCATGGGCAGCGAAATCGCCATCACCATTGCCCTAGAATTTAGCCTGTTTGCGGTGGTCACCTTCTTGATGGGAATCCTCGGCCCCGAGGTGCTGGCCGCCCACCAGACCGTCTACCAGACCATCTACCTGATTTTTACCGTGCCCCTGGGTATGTCCTACGCGGCGACGGCGCGGGTGGGGGTGGGGTTTGGCCAGCAAGACCTGGGGGCAGCGCGGCGGGCCGGGTATGTGGCGATGGCGATCGCCGCCGCCTTCATGCTGCTGGCCACCGTAGGCCTGCTGGTCTTCCGCCGGGCGGTGATTGGCCTCTACCTCGACTTGGACGACCCCGCCAACGCCTCGGTGGTGGCCCTGGCGCTGCCTATGTTGTTGATCGCCTCCCTGGTGCAGGTGGTGGACGGTGTGCAGCGGGTCTCAACCGGTGCCCTCTACGGTTTGCAAGACACCCGCAGACCCATGCTGCTCAGCGGTCTGGCCTTTTGGGGAGTGGGCCTCACCACTGGCTACTGCCTCGGCTTTCCCCTCGGCCTCGGCGGCATTGGCCTATGGATTGGCCAATCCACGGGCGTCACCGTTGCCTGCATGATTTTCGTCTTTCGCTTTCACCGGCTGACTCAGCCCAAAGCTTCCCAGCCTAAAAGCTAAACTGGATCGAGCCTCTGGGGGTGGCTTGGGGCCAGGTTTCAGGTGCCAGGTGTCAGGTAGACCTCACCCCCTACCCCCCTACTCTCCCACTCTCCCACTCCCCTACCCTCCCACTCCCCACTCCCATGTTCACCCGCAGTCGCCGTTTTCTCACCCAGTGGCTCATGCTGGCTATGGGCAGTGTCTTTGTCGTATTCGGCGGCATCCTCTACGTGATTGAGGTTGAGCGCGAGCTCAATAAGCTCGACCGGCAGCTCTATCGCGAGGCCGAGCTGATGATCAGTGGCGGCTATAGCGTCACTGCCGACCCCGACAATCCGGTGCAGTTTCAGGTGAATACGGTGCCGCTGCTGGGGGGCAGCACCCTCAGCGTTACCTCTGAGCTGGTCTACGCCCGCTGGTACGACCCCAACCGCCATCTGCTGATGTACTTTGGGCCGCTGGCGGGCGATCGCAGCAATCTTCAGCCCGGCTATGTCTCGCTGGTGTATGAGGGCCAGCGGCTGCGCCAAATGACCGTGCCCATCGAGTCTGAGGGGCAAACCCTGGGCCATCTGCAAATGGCTACCCCTCTCGCCCCGGTAGAAGGGGCGCTAGACCAGATTCGGCTGTTTTTGAGCCTGGGCCTGCCGCTGGGGGTGGGGTTGATGGGGCTGGTCAGCTGGTGGTTTGCGGGCCAGGTGATGCGGCCCATTGAGACCTCTTACCAGCGATTAGAGCGCTTTAGCGCCGACGCCAGCCACGAGCTGCGCTCGCCCGTAGCCTCAATTCTCAGCCAGGCCGAGCTGGGGCTAATGGCGGCCTCACCCAAGGAGCAAACCGCCCGGCTCCAGCGCATTGCTGAGCTGGCCCAGGCCATGGGGCGACTGATCAACAGCTTGTTTTTGCTGGTTTCAGGCGATCGCTGGCCCGACAGCCAGCGCTGCGATCTCACCGTCCTGCTCCAAGAGCTGGTCCAGGAGTTTCAGCCCCAGGCCCAGGCCCAGGGGCTGCGGTGGCGACAGGAGCTTGCCCCCGGCCCGATCTGGGTGAATGGCGAAACCGATCTGCTGCGCCAGGCGATCGCAAACCTGCTCAGCAACGCCTGCCGCTACACCGCCGCTGATGGCGAAGTCATGTTGCTCTTGAGCAGCCGCGAGGGCTATGCCACCATTGCCGTGCGCGACAGCGGCATGGGCATACCCGCCGCCGATCTGCCCCACGTGTTTGACCGCTTTTATCGGGTAGACAAGGCGCGATCGCACAATACTGGCGGCTTTGGGCTGGGGCTGGCGATCGCCCGACAGATTGTGCAGGCCCACC
>RECJ01000187.1 GCA_007694115.1 Leptolyngbya sp. DLM2.Bin27 | reverse complement strand
TAGGCAAGATGAAGGAGCTGACCGAAGCCTTCAAAAAAGCCCAGCAGATTCAAGAGGGGGCCAAGCAGCTGCAGGAAGAACTGGAGCAAATGGAGATTGAGGGAGAAGCCGGCGGCGGTCTGGTGAAAGTCACCATGAGCGGCAACCAAGAACCCAAGCACGTCGTGATCGCCCCCGAAGCCCTCAACGAAGGAGCCGAAGTGCTCTCTGACCTGGTGGCCACCGCCATGAAAGACGCCTACGAAAAGTCGACCTCTACCATGCGCGATCGCATGGAAGTGCTCACCGGCGGCCTCAACCTGCCCGGCATGTAGACCCTGCGCCATGACTACCCGCCTTTTATTTGTCTGCCTGGGCAACATCTGCCGCTCGCCCTCAGCTGAAAACATCATGAATCACCTGATTCAGCGGCGGCAGCTGGCCGATCAAGTAATGTGCGACTCAGCGGGCACCGCCAGCTACCACGTAGGCAGCGCCCCCGACCGGCGCATGGCCCAGGCCGCCAAGGCCCAGGGTATTGAGTTGGTGGGGCGGGCGCGGCAGTTTGTCGCCGCTGACTTTGGGCGCTTTGACTACATCCTGGCGATGGATCGCCAAAACTATCGCGACATTGTCGCCCTCGACCCCACTGGCCAGCACCACGACCGGGTGCGGCTGATGTGCGAGTTTTGTCGCACCCACCCCGATCAGGAGGTACCCGATCCCTACTATGGGGGTGTAGAGGGGTTTAACTACGTGATCAGCCTGCTCCAAGATGCCTGTGAAGGGTTGCTCGACCACCTTTTAGATCAACCCGTTACCACCTAAATATTCTGCCCCATGGGTCGGCGCGATCGGAGTCGGCCCACCGTTCCTGAAACCTAACACCTCGCCCCTAAAGCCCCCCACGACCCGACCCCATCCGATGCTCTCTTTACAGACCCCCCGGCGATGGCAGCGACGAGCCGCTGCCTTTATCCTAGGGCTCGTCGGGGCCGTGGTAGCAGCAGCGCCAGGCCACGCAGCCGAAGAGCTGATTGTCTCCTTTGGCATTTTGCAGCGGGCTATTCCCATCGCCGATCTAGAGCGCTTTGCCACCACTGGCGAACTGACCTCACAGCTCAGAATCTACAGCCGACAGCTTCAGCTGTCTGACGAACAGCTCGATCAAATTCGCGAGGTGCTCAGCACCCCAGCCACCCTCAGCCCGGTGGCGGTGGCGCAGTTTCTCTACACCGAGCAGGGGGTGCTGCTGCTCGAACAAATTGGCCGGGTAGTGCAGACTCCGGCGCGCCAGGCCAACATGCAGGCGCTGCGGGCGGCGCTGATCTTAGCCGCCGCCGACCCCGACACAGGCTTCACCCTGATCAACGTGCTCAGGCAATACCCCACCCAGACCATGCACATCGATCTGGGCCAGGGCCTAGCCATCGCCCAGGAGATTAACCAGGCAATTTTGCAGTCAGAGGCCGCCTTTGCCGAAATGCGGGCGATCGCCCTTGCCGAGGCCGCAGCCAACCCAATCGATGTTGAAGCTCTGCTTCAGCTGGTGGAGAGCGAGCGCCAGTACGGCATTGACCCCATTCAAGTGGTGGTGCCGGGGCTGCGGCGTCCGGTACAGCTCTACCTACCTGAGGTGTTGCCGGGGCAGCGAGGCATGCCGATTCAGGGCTTTCCCCTGGTGGTGATCTCCCACGGGCTCGGGGGCACCAGCGCCAGCTTCACCTATCTGGCCGAATACCTGGCCGAGCGGGGCATTGCGGTGGTAGCCATTGAGCATACTGGCAGCAACGATCAGCAGCTCTTCGCCCTGATGACCGGGCAGTCAGGGGCAGTGGTGCAAGATGAAGAGTTTCTGCGGCGGCCCCGGGAGGTGTCGTTCACCCTCAATACCCTAACCAGCCTCAACACCCGATCTTCGCCCCTTCAGGGGCGGCTAGACCTCAACCGTGTCGGAGTTTTGGGGCAGTCCTTTGGCGGCTACACAGCTCTGGCCGTGGGCGGGGCAACCTTTGACGCAGAGGGGCTAGCCGAGGTGTGTCCGCCAGGCACCTTGACCTTTAACCCATCGCTGCTGTTGCAGTGCCAGGTCGTACGCCTGAGTAACCCCGGCAACAGCCTCAGCGACCCCCGCATCAGGTCAATCTTTGCCATCAACCCCATCGGCAGCGCCCTGTTTGGTGACACTGGCTTTGGCCAGATTGCCGTGCCGGTGATGCTGGTTGCCAGCACCGGTGACACCGTCGCGCCGGCCTTTCCCGAGCAGCTTCAGCCGTTTACCTGGCTGACCACCCCAAACCGCTATTTGCTCATGATCGACCAGGGCACTCACTTTTCAACCATCGGCGATATTGCGCTGGGCGACCAACCGCTGACTATTCCGCCCGAGCTCATTGGGCCACGGCCCGATCTGGTGTGGGCATACATGCAGGTGTTTGGGCTGGCTTACTTTAAGCTCACCCTAGCGGGCGACCAGCGCTTCGAGCCATTTTTGACCCCCGCCTTTGCCGCCGCCATCCAAAACGACACCTACCCCCTCAGCTTGATCAACCCCTCAGCGTTGGGCCTGTTGGCAGAGGATCGGGCGGACAACCTCAACCCAGCGCCCCCGGCTCTCTTGGTCCCCTAGGCTAAAATGGTTCGCTGTCCTATTATGCTCTCAGAGGTGACATGGGTTCTATTGCTGAGGCGGCTGCAATTATTGGCTGGCGAGAATGGGTGGCCCTGCCGGTACTGGGGGTGCCCACCATCAAGGCTAAGGTAGATACAGGGGCGCGGTCTTCGACCCTTCACGCCTTTAACGTGGAGCGATTTGAGCGCGATGGCCGAGCCATGGTGCGGTTTCAGGCCCACCCCATGCAGCGCAACGACGACTACATGGTGGCGGCTGAGGCCACCCTGCTGGAAGATCGAGTCGTGCGTAACTCTGGAGGACAGGCAGAACTGCGCCCGGTGATCAAAACCCCGGTGCAGGTGGGCAACGCCCAGTGGGTAATTGAGCTGACTCTGACCAATCGCGATCAGATGGGCTTTAGAATGCTGCTGGGGCGGCAGGCGGTGCGCCGTCGCTACCTGGTCGATCCGGGGCGATCGTACCTGCAACCGCTGCCAACATCTGGTTCCCCAGCCCCTGATTACCCTCAAGTACCCCCCCAAGGATGACTCCTCCGGCGCTATGAAAATTGCGATTTTATCTAGGGATGCCACCCTCTACTCGACCCGACGGCTAAAAGAGGCGGGGGAAGCCCGTGGCCACGAGGTGGAGGTGATCGATCACCTGCGCTGCTACATGAATATCACCTCCCACCAGCCCAAGGTGATGTACCAGAGCCAGCCCCTGACAGATATTGATGCGGTGATCCCCCGCATCGGGGCGTCGAACACGTTCTACGGTACGGCGGTGGTGCGCCAGTTTGAGATCATGGGGGTGTTTACGGCCAATACCTCGATGGCGATCTCGCGATCGCGCGACAAGTTGCGATCGCTCCAGATCATGGCCCGGCGGGGCATTGGCCTGCCGGTGACGGGCTTTGCCCACTCCACCAAAGACATCGATGGCCTAGTCGATATCGTCGGCGGTGCCCCCCTGGTGATCAAGCTGCTCGAAGGCACCCAGGGCATTGGCGTGGTGCTGGCCGAGACTCAGCAGGCAGCCAAGTCGGTGATCGAAGCCTTTCGCGGCCTCGACGCCAATATTTTGGTGCAAGAATTTATTAAAGAGGCGGGCGGCATGGACATCCGCTGCTTTGTGGTGGGCGACAAGGTGGTGGCCGCCATGAAGCGCCAGGGTGCCCCCGGCGAGTTTCGTTCTAACCTGCACCGGGGCGGGTCAGCCACCAAGGTGCGTCTCACCCCTGAAGAGCGCAGCACCGCGATTCGCGCCGCCAAGGCCATGGGCCTGCGGGTGGCCGGAGTCGACCTACTGCGCTCTAACCACGGCCCCGTGGTGATGGAGGTCAACTCGTCGCCGGGGCTAGAGGGGATCGAAAAAGCCACCGACATGGATGTGGCGGGCAAAATCATCGACTTTGTGGCGAAGAACGCCGCCCCCCATAAGGATAAAGATCGCGATCGCATCAAATATTAGGCCCCGACTATTAAGCCCCGACCCCGACCCGACCGGGTCAGCTCGCTGACCCGTTACCCTGGCTCAATCCACAATCTTCACTCGCCCGCTTTGGATGGCGTCAAACAACCGATTCACCTGCCTGCGCTCGTTTTCATCCACCCGGCCATCGGCCAGCACCATCCCCGTTAGCTTCTGGTACTGAACCTGAGAGATCTGGCGCGCCCGAATACACTGACTCACCAAGTCGGTAATCGGGCAGTCAGGCTGCAAAGGAAAGGACGACATAGAACAGAGCCCCCAAAGAACCCAACGCTAGCACGCAAAACAACCGCAAACCCAATCGCAAACCCCATTGACCGATCACCCCTAGCTTGGCAGAGTACTAGATCAATCAACCCTAGATTAGAGGACTGACCGTGGCCCACAAGCGACTGATAATAGAGATGGGGATGGGAGTTGACCAGCATGGCCAAGATCCCACCGTAGCGGCCGCCCGAGCGGTGCGCAATGCGATCGCCCACAATGCCCTGCCCGGCGTCTGGGAAGTCGCCGGGCTCAGCCACCCCAACGAGATGATCGTCGAAGTCCAGGTGGCCGTGCCCTTCCCCGACCAGGTGCGCCACGATGAGGTGCTAGCGGTGCTGCCCTTTGGCCAAAAAACCCTGGTACTCAAAGACGGCGGCATGGTGGTGGCCGGGCGGGCCATTGCCGAACTCGACGACAAAAATGATGACATGTACATTGCGATCGCAGCGGTGACCGTATCGATTCCCCACCCCCCTACCTCACCCTCGCCCCCCGATAGCGCATCTCCTGCTTAAACGCATTTTGCTGGACAAAGTTGGGCATATCCCCCTGGTGGCCCATGAGAATAATCGAGTCGCCCAGGGCCAGATAGGTGGCTCGACTGGGGTGAATGATTGTCTCCCCATCGGCCCGACGCAGCGCCACGGTAATAAACGTGCCCTGGCCCTTGACCTCAATATCGCCAATGGTGCCGCCAATCAGGGGCGAGCCAGCTTCGATCAACATCTCGTTGAGCTGAATATCTAGCTCCGCCAAAATCTCGTTGAGCCCGTGGTGGCCGTCAGTCTGCGACAAAAAATCCACCGCTGAGGGATGGCTGATCAGGTGGGCCATCCGCAGGGCGCTGCGGCTGGCAGGTAGCACCACGTGGTTGGCCCCCGCCAGCCGCAGCTTTTTCTCGGTAGAAGGCATTTCGCCCCGAGCCAAAATCATCAGGGTGGGGTTCATCTCCCGCGCTGTCAGGGTGATAAACACATTGGCGGCATCGTCGGGCAACACCGTCGCCAGCGACTTGGCTCGATAAATGCCCGCCGCTTCTAGCGCCGCTTCGTCGGTGGCATTGCCCTGGTACATCAAGTAGCCCTGCTCCTGGGCCAGAGCCACTCGCTCAGGGTCACTGTCAACAATGATAAAGGGTGCGCCATCATGCTTCAGCTTGCGGGCCACTAGCTGACCAATGCGGCCAAACCCGCAGATAATCACATGATTTCTTAGCTCATCCATCTCTTGAGTCATGCGTTTGAGGTGAAGGGCACGGTGAATCTCTCCTTCGGTAATCAGTTGCACAAAGCCCGATACGGTGTAGGCCACCGACAGCGCCCCAGCAATGATCACAAAAATAGTGAACAATTTCAGCAGCGGCGATGCCAGGGGCTTGACTTCTCCGTAACCCACTCCAAACACCGTAATCACCACCATATAGATGGCATCTAAAAATCCCCAGCCCGCCATCATGTAGCCAATCACGGCTGCAATCACTGTCAGCGAGAAAAAGACAATGCCAGCGATGATCCGCCGAAACGAACTGTTATTTCGCATCCACACCTCAGCCTAGGGCTCCATTGCCACCAGAGACCCAATTAGCTTTCAAATAAAGGCTATGGTAATTGACAACCCCCAATCGAAAGAGTGTGGCAAATAGCAAATTAAGATACACTATAAACAAACTCATAACGACTCCGCTTAAA
The DNA here is from genome assembly GCA_007694115.1 of Leptolyngbya sp. DLM2.Bin27. Classification (GTDB taxonomy): domain Bacteria; phylum Cyanobacteriota; class Cyanobacteriia; order Phormidesmidales; family Phormidesmidaceae; genus Nodosilinea. The sequence continues at coordinate 3,248 of RECJ01000187.1, read as the reverse complement.
TCTCCTATTTAATTCATCCATACCACTTAACCAGCAGGGGCATTGGCCTCGGGCATTTTTGTGCGGCCCTGCTATTGTTCTAGTTTTCGTGACCCCCTTCATTCAAGCGACAGTGCGACTATGACAGCTACCACCGTTCAAAACCCTCTCCTCATTGGTGCCGGTCTTCCCCCCTTCGACAGCATTGAGACCACCCACATTGTGCCGGGCATAGCGGCCCTCATTGACAACTTAACCGACGATCTAAAAACCCTAGAATCAACCGTCTCCCCCACCTGGGCAGGCCTGGTGGAACCCCTCACCCAGATTGAAGAACGCCTGAGCTGGAGCTGGGGCATTGTCGGCCACCTGATGGGCGTGAAGAATAGCCCTGAGCTGCGGGCCGCCTACGAAGAGGTGCAGCCCTCCCTGGTGCAGTTTGCCACTCGCCTAGGCCAGAGCAAGCCCCTCTACGAAGCTTTTAAGCAGCTGCGCGCCAGCGCCGCCTGGGAGAACTTTGACCCCGCCCAACAGCGCATCGTCGAATCCTCCATCCGTGAGGCCGAACTGTCTGGGGTCGGTCTAGAGGGCGCTGAAAAAGATCGCTTCAACCAGATTCAGCAGAGTCTGGCTGAACTCACCAACAAATTCTCCAACAATGTGCTCGATGCCACTAAGGCCTTTAGCCTAAATCTCACCACCGCCGCCGAAATCGACGGCCTGCCCCCCAGTCTGCTAGCCCTGGCCGCCCAGCTCGCCCGTGACGCTGGCGAGGCCGAGGCCACCCCCGAAACTGGCCCCTGGCGGATCACCCTCGACTATCCCAGCTTTGGCCCCTTCATGCAGCACAGCCGCCGCCGCGATTTGCGTGAGCAGCTCTACCGCGCCTTTGTCACCCGCGCCTCCGAGGGCGACCTCGACAACAGCCCCAACATCGAGAAAATTCTCGAACTGCGCCACGAGATGGCCAACCTGCTGGGTTACGCCACCTTTGCCGACCTCAGCCTGGCCCGTAAAATGGCCCCCTCGGTGGAGGCCATCGACAAGCTCATGGGCGAGCTGCGGGTGGCCAGCCACGACACCGCCGTCAAAGAGCTCGAAGAGCTCCAGGCCTTTGCCAACGCCAAGGGTGCCGCCGAAGCCGACCACCTCACCCACTGGGATATCGCCTTCTGGGCCGAGCGCATTCGCGAAGAAAAGTACGGCCTCAACGACGAAGAACTGCGGCCCTATTTTCCGCTGCCCCAGGTGCTCGACGGCCTGTTTGCCCTGGCCCACCGGATCTTCGACATCACCATTGCCCCCGCCGACGGCGAAGCCCCGGTGTGGCACCCCGACGTGCGCTACTTCCAGGTGCTAAATGCCGGCGGTGACCCCATTGCCCACTTCTACCTCGACCCCTACAGCCGCCCCGCCGAAAAGCGCGGCGGAGCCTGGATGGATGACTGCATCAACCGAGGCAAGACCAATGGCCGGGTGCGCCTGCCCGTGGCCTACCTGGTGTGCAATCAGGCTCCCCCAGTTGACGGCAAACCCAGCCTGATGACCTTCCGCGATGTGGAAACGCTGTTTCACGAGTTTGGCCACGGCTTGCAGCACATGCTGACCCAGGTAGATTTTACCGGGGCCGCAGGCATCAACAACGTGGAGTGGGACGCCGTTGAGCTGCCCAGCCAGTTTATGGAGAACTGGTGCTACCACCGCGACACTCTGCTCACCCTGGCCCGCCACGTCGATACCGGCGCGCCCCTGCCCGAAGACCTGTACCAAAAGATTGTGGCGGCCCGCACCTTTATGACCGGTAGCGCCATTCTGCGCCAGGTGCGCTTTGGCTGGACTGACATTGAGCTGCACCACCGCTACCGCCCCGGCAACGGCGAAACCATTGCCGAGGTCAATCGCCGGATTGCCGAGCAGTCGTCGATTCTCAAGCCGCTGCCCGAGGACGCATTTTTGTGCGCCTTTACCCACATCTTTGCCGGGGGCTACGCGGCGGGCTACTACAGCTACTTTTGGGCCGAGGTGCTGAGCGCCGACGCCTTCGCCGCCTTTGAGGAGGCCGGGCTAGATGACGAGGGTGCGATCGCAGATACCGGTCGCCGCTTCCGCGATACCGTGCTGGCCCTCGGCGGCAGCCGTCATCCCATGGAAGTATTTAAGGCCTTTCGGGGCCGCGAACCTAGCACTCAGGCCCTGCTGCGCCACCGGGGCCTAGTGGCGGCGTAGACCCCCGTCAGAGCCGCGTCTTTAGTCCCAAAACCATTGGTCAGCTAAAAACGCGGTTCTGACATACTCTGAGGCGCTAGACTTTCCTACGTCCACAGTTATCTCCCGGCTCGGCCAAGAGTCCCAGCCCCCAGCCCCGATACCAACAGGCAGATAAAATAGATAAAATCCTGCCAAAATTCCCGCTCCAATGGCTTTCTTCTTGAGTTGTCTAACACTCCAGTCCCTGCAAAGCTATATCTTTCGAGGTTATCCCCGTCCATCTATTGAGCGATGATCAGGTAAAGCCTACTGCCTATGCTTTAGGAGAAGAGCTAAAGGAGGCTTTATATGCCTTTGCATCAACTTAAAGATTTCTACCCCAACTATCGCGACACCCTTGCCGACGGGCACATGGGCAGCATTGATTCCTACTCTGTCTACGCCCAAGGTGAAGACAAAGTTGGTACAGCCAAAGATCTGCTGGTAGATGATTCTGGTCGATTCCGCTACATAGTTGTCGATACCGGGCCTTGGATTTTCGGGAAAAACGTTTTAATGCCGATTGGTCTAGCTCAGTTTGACCACAATCAAAACCGCGTCTATATCAACGGACTTACCAAGTCTCAAGTTGAAAACTTGCCTGAGTACAGAGACAACATGGTCGTAGATGAGCCCTACGAAGAACAGGTAAGAAGTCAGTATCGCCCGATTGCCCAGGGTCGTTCCAATCGACAATTCTTAGGCAACAACTATGGGGCCACCAACGACCCCAACCGGATGAATTCCCTCGATAACACCCGCCCGCTGGATGCCAAAACTCAAAGTGTTGAAGGAACCGCTGCGCCAGCACCTAAAGTAAGCGCCAGTACCTACGACCGTGAGCCCCACCTCTACGGGCTGAGCGAAGAAGACAACCAAGGACCACTGCGGCTCTATGAAGAGCGTCTAGTCGCTCAACGCAACCGCGCCAAAGTTGGTGAAGTCAGCGTAGGCAAGCGAGTTGAAACCAAAACCGCTGAAGTCTCCGAGCCGATTGATAAAGAGCGGGTCGTGATTGAGCG
>RECJ01000298.1 GCA_007694115.1 Leptolyngbya sp. DLM2.Bin27 | reverse complement strand
GGCTCGATTACGAGCGCGTTAACCTGCGGCAACGGCTGCGCTTGGCTGATACTGCTATAGAGTGGCAAAGGCGAGGATATCCTGCAAATCTGTTACTTAGGGGTGGCCTAATCAGTGAGGCAAAAAAATATGATGATTTAAATGAGCTTGAAACTCGGTTCATTAAGCAAAGTAGCCGTCGAGAGAAAACAAAACAGCAAATATGGTTTTGGGGTAGTGCAATAATAATTATTGCACTTTCGGTATTAAGTGGTGGTCTTTTTAGGGCACGTGAGGCTAAACGTGAGGCTGAAAACAACGCCCAAAATCAGCTAGTTGCATCACTCCAAAGAGAATTAGAAATATCTAGACAGCGTGAACAATACCAACTGGAAGAATTCAAAAAACAACTTCAAGAAATTCAAGCCCAATTGCCAATGGATGATGTGATCGAGCAACAAATTAATCAGGTGCAAAAAATTGAAAATCTCATAAGTATCGAATACTTTAGAAAGCGAGAAGATCTTGCAGTAATCGGAAATATATTGAACCAATTTAAGGAGGAGGGATTTGATCTCAGAATTATTGATGCAACTGTGGTGCGAAATCAGCCAACCAATGCCATTTGGTTTGGCAAGAATGTTCCCATAGACGATGTTAAAAGATTGGCTCGTGACTTGATTGATGGTGGTGTTGAAATACGCAGCATTATTTTTAAGGACAACTGGCCTGATCACCGATCGCGATTAATCCAACTCGGCGGCAATTATGTGGGAACCTGCGATCGAGATTGGCGAATTGAAGATATAGACAGAATAACCAGCATCAACAAATTCCCTCTCTCAAGCCAGAACATCCCGGTAGGCTGTGCGGCCCTAGTGGATTGAAGAGCATTAGATCAGTCCTTTTCCCTACAATATCTTGGAGAAATCTCAATCAACGGGCTGGCTAACCAAAATGAAATTGGTGCGAACTCTGATGTGGCCAGATTTTCTCTGTGGATGCCCGAGGTCGTGCATTGGCCAGCCGCGCTAACTCGACACATATGCAGCCCTAGGGCGATCGCTCTATAGTTGTGGCACCAAGAAGATCGCCCCTCAACTCGCCAACAACTCCCCCTGCCCGTGGATGCGATGGTCATTCGACCCGCCCAAGGCGAACGCACCACTGCTGAGCCAGCATCGCCATCTCCTGGCACTTAGCCTCATTTGCCCATAGCTCAGACCACCCCAGCTTTCATCGGCTCAGCAACCGCTGCAGGTCAGCCAAGTCACTGGCAAATGCTATGTCCCATATTCCGCACTTCGAAGTGTCACACTCAGGTATTAACCTTGCAAGCTTTTGAATTCACGGGTTTCAACGCTTAGCAGTGCAGTTGAACTAAGCGTAGTCAATTCTCAATTAGATCTGGCTAATGAAAGTCTGACCGGAGAAAATTGCTGTGATCCGCATGCTTTCGTTCTAAATATCCAATGTGCCAGTTGGACGTGCAGAATGTCGGTTCCAGTTCTTGATTTTTCAAGTTACGCAGCCCAGCCAGCGGGCAGATCCCTCACGCTTCACCTACTGGCTTCACCTACTGGGGCTGCCGCGTCGCAATCCCCAGGGTGGCCCCCTCAATCTCGCGCAGCTCGTCCATGACGGCGATTACGCGACCGTGGTGGACGGCTTCGTCGGCATTGATCACGATTACCGACTCCTGAGTGCTGCCCATCAGGTCGCGCACGCCAGTTTGCAGATCTTCGAGTACGATCGCCTCCTGGTTCAACGCAATCTCCCCCGACTCCTCAACCCTCACCGTGATGCGGGTGCGCTCTTGCACCTCAGCGCTAGCCGCCTGGGGCAGGTTCACCGGCAGCGACTCAGATCGGGTGAGAAATAGGCTAGAGATAATGAAAAACGTCAAAATCGCGAAGATAACATCAATCATCGGCACGATGTTGAGTTCAAACTCGTCTTCAGGTTCTTCGGGGAGGTAGGACATAGAAAGTAGGGGGGTGGGGAGTGAATGAGTGGGAGGGTGGATGAGTGGGAGGGTGGGAGAGGGCAAACCATGCATGTGCACAGACCCATCTACCCACCTACCCGCCTATCTCACCAACGACTTTTCCCTGAGCTGGCTCCGCCATTCGTATTCATGCTTTGGGGCCTTGTGGGGTTCTTGGGTGCCCATGGGGTGGGGCTCAGTCTGAGCCAGTTCCATCTAGGGCAAGTGGCCATTGATGAGCTAACGCCCATCGAGCTGATTGTCACCGACTCCTTACCCCCGATTGCCAATTGGCCAACCTGTAGGGGCGAACGGCGGTTCGCCCAGGGGTATCGGGGGTAGCCAAGCAGGATTCGGTATGAAACCCACCAGCAGCCAGCTTTTGTTGGGTTCCGCTGGCGCTCCACCCAACCTACAAATTAAAGCTTGACAGAACCCTAGCCCCAATTCCCCTGCGGGAATTGGGAGGCTATGTCTACCGTCGAATACTGGTGAAGTGGGTTGGGGGCTGCCGGGTTGTGTGGCATGATGCAAGAGCACCGTTGTGCACTTTAGGAGATTTTGGTTTTGGCTAAGCGCAAAGGAAGCCAGCAGAACTCTCAAATCACAGCCGCTAGCCCAGCTCTAGACCAGCAGCTGCAACGCCTCATGGCGAAAAAACAATATCCCCAGGCCCTGCGCAAGCTCCAGCAGGCCCAAAAACGCAATCCTGACCAAGTTGTCAGCCTGACTGAGGCTGAGATTTGGCTACAGCAAGGCCAGCACGAGTATGAGCGCGGCCAGTATGCCAAAGCCGAGGTTTCCTTTGGCCAGTTGCTGGCCCTTGAGCCTGGGGAAGACGCCTACTACTGGTTGGCCAAAAGCTACCTGGCTCAGCATAAAGAGGCTGAAGCCCTAGAGCTATTTAAGTCGGCCTTTGACGACAAAACCCTGCCGAAGAATTTGGGCGGTAGCTACCTCAAGCTGCTGCTGCTCAATCACCAGGTCGAGCAGGTCGAGGCGTTGGTGAAAACCCAGGCCAAGCGGTTTTATGCCCCCCATCTGCACTGGGCCAGGGGGGCCTTGGCCTTGCAAGCGGGGGACCCCAAAGCGGCCCTGCCTCACTTTAAAAAGATGGGTCGCCAGGCTAGCCCTGGTGACCATGTATCGGCATGGGAAGCCTATACCTACCGAGTGCTAGAGGACTGGCCCGCTGCCGAACGCCTGATTGGGATGTCACCCGCCTTCGGTAGCCTAGTCTTTCGATCTATGGGGCCCAAACATCCTGTCCTACAACCCTTGCGCATGGTCCTGGCGATCCACAGCGGTCGCCGGTTGGGGGCTGTGTGCGATCTCGATCAGCCCAATCTGCCCCACCGCAGTGCCGCCTGGGTCTTAGACCTGCTGCACCTCCTCAAAGAATCGAACCACCACGACGCGGCCCATGTCGTCCTCAATTTTCCTAAAGAGGTGATGGTCGATTACCCAGAGCTAAAAACGCTCTACCGACCCCTGATGCTTTTGGCGGGGCAGCAAGCCCTGCAGCAGCAGGAACTCGACTGCACGGCCACTTTTTGGGGCGGGGTGGTGAACGAGCCCGAGTTTGACCCCCAGTTGGCGGTACAGCTTTACCACGTGTTGACGGCTAATGAAGATGAGCGCGCCGCCCAGCAATTGGTCAACCAACTGCTGAGCTGGGTGAAAAAAGCCGCCAAGCGTGACCCCCAAGCCTGGCCAAAAGATCGATTGAATGCCACCGAGGCAAAACTGTACTGCTGGCTCGCCGATCAGCAGATGGGCTTAGGCCGCTATCGCGATGCCGAACGGAGCGTGGCCAGGGCCGAGCAGCTGGCCCCTGACCACCCAGAGGTGATTGGCCGCAAGGGGATGGATTTATTTGCCGATGAGAAACACCAGGAGGCCATTCCGCTGCTCACCCAGGCCCTGGAGGCCGGGTGCCGATACGATGAGGTCTACCTGGCGCTGGTCGAATGCTTAGAGCATGACAAGGAGACTCAGAAATCTGTGCGGCGCAAGTTTGGCAAGCACTTTGGCGATATTGCTGTGGATACGGAAGTGGATATTCCGTCCTGGGTAGAGGCGCTGAGCTTTCAGTACTACGGGGTGATGGAAGCGTTTCTAAATAACCGCAGAACGCCACCGCCACCGGCCCCGCTCAAGGCTCTACAAATTTTTCTAGACGCCGCCAAGGATGAACCCAGCAGCAGCCAGAAAATCAGCCTCGACCTAGAAGCCGCCGTGCCCCAGTGGGATGAACTGCTGCGATCGCACTCTTCCGGTGAGCAAGTCGAAATCTTGAAGGCGATCTATCTGGTGATACAGCAGCACGCCCGGCGCAACCAAAAGGGCATCACCGCCCAGCAAAATCGCTACGCTGAGCAGATCGTTGATCTCATTGCCACCGTGCCCGAGGCAAACCTGGCCTATCTAGTGCTGTTGCCGCTGAAGCACCCCTCTGGCAACCGCTTAGAGGCTGCGGTCAACGCTGCCCTGCGGCGATCGCCCCAGCCAGCCAATCTGCTGGCCCAGGCTCAGCTACAGCTCAGTCAGTTTGGCCCCAACCGGGCGCTTGCTCCCTTCATCGAAGATCAACTCCGCCAGGAGCCCCAAAACCCGCTGCTGCTGCTGGCCAAAGCCACCCTCTACCCGCGATCTTCCCGAGAGTACACAACCTACTATGACCAGGGCTTTGAGCTAGCCCGTCGACTGCAAGACGCAGCAGCTCTGCAAGCCTGTCGCGAAGAAGAGTGGTTTAAGTCTCAGGAGATGACCCGCCGGGTGGTGGGTAGCCAACTCGACCCCCGAGGAAATCTCGGCCAGATCGACATGATCGATCTCATGCAGCAGATGGCCCGAGAGGCTTTTGGGACAGAGGTGCCCCCCGAGTTGATTGCTCAGATGCTGCCGGAACTGATGGCTCAGATGGGCGGTGAGTTTGGCCCACTTGATGACGATTTCGAGGACGAAGATGAGGATGATCTGCCCCCCTTCTTCCTGCCCCTGCCTGGGCCAGGAAAATCCTCCTCTAAGAAGCGCAAACCCTGGTACCAGCTCTAACCCCCCTCAAAACTCACAATTCAAAACTCAAAAACTCCTCCCCTATGCAAGACCATTACGATCGCCTCGGCCTGTCTCCCGGGGCCACTCCCACCGAGATCAAAGCCGCCTACCACGCCAAGCTCAAACAGTTCCCAGCCCACACCCACCCCCAAGAGTTCAAGGCGATTCGCGCCGCCTACGAAGCCCTCCGCAAAGCCCCACGGGCAGAGAATGATTTCTTTGCCGAAGTGCCCGCCCAGCCCGAACTCGATCAGGCTTTGTTAGACCAGTTGCAGCAACGGGCGATCGCCGCCGTAGATGTTACTTTTGAAGATCTAATTCGGCTGACGTTCTAGGCTGGCCAGCCCTCTATGACCTCGCCCCCAAACCCATGACCCGATCGCCCAGAGACCTTGCCAATCAAAAAATTCAGCTGCGCAAACAGCAGGAAGCCCTGCTGCGCGATCTCTTAACGGTAGTCGATGCCCTCGATCGAGCCGCCGACCATTGGCACCAAGCAGAAGGAACCCCTCGACAGGCCCAGCCCGTATCATCCCTGCCCCTGACCGGGTGGCAGCGCTGGCGTCAATGGCTGAGCCTGTGCCCGCTGTTTGCCCGCACCCCTCGACCCGCTGCTGATCAGGCTGAAACCCTGGCCGAGGTCGTCACCAGCGCCCGCCAGGGCATTGATATGATTCGCGAATCGATGCTGACGGTGCTCAGCCAGCATCAGATCGTGCCCCTGCCCTCCCAAGGACACCCCTTTGACCCGACCCAAATGCACGCCCTCGGGCAGCAGGTAGACGCCCATTGTGACCCTAATATAGTGGTGCAGGAGGTGGTACGCGGCTACCGCTGGCAAGACCGAGTGCTGCGGGAAGCCCAGGTGATTGTGGCAGTGCCTCCGGCAGAGGAGTAGGGCGTAGGGGCAGACACAGGGGTCTACCCTTGCCGCTATGTATTGTGTTCATGTGTTCAACAAGAAGGGTCAGCACCCATGGGACAAGTCGTCGGCATCGATTTAGGCACTACAAATTCGCTCATTGCCGCCTTAGAAGATGGGCAGCCCTGGGTGATTCCTGACGATGATGGAGAATTGCTGCTGCCCTCCTACGTGGGCATGAGCGACAGTGGGCAACTGCTGGTCGGTCGATCGGCCTGGCGGCAGTATGCGGCAGCGCCCGATCGCACCGTCAAGTCGATCAAGCGGCAGATGGGCACTGACTACACCGTCACCCTGGGCGATCGCACCTATCGGCCCCAGGAAATTTCCGCCATTATTCTGCGATCGCTCAAGCAGCGGGCCGAGGCCACGCTCGAAGACGAGGTAACCCAGGCGGTTATCACCGTGCCTGCCTACTTTACCGATGCCCAACGCCAGGCCACCAAAGAAGCTGGCGAGATCGCTGGCTTCGAGGTGTTGCAAATTCTCAACGAACCGACGGCGGCGGCCCTGGTTTTTGACATCGACAGCGAAGACACCGAGACCGTGCTGGTCTATGACCTGGGCGGTGGCACCTTCGATGTCTCCATCGTCGAAATTACCGGCGATGTCACCGAGGTGCTGGCCAGCCACGGCAATAACCGCCTCGGCGGCGATGACTTTGACCGACAGCTCCAGCGCTATTTAGCCGACCGCTTCTTGCAGCTTCACAACACTGAGGTGCCCAACGATGCGGCCACCCAAGCGCGGCTGCTGCAAGCCGCCGAACAGGCCAAAATTGCCCTCAGCGAGCACGCCTTTACCACCGTGCGGGAACCCTTTCTGATGAGCCAAGGCGAAACCGCCCTGCACCTGGAAACCGACATTGCCCGATCAGACTTTGAAGACCTGATCCAACCCCTGCTCAAAGAGACCCTAGAGGCCATTGACCGGGCCTTGAGCGATGCCGATATGACCGCAGACGACATTGACCGGGCGATTTTGGTCGGCGGCTCTACTCGCATTCCCCTGGTGCAACGCCTGGTTGAGGGCCACCTGCCCGATACCCCGATCAGCAGCTTTGAGCCCGATCTCTGCGTGGGCATGGGGGCGGCGCTGCAAGCCGGGGTGCTCTCTGGGGCGGCGGTAGACAGCATTTTAGTCGATGTCAGCCCCCATTCCCTCGGCATTGCGGTGATGATGGACACCCCCCTGGGGCCGATGCCCGGTATGTTTAGCACCATCATTCCGCGCAATAGCGTTATTCCCACCTCCCAGTCTCAGATCTACGGCACCGCCGCCGATGGCCAAGAGATCGTTGAAGTTGAGGTGTTTCAAGGCGAAAACCCGATCGCTAAGGAGAATGTGCCCCTCGGGGCCTTTCAGATCGAGGGCATTCCCCCCAAGCCCGCTGGGGCCGTGCAGGTGGAAGTGCATTTTGACTTTGATATCAATGGCATTTTGACCGTTACCGCCACCGAAAAAGGCAATGGGCAACAGCAGTCGCTGGTGGTCAATGACACCCAAACCGGGCGACTCACCAGCCATGAGCTGCGTCAGTCGAGAGATGCGATCGCCTCCCTCTTTGGCGCTCTGCCTCTGGTTGATGCCGAGGACGACGAGGCATAGAACAACAGATGACGGGCCGGGGATAGGGCGGCACGGGTGCTGGGAGGCGATAGGGTCTCAAAGGCTTGTAAAAATGGTTTGGCTTCGTCTACCAGGCGGGCGTGGCTGAGTTGGGCATAGCGGGAGTAGCTGTGACCCGCCTGCACATAGCCCAGCTGATCGGGGGTAAGCTGCCCTAGGTAGGGGTCGGTCTCGGGTGGGGTGGCCTGGCGGAGGTTGGCATAGAGCTGTTCCCGTTCGTGGCCGACCAGAAAGCGGCGCTCGCCCGCTTCTACCTGGCGATGGGTCTGGGGGGCTAGGTACTCAATCAGGGGATGGTTGTCGGTGTTGAGGGGGGCGTTGGCAAACAGGCCGCTGGCGGTGAGGTTGCCGACGTAAAGCCGCAGCAGCAAAGCCTCGAAATACTCGTCGGGCAAGGGGGCAACCGGCTGGGGCCATTGCGCCATCAGCGCCCGCCCCTGGCGCACCGCCACGGCTGGATCGAGGGGCGCAGGCTGCTTTTGCCCCACCAGCGCCACAATCGATCGGCTGGGCCCCAGATCGCCGCGCCACACCACCACCTGGGGAAACACCGCCGCCATGGTGCGGGCGATGATGGCAAACTCTCGCTCTGACACCTGGTAGAGGGGCACCCACTGCACGTAGAGGCCGTTGTCTTCTAAACGGTCTAGCCCCATTTGGTAATGCTCTAGGGTGTAGAGATTGCCGGTGCCCTGCTCCCAGGGGGTAAACAGGTCGCTAATGATGACGTCATAGGTGGCGCGGCTGCGGCTGAGGCAGTTGCGGCCATCCTCGGCGTAGACGGTGACCCGAGCATCGTCAAACAGGCCGTAGAGCCAGCGGCCAAAGTGTTTCTCCGCCAGATCCACCACCTCCGGCAGCAGTTCGCATACCACTACCCGTTCGGGGGCAAAGGGCAACGCCGCCCCGGCGGTAATGCCTGTGCCCATGCCGAGGTAAAACACTGAGCGGGGGTTGGGGTGAGTCAACAGGGGCACCACCGTCTGGTTTTGCTCTAGGTGCAGGTTGCGGGAGCTGCCCAGGGTGTAGTGGCTGTTGACCCGAATCGCCCGTCCGCCCCCCGTATCCACCACGGTGACGGTGGCGTGGGAGCCCTCCTGCACTTCCACCAGGCGTTCGCTGCCCCGCACTCCAAAGGTGACGGCCTGCACGCTATCGAGGTTGAGACTGGCCAGGGCGATCGCCGCCCCGACCGCCAGCGCCCCCAGCCCCAGCCGGGGCAGACTCGCCCGCCGCAGCGCCAGCCCCGCCAGCATTAGCGGGTAGAGGGCCGCCAGCAGCATCAAGCTGCGCCAGGTGCCCAGGCTGGGCAGTAGGACAAAACCGGTGAGCAGGGAGCCTGCGATCGCACCCAGGGTATCTGCCATCACCAGCCGCCCGATCAGCTCGCCGGGTTGACGGGCGTCGGCCTCTAGCAGCCGCATCAGGTAGGGCAACACCGTACCCAGCACCACCGCCGGCAGCAGCACCACCAGCACCGCCACCCCAGCCACCTCGCCGAGGTAGGCCCACCAGCCCAACCCCCGCCCCAGATAGGTCAGCCCGTCGGTCAGCCGGTAAAACCCCCAGGCCGAGGCCACCGTGACCACACCGGCCAACCCCAAAAGCGTCGCCAAAATCACGGCCGGAGCCGGGCGAGACAGCCGCGTGAGCCGGTTGGCCACCGCTGCCCCCACCGCCAGGGCCAGCAAAAAGCAAGACAACACCAGGGCATAGGTATAGGCCGAATTC
>RECJ01000314.1 GCA_007694115.1 Leptolyngbya sp. DLM2.Bin27 | reverse complement strand
AGGTAGTTGCGCAGCCAGTCGCCCAGGGTCATGTGCCAGCGCCGCCAAAAGTCGGCCAGGCTGGTGGTGAAATAGGGCGCGTCAAAGTTTTGCGGCAGGGTAATACCCATCAGCAGGGCGCTGCCCCGGGCAATATTGACGTAGGCGCTAAAGTCGAGGTAGAGCTGCAGGCCGTAGGCAAAGGTGGCCAGCCAAATATCGGCGCTGCCCGCTCGCTCTAGGTTGTCAAAGCTGAGGTTGACCAAAATGGCGATGTTGTCGGCAATCAGCAGCTTTTTCATCGCCCCATAGGCAATCAGCCAGAGACCTTCCACGGCGGTGTTGAGGCCCGGTGGCTGCTGCTGCTCAACCTGGTCAATAAAGGGGTGAAACCGGGTAATTGGCCCCGAGATCAGCTTGGGAAAGTAGAGCTTGTAGGCGGCAAAATCAGAGAAGTTGAGCGCCGCTGGCGACCCCCGGTACACATCTACCAGGTAGGCAATGCACTCAAACACAAAGAAACTCAACCCCAGGGGCATGAGAATGCGGGTAAAGGTGTCGTTGGTGGCGGTGGGCAGGTCTAGCCCCAGCCAGCCCAGCAGCCCCTCGGCATACTTAAAGCCCATCAGCAGCGCCACGTTGATGCCAATGCCCAGCCACAGCAGGCGGGTGCGGCGCTGGTTCCAGCCGCGCTCGGCCAGCTGCCAGCGGGGGTTGGGAATGCGCCAATCGAGGGGGGCAGCCAGGGCATTGCCAATCAAAAACGTCACGATCAGCAGCACCACCATCAGCAGCAGATACTGCACCTGAATCGACGCGTAGAAGACCAAACTGGCCACCACCAGCAGCCACAGCCGCGCCTGGAGCGATTCTAGCGTCCAAAATACGCCGACGACGCTGAGCAAAAATAGGGTGTAGACCAGGGAGGGCAGGGTCATGGGGCGGTGGGGGGCGCAGCGGGGTTAGCGGGGCGGGGCCAAGAAATCAACGGGTCTTGACCGAGCTGGTTTGACACTTGGTACGCGCCGTAGCGGTTGAGGTGGCTGGGGTCAGAGAAATAGTCGTAGCGATTGAGCCACAGCTGGGCAAAGTCGCGAAACAAAAACCCGGATTCGGTGGTTGAGAGGGTAAACATATGCCGCAGAAACTCCGACTCAGCCTCCTGGCGGAAGTCGTCGAGATATTCGTCGGTGAGGGGGGTGTTGATAAAGACAACGGGAATCCCCTGGGACTGGGTAAAGCTAAGCAGGTTGTCAAAGGCCTCAGACTGCTGGCCATCGAGGCGAAAACTGTAGTAGTCGCCGTCGTAGCGGCCCGAGACCCGGGCAAAGTTTTGGTAGTAGGTGGCGGGGTTAAACCGCACCGAGAGGGCTAAAAAGCCGTCAAAGTCGATGGTGCTGCCCTCGGGCATCGCGGCATCGAGCCTCTCTTGGCTGACGTTGCCAGGGCTCGGGGTGACCACGACAAATCGCTCCTGAAGCAAGCTTTTCAGCCGATCGCGATCGCGATATACCGCCGAAAATTCTGCCAGCCGACCGCTGAGCCAATCATCCATGGCGGCGTAGCTGTTGGGCAGAGATCCCGCTGGCGTGGCAACGATTCCCGCCGCTGGGGGAGCGTCGGGGGCAGTGGCCTCAATTGCGTCGGCCCGCTGGTTGACCACCTCGCGAAAGCCGGGGGAAGCGGCGATCGCATTGTAGGTGACATCGACCCGCCCGCTATTAAAGGCCCGCGCCCCATCGGCCCAGATGATCAGCTGAGGCAGCTGGTGAGGCTCTAGCACCTGGCGAATCACCAGGTCGACCACCTGGGCGGTGGCCCCGTTGATGCCAAAGTTAAAGACGCTGATGTTGTCATAGCCAATCGCCGCCAGCGCCCGCCGCAGGGCCACCGGGTCAACGCCGCGCAGCGCCCGCGAGCTGCCGACAATCATCACCTCCGGAGGGCCAGACTGCTCTAGGCGCTGGTAGTAGAGGGCCAGCTTTTCATCCATCTGCTGGCTGTTAAAGGTGGGGAAATCGGCTTGGTCAACTAGGTCGTCAATGGCGACTATGGGCTGGCTGGGGCTGGTAGCCAGATCGGCCCCGGCGGCACCAGCATTAGAATCGCTGGTGAAACCGCCACCAAACCAGCCATCGTCTTGGGGGGCGGTGGGCCAGTCGAGGTCGGCAAAGGGGTCGGCGGGGGGCTCGGGCTCGGTAGGTTCCGGGAGGATCGAGGTCGCGTCTTCGGCCCTGACTTGAGAGGATGCGGGGATCACCAACTGCCCCAGTAGCCAGTCGACCTGGAGGGCCACCAAGAGCCCCACCGCCGCCCAGACCACGGCGATTTTGAGCCCGTCAGATCGGCCCACGGCAGGCAGCGCATCGGCCCCGTCGCCCAGGGCTTCGGGGCTGACGCTGGTGAGCAACTGCGATCGCAGCAGCAGCCGTCGCCCCGAAGCCAACAGATCTTGTACCCACTGGCTGAGGGCGATGTCGTCCTCAAAGTCGTCTTCAAACTGAGTGGCGGTGACGGGGCCATCGGGGCGCACCAGCAGCTCATTGACGTAGCTGTCAGAGGCGGTAAACTCAGGGGTTGACTCGGGCACCAGGCGGCGGCGCGCCAAGAAATCTTGGCCATAGCTCCAGGCGGGCTGCGACTGACCCGAGCGCCGACCGTAAATCCTTACCCCCTCCACCCCCACAGGGCTCAGGGAAGCCAGATACTCGTGAATCGGGGTGGCCACCAGGCGGCGGCGGGGGGCCACCGGGCCATCGACCATAATGTGCAGCAGCCCGTCGCGCTGCAGCAGCTGCACCCGCTGGCCCCCCGTGGCCAAGCGATCGTCAAGGCTGGGGTTGAGCAGTCGGGTGAGCAAAAATGCGATCGCCGGCAGATCGCCAGTTTGGCCCAAATACTCGGGGGGGTCGGCTAAGGCCCCATGCTCGGCGGCAGGCAGCTCTAGGTAATGCACCCAGGCAGGGGTCGCGATCGCATCTGGCAAATTTTGGGGCTGCCCATAGATCACCGCCCGGTGAACGCCCTGGGGAGCCAGGTCAACTAGGGGGGTAGACAGGGCCTCCAGCACCGCATCTTTGGCCGCTAGCCCTTCGGCCTGGTGGGTGTCGTGGTCGCCGCTCTGGGGCGAGCAGACCAAGTGTAGGGTGCCATTGGTCAGCTCAGCGGTGACGCCCAGGTGCCAGCTGGCCACCGCCGCCGACAGCAGACGGGCGATCGCATCGGTATCGCCCCAGCGGCCCCACTCCCGCAGCATCTCCTCCGGCGGGGTGAGATCAATGCGCAGACTCCAGTCGGGCTTGGTTTCACCCCGCACTTGCAGCAGCAGCACCGCGTCTTTATATTGGGTGAGCTGCAGCTGCCGCAGCCGTTCGGCGGTGGGTCGGGCAATCAGCGATGGGTCGGGGCTATAGGTGGCCTCGCAGAGAATCCACAGGCGAGAAATATTGGTGTCGGCCTCGGCCTCGGCCGCGAGATCGCTGGCAGCATCACCAGCGCTGCGCGACGCGATCCCGACGGGAATCGCCATCCGGTGCAGGTGGGCCGTCCCTGGAATCGCCTTAATGCTCACCCACACCCCCACATCCAGGGTGCTGAGGGTCTCGCTCAGGTACCAGGCAATCGCCTCGGGATCGCCCTTGCGGGCCAGACTCAGGTTCGAGAGCACCATCACGCCGCCCCCCTCGCCCCCCAGATGGCCCTGGCCCTGGGTGTATTGCTCCAGCAGCGACTGAGTGGCCTTAAGATCAGCCTCATCCTGGTTCTCAAGCACCAGCTGGCTCAGATGACGCTCTAGCCGATTGAGATAGATCGGGGCCGTCCAGTCGGGGGTGGGGTTGCCCGTTTGGCGACTGTAGACATAGAGTTGGTAGACCTGGGGGTGGTGCTGACGCACCCGCTCAGCCCCGTCTTCTAGCAGCGATCGCACCAGCTTCAGCAGCACCGCCGACTGCTCTAGGCTGGCTGGGGTTTCACACAGCACATGCAGAATGTTGCCCCTGAGCTTGAGGTGCAGTTCTGCCCCCGGCAGCCCCATAGCCGCTTTGAGCCAGCTCAAAACGTTGGCCGCTGGCGAGTTAGCGCTAAGGGTTGGGTGAGATAAAGACACAGGCATAGAGCATCAGAGTAACGGCTAGGCTGAGGCCACACTCCCGAATCGTGAGACAGCGCCTGGCGAGGGCGCAGTCGGTTTAATTTATACCAACTCCAGCGCCAGTCAGCCGATTTCTTTGCCGATTCTTTGGGGACAACTTTAAAGACTCGATCTAATCACCCAGCCTATCGCCCCAGCATCGGCCCAAAAAACCGGGCAACCCTAGCCGGGCTAAGGGCCACTTGTCTAATATATTAATGATCAAACGCATCGATGGTAATTCAGCCTAGCCTCTAACTTCGGTATCCTGCTTGGTGTTCTTACCGCCTTCATATCCCATGAACCAATCTAGCCAATTTGCCTCGATCCCGGTGAAGATTAAGCCCGCTGCAGCACCGACCGAATGGGCGGTGGGGCTGCTGGTGCCCCCCCTGCTGCTCGGTCTTTTAGTCGCGCGCGCCCTAACCGACGGGCTCACCCAGGCGGGTTTAGCCAGCGAGCAGATTTTCTCAGGCGAACGGTTGCCCAACCTCAACATGCCTTTTTCCCCCCAATCTGCCCCCCCCGACAATCAGACCGACAATCAGACCGACAATCAGACCGAAAACTAGGCTACAAACAGCGCTGGCGGGCCAGCCCGCTGACCGCAGGCAGACCAAGTCCAAATCGAGATCGGCGGCGTTCCCCCGGGCAAAACGCCATTGTTAGGCTTAGATCAGGGTTATGGGGCAACGTTGGCACCATCTCGCAGCAAACTTGGTAGCCTGCAGCGATCGCTGTAACATTTCAAATTGTTCATCTAGATAAACTTCTTCGGTTCAGGGTAATCCTATAGAATCTTTGCGATATCCCCGTTCTCTCTCTGACATACCCATGAGTTCAACGCTCCACCCCTCCGGGGATACCCGGCCCGCAGATCAAACCGACCAAGCTAGCTCTCCCACCCCCATGGATGACCAGCCCTCCCGGCAAGATTTGCTGCTGCGCCATCGGCTGCGGGTGGTAGAAGATCTCTGGGAAAACGTGCTCGAGCACGCCTGTGGGCCGCAGCTGCTCAAACTGCTGCAACAGCTTCGGCAAATGTGCTCCCCCGAGGGCCAAGCCCCCACCGCCGAAGAGGCACGGGTCAAGGCCGTAGTCGACGTGGTCGAAGCGCTCGATCTCGAAGACGCCATCCGCGCCTCCCGGGCCTTTGCCCTCTACTTTCAGCTGATTAATATTGTTGAGCAGCACTATGAGCAACGGGGGCAACAGCAGCAGTATCGCGCCGCCTACGAAACCTCAGAGTTAGCCCAGCGCACGGGCCATGCTCCCTTTGGCGGCATCCAGGGCAACGCCCCCAGCAGCGGCGAAGGAACCGGCCATTCAGACACCAAGAGCAGCTTTTTCCAGACTGACCTGCTCAGCCGCAGCCTTGCCGAACCCCCAGGTGTGCGCAAAGAAGCCGGTACCTTCCACTGGCTATTTCCGACCCTCAAACGGCTGAATGTGCCCCCCCAGGTAATTCAAAACCTGATCGATCAGCTCGACGTGCGGCTGGTGTTTACCGCCCACCCCACCGAGATCGTGCGCCACACCATTCGCGACAAACAGCGCCGCATCGCCAGCATCTTGCGCCAGATGGATCAAGCCGAAGAGAGCGCCCAGGGCTTAGGACTGGCTTCCTCTTGGGAAATGGAATCCCTCAAAGACGAACTTACCGAAGAAATTCGCCTCTGGTGGCGCACCGACGAACTGCATCAGTTTAAGCCCTCGGTACTCGACGAAGTCGACTACACCCTGCACTATTTTCAGGTGGTGCTGTTTGAGGCCCTGCCCCAGCTCTACCAGCGGTTTGACCGAGCGGTCGCCACCACCTTTCCCGAGCTTGACCCACCCCGCCACCGCTTCTGCCGCTTTGGCTCCTGGGTGGGCTCTGACCGCGACGGCAACCCGTCGGTCACCCCCGAAGTCACCTGGAAGACCGCCTGCTACCAGCGCAATATGGTGCTCAGCAAGTACATCGTCTCCGTAGACAACTTGACTGAGCTGCTCAGCCTATCGCTCCACTGGAGCGAGGTGCTACCCGAGCTGCTAGAGTCGCTGGAGCAAGACCAGGTCAAAATGCCCGACGTCTACGACAATCTGGCGATTCGCTACCGCCAAGAGCCCTACCGGCTCAAGCTGGCCTACATCAAACAACGGCTGATCAACACCCACGAGCGCAGCCAACGCCTGTATACCAGTGACCCCTTTGCCGACCACTCCAACGACCCCGTCGGTGCCCCCATCTACCGCTACGGTCACGAGTTTTTAGCCGAGCTGCGGCTGATTCAGCGCAACCTTGAGGCCACCGGCCTCAACTGTCAAGACCTCAGTACCTTGATCTGCCAGGCCGAAATCTTTGGCTTTAACCTGGCCCAGCTCGACCTGCGCCAAGAGAGCACCCGCCACTCCGACGCCCTCGATGAGATCGCCCAGTACCTGCAAATTTTGCCCCAGCCCTACAGTGACCTGCCCGAGGCTGAAAAAATCCAGTGGTTGGTGAGCGAGCTCAAGACCCGTCGTCCCCTCACCCCCCGCGATCTGCCCTTCTCCGACAAAACCCGCGAAACCATCGCCACCCTGCACATGGTACGCCAGCTCCATCAAGAGTTTGGCTCCGATATCTGCGGCAGCTATGTGATCAGCATGAGCCACACCGTCAGCGACCTGCTAGAGGTGCTGCTGCTAGCTAAAGAGGCTGGCCTCTACGACCCCGCCACCGAACTCAGCAGCATTCAGCCGGTGCCCCTGTTTGAGACCGTCGAAGACCTCCAGCACGCCCCAGCGGTGATGGATGAACTCTTCCAGCTGCCCCTCTACCGCAACCTGCTAGAAGGCCAGGCCAATCGCCCCGCCGACTCTGGCCCCGGCAGCGTGGCCGCCCCTCGGGCGGTGCCCCTGCAAGAGGTGATGCTGGGCTACTCCGACAGCAACAAAGACTCGGGTTTTCTCAGCAGCAACTGGGAAATTCACAAGGCTCAGCAGGCCCTGCAAACCACCGCCGACCGCTACGGCGTCTCCCTGCGCATCTTCCACGGGCGGGGGGGATCGGTGGGGCGCGGCGGCGGCCCCGCCTACGAGGCGATCTTGGCCCAGCCGGGGCGCAGCATCAAAGGCCGCATCAAGATCACCGAGCAGGGCGAGGTGCTGGCTTCCAAGTACAACCTCGCCGATCTGGCCCTCTATAACCTCGAAACCGTCACCACCGCCGTGATTCAGGCCAGCCTGCTGAGCAACAGCGTCGACGACATTCAGCCCTGGAAGGAGACCATGGAGGAGTTGGCCACGCGATCGCGCAGCCACTACCGCCAGCTGATCTACGAAGACCCTGATCTAGTCAATTTCTTCCACCAGGTCACCCCCATTCAAGAGATCAGCCAGCTCCAGATCAGCTCCCGTCCGGCCCGGCGCGGCGGCAAAAAAGACCTCAGCAGCCTGCGGGCCATCCCCTGGGTGTTTAGCTGGACCCAGGCGCGGTTTTTGCTGCCCTCTTGGTATGGCGTCGGCACCGCCCTACAAGAGTTTATGGACGAGTCGCCCGAAGAACACCTCAAGGTAATGCGCTACTTTTACAGCAAGTGGCCCTTCTTTAAGATGGTGATCTCAAAGGTCGAGATGACCCTGGCCAAGGTCGACCTACAAATTGCCGAGCACTACGTGCGCGAACTCACCAGCCCCGACGACAAAGATCGCTTCCTCAAACTGTTTGACGCCATCTCCCAAGAGTTTTATCTGACCCGCGACATGGTGCTGCGCATCACCGACCACGAGCGCCTGCTCGACGGCGACCCCGACTTGCAACGATCGGTCTACCTGCGCAACGGCACCATCGTGCCCCTGGGCTTTTTGCAGGTGGCCCTGCTCAAGCGCCTGCGCCAGTACAAAGACCAGGCCGCCACGGGCATCATTCGCTCGCGCTACAGCCAGGGCGAGCTGTTGCGCGGCGCACTGCTGACCATCAACGGCATCGCAGCGGGCATGCGCAATACGGGTTAAATGCGATCGCCCCCTGTGTAGTGAATCGGACCTCTGGGTCTTGAGGCCGCAATCAAAAAGAAGGATCACTTACCAATTAAGGCGACTTTTGGAAAAAGTTTCCCCCGATTTAGCAGGGCGCACAGCGGTGCGCCCCCACGGGTAGGCCGATCGCCCATCGGGAGGGTAAAATTCGGCTTCGGTATCAGACATGCTCCGCACTGTCTAGCCACAATTGCGGTAGATGAGTATGCCTTCTTTGTTGATGTGCTGCCTTAGCGCTTCGTCGGCGATCGTGCCATAGGCCACAACGTCAAAAAAGTAGGGTAGGTAAGTATCTTCTTCGATGTCAAACCTCAGTCGGGTTGCCAAGGCTGAGGTCACGCCTTCGCCCTTGAGCGCGATATCTACATCTGAGGCGGGTTTGTGGGTACCGAGGGCGCGGGAGCCAAACAAAATGGCTTCTTCTACCTGGGGGTACGCGGCAATAAAACGAATAATTTCTGCCAGCTGTTGATCTGAGAGGCCGTAGCTCATTACTTTGTTGAGTTCGTTCTGGAGTGCCTGTACCAGAGGGATAAACTCGTCTCGAATGAACTTAATCGTCTCTTGCAAGACGACTGTGTTGTAAACGTGACTGGTCATGTTGCGTTGGGCAATAGCGGCCATCCAGCCTTCAGGGCTAGTAATTAGCCCGGCTCGAAACGCTACCCGCACCGTTTGTTTACTATTGCCAACGCTATTGTAGCCGTCATACTCCAGGTAATCTTTCATCGTTTTCCAGGCGCTCTCGAAGGTAAACTCAAAGGCCTGAATCAGAGCGATTTGAATCACCTCATCGGCAGGGGCAACCTGGTAGCGCTCAAACACACGGCCAAAGGTCTGATAGGCATCATCAAAGTTTTGGAACCGCTGTACCCAGCGTAGATCTTGGCTCATGCAGCATCGGTTGTGAGGGAGCAGCGGCGGGCGGGCTAAGGCTTGAGCCTGTAGACATGGGGTAGCCGCCTCGACCGTCTGAGGTCAGGCATGGTGCCTAACCAACCAGCGGTCGTTCAAGCCAGCCTTTCTAAACTACATCTCAACGCCCGGCAAAGTCGCTGATGAGGCCGACTAAGCCGCAGCAATACCTGGCTTCTGACCATCCATCGAGATTTTCTGGCCAACCATCTTGTTTGCGGCAAAATTTGGTGTGTTGAAATCTGAACCATGCAGTAAGCTTATCGGCAGGATCTGGTCGGCAGGATCTGG
>RECJ01000296.1 GCA_007694115.1 Leptolyngbya sp. DLM2.Bin27 | reverse complement strand
TTATCAGCGAGGCGACGGTGCAGCCCGACTCGGCCCTGCTGGCGATTCGGATTTTTATTGGCCCGGTGCCCATGGTGCTGCTGGCGCTGTCGATTTTGCTGGCCCGGTTTTACCCCATTACCCGACAGATGCACGAAGCGATGCTGCTACAGCTGGCCGAGCGCCAGCGGGCCACAGATCAGGCCAGTGCTGATGATTTTTAGCCTCTAGGTTATCGATGGAACTTTAATTTCAGGGCTATCTGTGGGTACTCTACCAACTGGATTTACATGAATATCGACTCGGCATATTTAAAGAAACGTGAACAGAAAAGATCCAGCGGGATACTACGATTTGCTAGGTGTCCCTCATACAGCACCGGTTACTGAAATCAAGTCTGCATTTCGCCAGAAAGCAAAAGATCTCCATCCCGATAAAAATTCGTCGCCTGATGCAGTGAGGCAGTTTCAGCATCTTAGTGAAGCCTATGAAGTCTTAAGTAATCCTGACACCCGTGCCCGATACGACACTTTATATGTTCAAATCCCTAAATCTAAGACAGCACCTCACCACCAAGAAGCACCAGAACCCATTGTTTGTTCCTGCTGTAAAAAAGTCACTGCTCAGCCAAGATATATTATATTCTTCCAAGTTACAAGCTGTATTATTTTAACTTTCCGAACTCCAATCCAGGGAATTTTTTGCCCCAAATGTGCTGAAAGTAAAGCCATAGAGAGCACAGTGACCACTTGGCTTCTGGGTTGGTGGGGATTACCCTGGGGATTATTTTATTCAGTGTCAACAATATTCCAAAATCTTTTTGGCGGAAGTAAGCCAAATGAAGTGAATGCACACCTATTAACATACCAAGCCTGGGTCTTTGCGACCCAAAATAAATTTGAACTTGCACGTGCCGTTGCAGCAGACGCTCAAGACTTTGCAAGAAAAATCAAGAAGGCAGACAACAGAAAAGTCCTCGACTCAATAGAAGAACTTCTTTATAATTTAGATACAAAGACGCCGCCTAAACGACTGAAAAATGTTTGGTCAATCCCTAATCAAGCTTTTTGTGTACAAGGGAGTATGTTAATCACTGCTGTTTCTCTCTTTGTCGCTTCTTCAGTTGTTTATATCCAAGCTGAAGCCCATCAAACTAACCCAATCGTACCGCCTACACAATCCGACGCAAGGCCACTATCATCACCAAAGCCTGAATATGTTCGTCCAATTGCAGCTGACAATGGTGTTCCATTTCCTTTTATATCAAGTTACATTGACGGCTATCTAATACAGGCGACAGGCGGTTATTCAAACGTAATCATAGACAACTCGCAAAATAGTTCTGATGTATTTGTCAAATTATTTAGTCTAGACGCTGATCCTCCAACACCAGTGCGAGTATTTTTTATTCGTGCTGACGAAAAATTTACAATTGAAGATATTAAGGCTGGTAACTATGATATTAGGTACCGTGATCTTGATTCTGGGGCACTTGCACGTACAGATCCTTTTGATCTCAGAGAAATTGAAACTCTGGAAGGAATTGAATTTAGTGAAGTTACTTTAACCTTATACGAAGTGTATGGTGGCAACATGCGGATGCATTCAATCTCAGAAAATGAGTTCTGAGTTGGTAAAGGGCTAATCACCCCAGTGCAGCGAATTGACCTAAGCTACTTGTAGTGTTGCAAAGGGATTGGTAACCGTTGACAGGGGCCAATAGACCTTATCTAGGCCCAGAATTGGATCACTGTTTGGGAAAACTACTGATCCCGAACTGGACTTGGCATAGAAACCGTTGATACAGACGCTGCAATCCGCTAGTGTTTTACACTAGCGGGGTATACCCCACTTTCTAACTTACCAATGACCCTGGCCCAAACCGCCACTGACTGGGATGCTCTAGCCCAAGCCTTTGGGGCAATCGAAACCATCCGCGACCCCAACCAGCGCGAAAAGCTCTCGAAGGACTACTACTACTTCAGCCCGGTGCTAAAGGAACAACTGGCGGATTTGGTGGCCGACTTGATCGTGCGGCCCACCAGCGAGGCCGAGGTGCTGGCGGCGGCCCAGATCTGCGTCGAGGCGCGGGTGCCCGTGACCGTGCGGGGGGCGGGCACCGGCAACTACGGCCAGTGCATTCCCCTAGAGGGGGGCGTGGTGCTCGACTTGAGCAAAATGAACGCGGTGAAGCGAGTCGAGCCGGGGGTGGTCTGGGTGGAGCCGGGGGCCAAGCTCTCGGCCATTGACAAAGTCACCCGCGAAACCGGCTGGGAGCTGCGCATGTATCCCTCCACCTATCGCACCGCCACCATTGGCGGGTTTATTGGCGGCGGCAGCGGCGGCATTGGCTCGATTATGTATGGGCAGCTGCGCGATCGCGGCAACCTCAACGCCGTGCGCGTGGTCACCTTTGAAGACCAGCCCAGGGTGATCGAGCTGCGGGGCGACGCGGTACACAAGGTCAACCACGCCTACGGCACCAACGGCATTATCACCGAGCTAGAGGTGCCCCTGGGGCCAGCCTACCCCTGGGCCGAGGTGATTGTGGTGTTTGATGAGTTTATGGCCGCCGCCCGCTTTGGTCAGGCCCTGGGCGATGCCGACGGGTTGATCAAAAAACTGATCAGCGTCCACGCCTGGCCGATTCCCAGCTATTTTGCCGCCCTCAAGTCCTACCTGAGCGAGGGCAAAGCGGCGGCCCTGGTGATGGTGGCCGAGCCTTCCCTGGCCCTGTTTGGCGAACTGGTGGCCGAGTTTGGCGGCATCATCACCTACAGCAAGTCGGCCCAGGAGGCCAGCAAAGGTGCCCCCCTGGCGGAGTTTACCTGGAACCACACCACCCTCCACGCCCGCAGTGTTGACCCGTCGCTCACCTACCTGCAAACCCTGTTTCCCTACGACCCTAAGCTAGAGCGGGTGCAGCACTTCTACGAGCATTTTGGCGACGAGGTGATCATGCACCTGGAGTACCTGCGCATGGGCGGCAACACCATCCCGGCGGCGCTGCAAATTGTGCGCTACTCGACCCCCGAGCGGCTGGCCGACATCATTCGCTACCACGAAGATAACGGGGCGCTGATCGCCAACCCCCACACCTACCTGCTCGAAGACGGCGGCATGAAACAGGTCGATGCCGTGCAGGTGGCTTTCAAAGCCGAGGTTGACCCCTACGGCCTGCTCAACCCCGGCAAAATGCGCGGCTGGCTAGAGCGAGTTGAGGCGCAATAGAGGTTGCCGTGGCCATTGAACGTCCCTTTGATGACGAGGATCGGGTTCAATCTCTCAAGACTGCTGTGCTGTCGGGGACTGCCGCTGGGATGGTGGCTGCCGTCCTTTTGCTGGCCCATCGAGTGCCAGCTCTAGGTTGGAAAGCCGCTTTAACCTCGATCTCATTGGGTCTCAGCGGCAGCACCTTTTGGATCAGCGCCGTCATTGCGGGCCTCTCCGGCGGGCTGTTTGGCATTACCTATCGCTACGCTGTCCGCCAAGACGACAATTCTCAGCTTAAAACTGGGGTAGTACTGGCCTTTAGCCTGGTGCGGGGTCTGGCCCTGGTGAATGTGGCGGCGGCGGTGAGCCTGCGGGGCTGGCCGTTTGCAGTAGCGATCGCAGAAAGCCTACTAATCTTCGCCACCGCCGCCACCAGCCTAGAACTCGCCCGGCAGCAGAACTGGATCAAACCCGTGCAATGAAGCAGTCCTTTTCGCGGTGCATTGCTGCGCGAATGCACCCTACAGCACCCTACAGACTGAGCTTGATAGACCACTAGAAATCCATGCCCAAAATTCTTTGGGCCAGAGCCAAGGACTGGGGCCGACTGAGTTTGCCCTGGGCGGTTTTAGGGAGGTCGCTGACCAGAATCCACTGCTTGGGCAGTTTGTAGGGGGCTAGCTGCGATCGCAGTCGTTCAGCGAGATCATGCAGCGGCATGGCATCATCCATCACCACCAGGGCGCAGAGCTGCTGACCCCAGCGATCGCACCCCAGCCCCACCACACAGGCCTCGCCCACCGCCCCCGTTGCCAGCAGCGCCGCCTCGATCTCTTCTGGGAAAACATTCTCACCACCCGTAATCAGCTTGGTGCTGCTGCGCCCCACGATGTGCAAATAGCCCCCTGCATCGAGATAGCCCACATCATCAGTCACAAACGCCTCTCCCCCCGTAGGGTGGGCACTGCCCACCACCCCATCCACGTCACCAGCACAACCCCCATCTCCCATCCCCGTAGGGTGGGCACTGCCCACCACCATCTCCCCGCCGCCGCCCAAATACCCCTGAGCCAGAGATTTGGCCCAAATCACCACCCGCCCCGGCTGCCCCAGCGGCTGAGCCTGCCCCTGATCGTTAAAAACCCTGATGCTAGCATGGGGCAACGGTCTGCCGCTGCTGCGGTTGCCCGCCAAAAACTCCTCTGGCAAGAGCGTCGCCACCTGGGCAGCGGCTTCGGTCATACCGTAGGTGAGCGCAACAGGGATGCCCAAAGCCTGGGCCTGGTCGAGGAGAGACTTCCCCGCTGGCGCGCCCCCCAGCAAAACCGCCCTGAAGCTCCGCAGCCAGGGGACAAACTCACCGTTCAGCGCCAGCAAATCTTGGAGCTGGGTGGGCACCAGCGAGAGAAAACCACCGGGGGGCAAGGGCAGAAACTCTGCCCGTTTGAGGTCGCCGTAGGGCTGGAGCGCGAGCTGCCCCCCCGTGACCAGCACCCGCAGCGCCTGCATCAGCCCGCTGACGTGAAACAGCGGCAGCACACAGTAGGCGTGAACGTGCTCAACCCCAACGTGGGCGCAAAAGCCCTCTACAGCAACGCTAAGCGTCTCCCAGCTATGCACCGCAAACTTGATCTGCCCTGACGAACCGCCCGTGGGAATGAGAATCTGCCCCGGCTGTCCCTCGGGTACGCGGCAGGGATAGGCCGCCATGCTCGGCACCAAAGGATTGCCCCAGGCAGAATCAACCACAGCCTGCAACTGCTGGCGTTCGCCCCTGCCCCAGCGTGGGTTAGCCAAAACCACCGTGCAACCCTCTGACCAAGCCGCCAAACAGGTCGCCAAAAACTGCACTGGGTCAGGCTCGGCGATCAAAACACTGGGGCTGTGTGAACCGCAGCCTTCTCTGTACTCAGCAACAACAGGGATGAGTTTTTCTAGGCACCACCACAACCTCTGACCGCTGGGGTCGATCAGCCAGTCATCCCCCCAGCGGGCCTGGAGCAGGGCGGTTAGAGTCTGTCCCATAGGTCAGCGGGGGTGAGGGTATCCCAGTCATCATCGAACCAACCCTGGGTGCCAAAGCCCAGCGCTGGGGCAGGGCAGGGAGAACAGCGAGCGGCGATCGCCAGGGCGGCCCGTCGCCCGATCGCAGTTTCAAAAGCAGAGGAAAAGACGAGGCGGGGCTGATGCTGTTGGCAGAAGGCTTGAAGCCGCTGGGGCGAACCGGCGATCGCAGGCTTGACCACAAATACCCCTCGCCAGCCCTCTGACCAGCAGGCTTCTAGCTGGGCCACTGTAGCGACCGACTCATCCAGGGCGATCGCCGTTTTGTAGCGTTCTCCCAGGGCTCTCATCGCTTCTAACTGATCGGGGGGCAACGGCTGCTCCAGGTATTCGACAGTGGCCAACTGGGGATTGTTGTTGAGGCGATCGCAGGCTGCTAGCCATTGCTCGGTCTGGGCCAGACTCAGCCCGCCATTGGCATCCAGCCGTAGTTGGGTGGAACGAGGCAGGTCTTCCACCAATTGCTCTAGCCAACGGATTTCATCAGTGATTGCACCCACGCCAATTTTCCACTTCAGGGTGCGATGGCCTTGGGCTAGGCGCTGGGGCGCAATGCCTAAGACAGATGGGCCAGCGGGCAGCAGGCCACAGATAGCTGAGATTGCAGGTTCTTTCCCAGCGATCTCTCCGGTCAAATCGGCCAGGGCAGACTCTAGCCCAAACTGAGTCGCCGGGAGGGCATCGGGAACCTCTCCCCCACGCCACTCGCCCCCCTGAGCGCTGCAAAACGCCAGGGATGCTGCCACCGTCTCGCTGCCAAACCACGGTATTGGAGCCACCTCGCCGTAGCCCACCCGCCCCCGGCGATCCAGCAGGCGAATCAGCAGCCCCGCTCGCCACCCCCACAGCCCGTGGGCAGTGTGCAACGGCTGAGCAAACCGCCGTCGGTAGGGCCGCACCGCTAGTTCAATGCCCATTGGCCTAGCTGTCACTTCAAAACTCAAAACTCAAAATTCAACACTTATCCAGCGCTCAGCCAAAAGCCCAGAGCCAGCAGCACCCCGCTCCAAAAGTGAAAGCCAATGGCAAAAAACTTGGCGTTAAAGATCCGCTCGGGCTGGGCGTGAAAGCGGGTGACGTGGCGGCTGAGCCGCCAGGCCGAGAGGGCGCTCAAAAACACCAGCGCCGTCCAGATTGGAAATGTGCCGAGGAGAAGACCGAGGGCTGCGATCGCAAAAAACACCGCACATACTATCGGCACCAGCGCCGCCCCCCGCTGCGTACCCAGGCGCACAATCGGCGATCGCTTGCCCGCCGCTAGGTCATCGTCCACCTGGTGAAAGTGGGAGCAAAACAGCACCAGCGTCGTGCTCAGCCCCACCATCACCCCCGCCATCTGGCTACCCCAGGACCAGCTCTGGGTCTGGCTATAGTAGGCCGCCCCCATGGCCAGCGGCCCAAAGCTCAAAAAGCACAGCACCTCCCCCAGCCCCTGATAGCCGAGGCGAAAGGGCGGCCCCTGGTACAGGTAGCCCAGCCCACAGCAGAGCAAAATGATCGCCAACACCGTGGGGTCTTGCTGGGTGAGGGCAATCGCCACAATCCCGGCGATGCCCAAGCCCAAACATAGGTTCGCCAGGGCAAAAACCAGTCTTCGATTGCGCGTCAGATTGACGACCGAATGCGCCTTATTAATATCGATACCGGTCTCAGAGTCAAACACGTCATTACTGAGGTTTTCCCAGGCCAAAATAAGCACCGCCGCCATCGCAAATAGCGCAAAAATACCGCCGTCAAACTGGCCGGTTTCGGCGTAGGCGATCGCGCTGCCCACCACCATCGGCATGATGGCAACGCTATACATAGGCGGCTTTATCGCCGCTAGCCAGAGCTTGCGGGCGGCAGGGTCTACCGATTGGGTGGTCATAGCACTGTAATTACTCCAGACTCAGCATATCGCTAAGCCGGGCTATGGCTGTGGCCAATTTTTTGCCCCCGCCTGGGGCAAGTGCTAGAAGCACGTAGATGACAGTCTAAAAAGTTACGTAGAAATCCATAGAAATTTTTGCTTTGGTCTGTGCACATTAAAGCCACAGACCCGCCTGCCGTGATCGGTGTCTGGTGCATCTATTCTCTAGGAGACTCCACCTATGTCTAGTCGAGGCTTAAATCTCTGTACCCTAGCCGGCCATGTGGCCGCCGACCCTCAGGTGCGCTCTATTGAGCGCAAAACCGGTGGCCACACCCAGGTCGCCAACCTGACCATCTACGTCGACCGCATCCCCAGCCGCAAAGAGAGCGATAGCTTCACCGTCGACATCACCGTGTGGGAAGACTCCGCCGCCTGGCGCAAGCTCGCCTACGTCAAGAAAGGTTCGCTGATTATCGCCAGCGGGGCCATCGACGCCTCCCCCTACCTCAGCAAAGCCGACTCCCAGCCCCGGGCCGGGCTACAGCTCAAGGCCAACGACCTCTTTTTAGACTCTTCCCCCAAGGCCGAAGAGCCCATCGCCACGACCACCCCGGTTCAAGCGCCCAGGGCAATGGCCACAGCAGAGTTCTAACATCAGCTATGCTGCCGGGCTGGGGGCGGTGCGATCGCGACCCTATCGATCCACCGCCTGAGCCAGCAGCGCCAGAATCCACGGAGAGAGCGCCGTGGGTTGAGAGCAAGGGTGCGGGTTTCCGCATCCTTTTTTACGTTTGGGCAGCGGCTCAGCCCTCTGTCCCCTGCCGCCTGCGATAGCTCAGCAGCCAGCTCACCATCGTCGCCCGCCGGGTCAGCCGGGGAATTAGCTGATCTACGGTGTAGCCCTTAAACCCCAGTTCTTCCTTGAGCAACTGTTTGTCTGCTGGAGGAATCGATCGAGTCAGCTGCACCGTCGCCGGGCGACTCTCAATAAAGTTCGGCGGCTCTGGAAATTTCTCTGCCCAGGCTGGCTCCACCGCCGAGCTATCCCAGCCCTGGCCAGTCTCGCGGTAGCCTAGGCCATCCCATACCAAACGGTTGACCGCATCATCGGCCAGTTCGTCATTGAGAATGGCCCAGAGGGTAGCGTCGGTCAGAGTAGGCATCGTCATACTCACTTTATAGCTCCATCTCTAGCCTAGACCTCCGAGGTTTTGAAAACCTCGGAGGTCTACTTATTCCGTCTAGATCCCCGAGTTCTTGAAGAACTCGGGGATCTAAATCCTCTGCACCTGGCCAACCCCAGCCCTCGCTCTTTCCGCTAATGTTAAGGAGTATTAAATAATTTTGCGTTTCCTAAGAGGCCTGCCTGTGACTATTGCCCTAGCCACCCCCGCCACCCAAACCTGGCAATGGCAGGGGTGCTCCATTCGCTACCAGCACATCGGCACCACCGGCACTCCGGTGCTGTGCATCCACGGCTTTGGCGCATCCAGCGACCACTGGCGCAAGAATTTACCGGCCTACGGCGACACTCACCAGGCCTATGCGATCGACCTGCTGGGCTTTGGCCTCTCCGACAAACCCGCCCCCAACCAGCCCCTGGCCTACACCTTCGAGACCTGGGGCCAGCAAATTCTCGACTTTTGCCGCGAGGTGATCGGCCAGCCCGCCTACCTAGTCGCCAACTCCATCGGCTGCATTGTCGCCCTCCAGGCGGCTGTGGATGGGGCCGTAGGGGATGGAGAGGAGTGGGTCAAGGGCGTGGTCATGCTCAACTGCTCGATCCGGCTGCTGCACGAGCGCCGCCGGGCCGAGATTCCTTGGCACCAGCGGCTCAGCACCCCAATTGTGCAAAACCTGCTGGGCTACGCCCCCGCCGGGCGCTTCTTTTTTGCCCGCATTGCCCAGCGCAAGGTGATTCGCAATTTGCTGGGGCAGGCCTACCGCCGCCCTGAGGCCGTCACCGACGAGCTGATCGAGGCCATTTTGGCCCCGGCCCTCACCCCTGGCGCTGCCGATGTGTTTTTGGCCTTTGTGCGCTATTCCCAAGGCCCTCTGCCCGAAGACCTGCTGCCCTTGGCCCCTTGCCCAGTGTGGATTATTTGGGGCCAAGATGACCCCTGGGAGCCGGTGGCCCTGGGCCGCAAATTGGCCGACTTTCCGGCGGTAAAAGCGATGGAAGAATTGCCCGGCGTGGGCCACTGCCCCCAGGACGAAGCCCCTGAGCTGGTGAATCCGTTAGTGCTAG
>RECJ01000213.1 GCA_007694115.1 Leptolyngbya sp. DLM2.Bin27 | reverse complement strand
CCCCTCGATGGCGGCGCTGCCCTGCACCAGGCCGATGAACGGCACCAAGATTCCCACACCAACCCTGCGCCCGATCGCGTCGTTGCTTTCTCCAACCATGCGGTGGCCCTCGATGCCGCTGCCACCATCCACCCCGACCAGGTGCAGGCCGTCCTCAACAGCACCGGCACCGCAACCAACAAACTCCGCGCTCTCGCTACCCTCGCCAACCTCCAATGGCGGCACGCCAGAGGCCATAAAAAACACATGCGTAACGGCGACATCCGCTCTGCTCTGGCCCCCGTTCTCCCGGCTGACCTGCTCGCTCTGCTCTCCTAACCCTTTACCCCGACCCTGGGGGCCAAACCTCCCCCAGGGGTCTGCGCGATCGCATCGTCCTATCACCCACCTCAATCCACCATGAGCAACACCACGTTTGAAGCAAACGACCACCAATACTTCGCTCTGAAGCAGGCCAAGGACTTCTTCGGGCAGCGCTGGAAATCAAATCTGCAAACCTGTTGGGAAACTGGGAGGTATCCCTGCTCTCTATGCCAGTACAAGGCTGAGCTTCAGCAGGTGCGCAACCAAGCAGGGGCCTCCTAGCTGACCCAGTTCAGATTCCAGGCTAGGCAATAGCCTCGCCAATGCTCTCCTCGACCGCCAAACTGCACAGGACGTTATCGCACACCAAACCACGACACCCTAGCCCTCACTGAACGTCCTATCTATCTCTCAAATCTCTGACCAACTCTCCACCACCTTGGGCCATGATCTCAGCTTCTACGCCATGACCTACGCCGCTAAACTGAGGCACCGGCAAATCTTGAAGATGTTTCCAGCAAACGGTACAGGCCGGTAGATCATGCTCAACGGCGTAGGGGGCATGTACGGTATCTAACCAGCCTAGAAAGGTCTGGAAGTTTTGAGTAACGGTTTCTGGGGTATCTTGCACAGTGCCCAGTTGAAAATGAGGGTCTGAATTTTCGACCGCAAAGGGGCAGGCGTGGAAGCGGCCATCGGTTTTAAGCACCGGGTAGCAGTGGGGGCAATAGTGGGCGCTTTTGGGTCGGGTGTCTTCGCCGGTAAAGGGGTCGATGCCGCGCCCTGAGTCAACGATGTCGGCGTGACCGATGGCAATCGCCCCAGTATGTTCAGCCTCGTAGGACTCCAGTTTACGCAGGGATGATAGCGGCATCTGGGGCGCACCGTCCCCCGTGGCAATAGAGTAGTTCAGGGATGCCGTGGTCTGACCGAGGGGATCGGACTCTAGAATCTCTAGCAGATGGTCGGCCTGAATGCCGTTGGAGTAGATTACTACCGCACCCCGAAAGCCATGGTCACGCAGGTAGGCGATCGCCCAGATCACATTTTTGTGGTTTAAGGTTGGCTCACCACCATAGAACTTGATGGTGCCTTGCTCGTGCTGCATTACGCTATTCAGGGCGGCATCTAGATGCGCTGGAGTGTATTCGGTGTACCAGCCTTTCGGTGCGCCAAACACCGTGCAAAAGTCGCACTCGCGGTTGCACTGGTTGCCGGGGTACAGGTGCAGCTCCAGCAGGCGGTGGTTTTCGATTATGCCTCGGGGGCGGGAGGGGCGTTCTTGGAAGGTCATAGGGTTTTTGGGGTAGAACGGTTGGACGGTTGGACAGTTGAACGTGCAGAAGCTAGCCAATCACCTGTTCTTCCCAGAGCTTTTCGAGCCGCAGGGTGTATTCGGCATTGACGACGGGCACGGTGGCAGCGGTGAGTTCTTCGAGGGGCAGGCGGTAGCTGGCTTCTACCGCATCGAACTGCTGCTGGAGATCGGCGGGCAACAGGTCGCGCTCGATCAGCGGCGGTGAGCCCCACACCTCGGGCTTAAATTTTTCCAACTGCCCTTCAGGGCCAGACAGCACGTCAGCCAGCACCATGGCCGCTGCCGGGTTGCTGGCATTGCTGGGAATAGCGGTGAAGGATGGATCATTGAGGGACACGCCGGGCAGGGCAAAGGCTTCGGTGGTGGCGGGGAAGCGGCCCGTGGCGATGCCCTCGGCAATGTTGGGGGTAAAGGCGGGCATCATCCAGATTTCGCCATTAGCAAACAGCTCTAGCAGGCGGGTTTGGGTGGGGGCATAGGTCTGGCCGCCACGCCACAAGTGGGGCTTGAGGGCCAACAGGTAGTCCACCACCTGTGGTGAATTCTGCTCCCACAGGGTTTTGTCAAATTCGGCCCCGGCGTACTGGTCAAAGCCGCCAGTGACACCGTAGAGCACCGTCAGCAAAAAGCGGCTGCCGTCGAACTCGGGCGGGGCTACGTAGGTGAGGCGACCGGGGTTGGCCTCGGCCCAGGTCAACAGTTGATCAAAGTCTTGGGGGGTTGCAGGGACGCGATCGCCATCCTTGGCCATCACATAGAGTGACCCCGTGTAGGGGGACGAATAACCCTCGGTGGGCAGGCCAAAGTCAGTGGTCACCAACGGGTTATCAGAACTATAGAACGCCTGGGAAGGCAGCGGTTCGGTGAAGGGGCCAAACAGCAGATTCCCCTGCTTTAGGGTACGAAAGTTCTCGCCATTGATCCAGATTAAGTCGATGGCACCGCCGCTGGTCAGCCCCGCTTGCACTTCACCAACCACTCTATTCACCGCCTCCACGGTGTCGTTAATCGGCACCCGGTTGAGGGTAATGCCGTAGTCACTGCTGAGGGTCTCAGCCACCCAGCCATCGACAAAGCTGTTGATCTGGTCGCTGCCGCCCCACATAGCCCAGTTGACCGTGGTATCCCTGGCCATAGCGAGAATGTCATCCCAGGAACTGGTGCTGGGGTCGAGGGTAGGGGCGGTGGCGGTGGGTTGGCGACAGCTAGCGGCAATGGCGGCGAGACCAGTGCCAGCGGTGAGGTAGAGGAAGTGGCGGCGACGGAGGTGGGGCATGGGTGGTGGGGTGGTGGGTGGATGAATGGGTGAGGGGGTGAGGGGTGAATGGGACACATGGATAAACCCCACTCCCCACTCCCTACCCCCCACGGATCGCCATCGCTTCCGGCAGACCCACCCCTGCCGGAAGCGGGAAACTCCAAAGGGCGTCGGGGGGTAGATAGGCGAAGGCCGACTGGCCCACGGTTAAGGATTGGCCAGGGGGCACCCAGGCTTGCAGCTCTAAGCCGGTTGGCGTTGTGAGGGCCAGGTGGCGCTGGGTGCCGGTAAAGCGGCTTTGGGCAATGGTGACGGACAGCAGGTTCATGCCGCAGATGGGCTCCGCTAGCAGATGAATGCGCTCGGGGCGAATCGTTACCTGCACCGGCCCCTGCTGAGGGTGGTCAGTGGTGAGGCTGTCTCCCCCCGACAGCCGCAGGCGGTGCTGGTCGGCGATCGCATCGAAGAAATTCACCCCGCCGAAAAAACGCGCCACGGCGGCATCGCTGGGCTGTTGGTAGAGCGCTTCGGGGGTATCGACCTGGCGCAGGCAGCCGTCGAACATCAGGGCAATGCGGTGAGCCATGACCACGGCCTCGCTTTGGTCATGGGTAACGACCATCATCGTTACGCCGGTTTCTGCCTGCAATTGCAGAATTAGCTCTTGCATGTCGCCGCGCAGGTTGGCGTCGAGGGCGGAGAGAGGCTCATCGAGCAGCAGCAGCTTGGGGCGAATCACCAGCGATCGCGCCAGGGCCACCCGCTGAGCCTGCCCGCCAGACAGTTCGGCGGGGCGACGGTGCTCAAAACCATCTAGCTGCACCTGGGCCAGCATGGCCAGCGCCTGGGCCTCGCGCTCGGCCCGGTTTATGCCCCGTAGCTTGAGACCAAAGGCGACGTTTTCGCCCACGCTCAGGTGGGGGAACAGCAGCCCCCGTTGCAATACCAGGGCCATATCGCGCCGCTCGGGGGGCACGCCAACCAGCGATCGCCCGTCCAGCACGATCTGCCCACTATCGGGAGCCAGCAGCCCCGCAATCATCTGGAGAGTGGTGGATTTGCCACAGCCCGATGGCCCCAGCAGCGCCAGCCGCTCTCCCTGGCAAATCTCTAGCCAGAGGTCGCGCACGGCGGGCACGCCGCGAAAGCGCTTGGTCAAATTTTGAATCGCGCAGTAGGCCAGCTCAGACATCCCCTAACCCTCCGATAGCGGCGTCATCTTGCAACGCCCGACTCGAAAACAACAGAAAGATCAGCGCTGGGATCACTGAGGTTACGGCGATCGCCGCCGTCAACCCCGTATTGCCCCCTTGCAGCGACGTAAACAAAATCATCGGCAGGGTCAGCACCCGGCCCCCACCGACAAAAAAGGTCAGCAAGAACTCATTCCACGAAATCAAAAAGGCAAACAGCGCCCCCACCACAATGCCCGGCGCAATCAGGGGCAGCGTCACCTGCCACAGCACCTGGATTGGGGTGGCACCGAGCGATCGAGCCTGGGCTTCGTAGCCGGTGTCAAAGTTGGCGTAGACGCTGCTCAGCACCAGGGTCATGTAGGGAATGGTGGGCAGCAGATGCACCAGCACCACCCCGGCCAGGGTGCCGTTTAACCCCAGGCGAATCAGCACAAACTGAATGCCCATTAGCGTCGCCAGCGGCGACACAATAATCGGCAGCAGCAGCACCAGTTTGATCGCCCCCTTGCCCGGAAACGACATCAGCCCCAGGGCGCGACCGGCGGGCAGCCCCACCGCCAGAGCCAGGGCGGTGGAGAGGGCGGCAATCACTAGGCTTTGCCAAAAGCCTTGCAGTACCCGGCTACCGGGGGCCACCACCGCCGCCCAGTGCGCGGTCGTCCACTGCTGGGGCACCAGCTGGGGAAAGTACCACCCCTGGGCCACCGACCACACCAGCAGGGGCAAAAAAGGCAGAAACAACGTCGCAGTAATCAGAATTAACAGGGTTCTGCGGATCATCGCTGCCCTCCAAACGGGCGGCGGCGAAAGGGCTGGCCCGACCCCAGCCAAAGGTAGAGGGCAATCAGCGAGATGGAGATCAGCGACAGCAGCAGCCCCAGGGCGATCGCCACTGAGCGCTGATTCAAATCCACGTTGGTAAAGGCTTGATAGACCAAAATCGGCAGGGTGCGCGGATAGGTTGACCCCAGCAAGAAGGGCACCTCAAAATTGCCAAAGATAAACCCAAACACAATCAAACTCGCAGAGACAATTCCCGGTCGCAGCAGGGGCAGCGTCACCTGCCAAAAGCACTGCCAGGGGGTCGCCCCCAAGGCCCGCGCCTGCATCGCCAACTCTGGGCGAATGCCCCTTAGCACCGCCAGCAAAATCAGCGTCATAAAGGGAATTTCTTTCCACAAAAAGTGGGTCATCACCCCCAGGTTGGCCGTGTCGTTGACCAGCAACGGGAAGTCTTGGTCGGTGCTAATCCAGCCCAGGGTGTAGAGCAGCCGTGAGATCAGGCCGCTGGGCGACAGCAACAGCAAAATGCCCGCAATACCCACCAGGTGAGGAATCGGCAGGGTAAGCTGACAGGCAAAACTGGCCCACCGTCCGGCCCCTTGCAGCAGCAGAGCCAAGCCAATGCTCAGCACCGTTGATAGGGCGGTAGCGGTGAAAGCAATGTAGAGGCTCAGCCCCAGCGATCGCCAGAACTGGCTACTGCCCAGGGCTTCCCCATAGGCCGCCAGCGACAGGGTACCGTCACCCGTCAGCCCCAGCAGCCCCACGCTCTGTAGAAATGCCAGCCCTAGCCCGCCGCCAAACAGCAGCAGCACCAGACTGAGGGCGGGCAGCACCAGCAGGTAAGCCCGCCAGGGCACATCTCTCAGCCCGGCCCATCGAGAGTTTTTCAGCCGTGCCGATGGGGTCATGGCAGAGGCTCCTCTAGTAGCGTCATCACCTCGGCCCAAAGCTGCGGAAACCACTGCTGACTGTCTTGCCAGCGTTGCTGTCGCTCGATGGCGCTGGAACCATCGTGCTCGGCGTACCAACGGTTTGCCGTCACCCAGTAGCCCGCCGTCCAACACAGCGATCGCAGCGCTGGATAGGCTCCAAATGCAGCAAAATGCAGCCGCACAGTCTCTGCTAGGGCCGCATCCCCCAGGGCCGCATAGTAAGCCGCCAGAAAGAACTGCCGATCTGTCGCAGGCATCCGGTAGCCCTCGCGGCGACAGAGGGTAACGGGCGACAGAAAATGGCCCAGATCCCCCGCCGGAGAGCCAATTTCGGCCCATTCCCAGTCCACCAAGTAGGCCCGCTCTGGCCCCACTACCCAGTTTTCGTAGGTGTGGTCGCTGTGCACCAAGCACTGGTGTGGATACTCGCTCAACAATGACTCTGCCGCCAGCCGCGCCTCGGCCTTGGCCAGCACGGCCTTCAGCATCTCGACGATGTCTGAATCGGCCTCTGAAAACTCCAGGTAGGGCTGCGCATAGGCTTGGGATTCTTGAAAGAACAGGGTCAGAGGATAATTGACCTGTTTTAGGGGCGGGCTGAGCTGCTGCACCTGTGCGTAGCCCGGTTGCAGCGGTAGCCGATGCAGCCGCGCCAGGGTCTCGGCACAATGCCGCAGCTGCGGACGGCTGTAGTTGAGCGGTTCGCCAGCAATATAGTTGGTAATCAAGTAGGTGTAGGGAAAATCGTCGCGGGGTTCGAGCTGTGCCCCGAGCAGCTCGTGGCTCAGCCTTGCCCCCTTGAGGTAGTGCAGAATAGTCCACTCAAAGGCGGTAAGCTGCCCAAGGTCGCCACCAAAGCGCTGATTGGGGGTGTTGACGGCCACCCGCACCAGACGGTCTACCCCCAGCCGAAAGATGGCGTGGGCCTCGCCGTGGGCCAGCAGCGTCAGCAGGTCGCCGGTTTGCCACAGTTGGCGCGACTGGAGGTGCGATCTCAATTGCTCTTGTAGTTGATGGAGGTCAATCACTACAGTCATCTGGTCAACGCTGCCATCAACAAAGGAGCCAATATGAAACTCAAGTTAGTGTATTTGATATGAGTCGTTATTGATATGAATGCTAGCTTAAGCTCTGACAAGCGGTGGATGGATAGGGTTTCTGCTCCCAACGGGACGATTAGGGGGTTTGGTTCAATGTGTACTTACCCTCGCTGGCGAAAGGTGGGGCATCTCACTCTGTAGGGATAGAGTAGTGGTATGAGCAATTGTTTATATGAATGTTCGCTGAGTTTTTCTAACTCCCTCAATCCATGGCTCCATCGTCTCAAGACAGTGCCTACTGTGCCCAGCGTCTCAAGGTTTTAGCTGAGGCCCATCGGCTGGCCATTTTGCGAGTCCTGTTTACTGGCCCCAAACATGTGGGGCAAATCAACGCTACCTTGGCTCTAGAGCAAAGCCTGCTATCCCACCACCTCAGGGTGCTGCGCCAGGAGGGCTTGGTGGAGTCTCGCCGGGATGGCAAAGCCGTGCTCTACCAATTGGCCCCTGGGGTGCAAGCCTCAAACTCAGAGGGCATTAACCTGGGCTGCTGTATCCTCACCTTCTCAACCCTATGCCCCGAACAAAACCGCTAGCTGATAGATGAGGGCAACGGTTGTCGAAGATGAAATAAGGCTTTTGGAAAAGCGCGGTCATTGATCGGGGCACGCGATAACTTCCAAAAAACTCTAGACTGCAACTGCTACGCTTTTATACCTCTATTCTTTATACCCCTTTTCACAGGTTGGCCAAAGCCAGTCGGGTGATTCTTCCCATCACTCCCCCTCCTCAGGCTCTCCAGACAACTGCCACGGCTCACCGCCAAGGTCACGCACTTGTTGCCGCAACTGCTCAACCTCCATCCTGAGCAAATCGGGTTCTGTATAGGCCTCACCCAGGGCCGCTAGGTCTGCCTCTGCTAGCTCTAACCGCTGGGCTAGCAAGGTATTACGATCGCCCTCAGAGCGCTCCACACCAAAAACAGCATCAAAGCGGCGTTCTAGGGTTTCGGTCATCAGGGCATAGCAAAGCGCGATCGCCTGCTGGTTGCCCTTAGAGGCCTCCCAAAGCCAGTAGGCACTCACCACATCCAGGGGCAGCGCATTGAATCGGGCCTGGCCCCTAACTTGATCGGCTGGATCAACCTCAATAGTGTCCGGCGTATAACCTTGACCCCGCAAGGCTTTGATGCCCTTCGACTCTAAAAAGCGTCCGGCGTTCCGCTGTTGCTTGCCGACACACTCAGCCGCTTGGGTTTGGCTCATCCGGTAGCTGCCATCAGGCATCTGAAACCCCGCAATCGCAACCGGGCCGATCGCAACGGTAGCGCGTTTAGCTTTGTCGCCAGTGGTCATGCATTACCCCCCTGCTGCTTCACCCACAGCGCAATCGCCGCTTCCATAGCCTCGCTCTGGTTCATGCCCGAGCGGGCCAGCGCCACTTTGAATTCAATGATTAGCGTCTTTGGGATAAGCCCAGAGATCTGCCCATAGTCAGGGTCTGCCCTACGGCTAGAAGCCTTTGCGTCAGCATTCATAAATTTCGCCTTAATAGTGCCACACGATTTCTAGCGGTGAGCGCCACCCTGGCCCATGCGCCCTAGGGCTAGACCCCAGAGATGTGCAATTCCTCAGCCGCTACCAGCAGCCCCTCCAACCCCCTGCTGAAACCGTCCACGGCTTCTCCATTGAATAGCTCCCACCGCTTGCCCTCAGCGCCATGAGGGCACCCCACTCCACACGTTGAGGCAATCCCCCCATGAACACCACTCAAGCACTCGTTACCCGCCTGCTGGCTCCCTACGCCACTGCCGCTACCATCCTGGCCACCGCTACCCGCAACACCTGGCAAGTACTGCGAAGCGTTGGCCCCTTGGGCCGGTCTTTGACCATCGCGCCATTGACTGCTACCGCACTCTCTCAATCCTGCTCCAGGTCGCGGGCTGGCTAGCTTTCCTCGCCTGCCTCTATACCCTTCAAGCGGGCAAGGCCGCTCGTCGCTTCTACGAGGCCGAATGGGCCGCCGAAGCCAACGCTCTGGCTCTACGCATTGACAATGCGTTGGCGAAGCCTCTCCACTGGAGAATCGCCCCCCTCGATGGCGGCGCTACTCTGCCCCAGGCCGATGCACTGCCCCAAGATTCCCTCAGCAACCCTGCGCCCGATCGCGTCGTTGCTTTCTCCGACCATGCGATCGCCATCCACCCCGACCAGGTGCAGACCGTCATCAACAGCACCAGAACCTTGACTAACAAACTCCGCACCCTCGTCAACCTCCAATGGCGGCACTCCAATCGCACAGGGGAGTGCTGCACCGCCTGGGTCTGCCGGTCGGCGCGGCGGGCTGGTGGTGACAGGGGCCAGGGGGCCTCCTGCTACACACCCCTCGCTGAGGCCGCTGACGCAGGAGTTGATGATGATGATGCCGGGGGCGATCGCTGCAACGCCAGCCGCCGCCGCACAGAGGCTTTTTTAGTCTCATCAAGTGTTTAAGTTCATCTGTACTATACCGCTCTAGCGAGTTCCACTCCGAGGTTCAAATCCTTAGCACACGCGGCTTTTACAACTGATAC
>RECJ01000295.1 GCA_007694115.1 Leptolyngbya sp. DLM2.Bin27 | reverse complement strand
CCCAGACATCCACTGGATTGGGGTAGAGCCAAACCTATTTACCCATCCCTACATTTACCAAACCTTTCGACTATCTATTCCAGTGGTTAGACCCCATATTGCTGGGGTGGCAACCCGAGCATCACTACCAGCCCAAATATAAGTCGTCGGCTCGCTGACAATGAATTCTCAAGTAAATTTTAACATCTCAACCCTTGACCTTATACCTGGGTATAAGCAGTAAGATTCGGCCAGGTCAATGTAGTGGAGCCAGGGCAATGTTCCAAGTCGGTGAAGTCTCACGACGGTTAGGGCTAAACCCGCAAACGCTCTATTTCTACGAGCGCATTGGGTTAATGCCCAGCCCCCAGCGCACGGCGGCGGGCTATCGCCTCTACGATCAGCCAGCCCTCGATCGCCTGACCTTTATTACCCAAGCCAAAGCCCTGGGGCTAAGCCTGGATGACATTAAAGACCTGCTGGCCTTGCAAGATGGGCAGCAGCTGTCATGTCGAGAGGTCCATAGCCGTCTGCTCAAAAAAGTCGAGCACATTGACGAAACCATCACCAAGCTGCAAACCCTGCGTGCCCAGCTAGCGCCCTTGCTTGACCAGTGCCAGGCGGGTGCCGCCGCCGCGCAGCCGGGGCAGCAGTGCGTGGTGTTTGAAACCAACCCCATCACGGCTTCGGCCTAACTGAGCCATAACTTACCGCTTCAAACAAGGATTAAACCTATGACGACCCTTAAAGTTGAAATTTTGGGCACGGGCTGCAAAAAATGCCACCAGCTAGAGGCCAATGCTAAAACGGCGATCGCTACCCGCAACCTAGAAGCTGATGTGGCCCACATCACCGACACCATGGAGATTGTCAAACGCGGGGTAATGAAAACCCCGGCCCTGGTAGTCGATGGCAAAGTGCTAAGCCAAGGCAAGGTGCTAGAACCCTCTGACATTGAGGCTCTCTTGCCCGCTGGGCACTAGTACTGGCTGGCAGAAATAGGGCAACCCTTGCTGGGGTTTCAGGTGCTGGGTATCAGGTTTCAGGAATAGTCGGCTTACTTATGCCGCAGAGTGCTAGACCTCCGGGTTCTTTTCGGGGATGCAAAGGTCTTCTGGGTTAGCAAAAAAGAACCCGGAGGTCTGACCGGGCACTCACATTACATCTCCCCGATCGCATCGGAGAGGAGGATAGTTTATGCATTTTTGGAAGTCGGAATGGAAACCGCTGCTGTGGATTGTGGCGGGGTTTCTGGTGTGCTTTTATCTGCCGGTGGAAGCGATTCAAAACTCTGAACGGTTGCGCAATGCCGTCTTTGAGTCATTCTATCTGGTGCGCTGGTATGCCCAGGAGCATGTGCTGCTGTGCCTGATTCCGGCCTTCTTTATTGCCGGTGCGATCGCCGTATTCATCTCCCAAGACTCGGTGATGAAATACCTGGGGGCCAATGCCAACAAAGTGCTGGCCTACAGTGTGGCCTCGGTGTCGGGCACCATTTTGGCGGTGTGTTCTTGCACCGTGCTGCCGCTGTTCGCGGGCATTTACCGCATGGGGGCAGGTCTGGGGCCAGCAACGGCCTTTCTCTACTCTGGCCCTGCCATCAACGTGCTGGCGATTATTCTTACGGCGCGGGTGTTGGGCCTCCAACTAGGCATCGCTCGTGCCATTGGGGCAATTCTCTTTAGCGTGGTGATTGGGCTGCTGATGGCCTTTATTTTTCGCAAGGAAGAGCTGGAGAAAATTGAAGCCCAGGCCGGATTGCCTGAGCCAGAAATCTCTCGCCCGCTGTGGCAAAATGCCCTGTTCTTTGGGGTGATGGTGGGCATTTTGGTATTTGCCAACTGGGCTCAACCTGCTGAGGCGGTGGGCACCTGGGCCGCTATCTACGCCGCCAAATGGTGGATTACCGGAGCTCTGGGCCTGGCCCTAGCGGCCATTCTAGTGCGTTGGTTTGAGCTGAATATGGGCAAAGTCATGCTCGTGACCGGTGTCACCGCCGTGCTGGCCTTTCAGTTTGCCGCGCAGCCGATGATTGCCTTTGCGGCAGCGGTGATTGGCCTCTCATGGCTGACCAGCACCAACAAAGACGAGGCGG
This sequence comes from Leptolyngbya sp. DLM2.Bin27, assembly GCA_007694115.1. Classification (GTDB taxonomy): domain Bacteria; phylum Cyanobacteriota; class Cyanobacteriia; order Phormidesmidales; family Phormidesmidaceae; genus Nodosilinea. The sequence continues at coordinate 7,346 of RECJ01000295.1, read as the reverse complement.
GCGAATGGTTTGAGACCTCTTGGGACTATGCCAAGCAGATTTTGCCGCTGCTGTTTTTTGGGGTAGTGGTGGCGGGGGCCTTGCTCGGTCGCCCTGGGCATGAGGCGCTAATTCCCTCCCAGTGGATCATCTGGGCGGTGGGCGGCAACTCGATTTTCTCTAATTTCTTTGCGTCGCTGGCGGGGGCGTTTATGTACTTTGCCACCTTAACTGAGGTGCCGATTTTGCAGGGGCTGATTGGCAATGGCATGGGGCAAGGGCCTGCGCTGGCGCTGCTGCTGGCGGGGCCAGCCCTATCGCTGCCCAACATGCTGGTGATTCGCAGCATTATGGGCACAAAAAAGACCGCCGTGTTTGTGGCTTTGGTGGTGGTGATGGCGACCATCTCGGGGATTATATTTGGGTCGATTTGGGGTTGAAAATCCTGCTTGGCTACCCCCGATACCCCTGGGCGCACAGCGGTGCGCCCCTACAGATTGGCCCTTTTGGAATCGGGGATAGGGTTCGGATTCGGTATGACAAGTTTGCAGATTGGCGATCGCCTATCCCCACCAACCCCTTGACCTTATACCCCTGTACAGGCTCTACCATCAGCACAGCCGCCCTCGGGGTAGACCCTAGGACGCTACACATTCCCCCTGACCGGCGGCCTCGTTTTTTTAAGGAATCCATCACGCTATGGTTAACCGTCGTCATTTTCTCTCTGCCGGTGCGGCCCTCACCGCCGTGGGCTTTGCCGCTACCCCCCAGGCCCAAGCGGCTGAGGCTCAGCGCCCAGCGCCCGCCGGAGCCATCACCTTCTACGCCGAAATCCGCGTCGCCGCACCTGAACATGCCGCTCTGCTGGAGGGCATCGAGACCCGGTCTCAATCGCTGCAAGCTGCGGCTGGGTTTCTCAGCCTCTCGGTGAAGCAGATGACCGGCGACTCGACGATGGTGAAAAACTACCCCGAAGCCTACAAGGGGATGCTGGCGACGGCCTATGCCGATGCGGTGGCGGCTCACTCGCTGCCCTACTTCTACTCGCTGTTTGTGCGCTTTGCCGACTACGCCAGCCTGCAAGCGGCCCAGGTCGATCGCTGGTTTGACACGGTAGTGATGCCCCATCTCCATGCCTACGCCATGACCCCAGCGGGGCCGCAGAAAACGCCCATGGTGATGGAGTCGTACCGGGGGCTGTATCAGACGGTGGTGGCAGGCGATCGCACCGCCATCTACCGCCAGCCCGACGAAATTCTCGCCTTTCTGCGCCGCCCGGTGGATTTGCCTGATCGCAGCTATATCACCGTCGAGAACCACGTCATGATTCAGGATGCGGCGCTGCAACCCTTTGAGGCCAAGACCGCCGAACTGCTGGCGATCGCCCAGCAGACCTACCAGCCCGCCGCCACCGATACTGGCCTCCCCGGTGCCGCCGACAATCGCCATTACCACAAAGCCGTCAGCACCGAAATTCTTCGCAACGCCTTTCCCGATGGCGATCTGCGGGCCTACCTCATGCATGGGGTCTGGGAGTCGGTATGGGATCACGAAAACTCGCACCTCGACCCCCGCTTTAAGCAAACTGCCGCCCCTGTGGGAGCGATGGTGGTCAGCGGCCCAGTGGAGCCGTTTTACGAAACCCGGCTTGTGCTGGCTTAGTATTGGCTGGCAGAAATCCAACAACTCTTGTTAAGGGTGTCAGGTGCTAGGTTTCAGGTTTTAGGTTTCAGGAATAGCTGGCTGACTTACGCCGCAGAGTACTAGGCAGTGCTCGTTAAGGGTTTCAGGTGCTAGGTTTTAGGTTTCAGGAATAGCTGGCCGACTTACGCCGCAGAGTACTAGGCAGGGCTCTGGTCAATGAATTCCTTAAAGGCAATTTAGGAAAACCCAATTTAGGAAAAACTTATGCTGTTCAAGCAACCCAATCGAGTCCTTCAGAGCTTACTTCTCGGCCTTTTTCTGTCAGTCTTTCTGCTGTTTGGGGTAGGGCACAATCGGGCTATGGCGGCACCCCTGATAGGCCCAAGGGCGATCGCCCAGGTGGTCGCACCGTCAGTTTCTGACATCTCCCTTGACCTCAAGGCGGCGGTCGATCGCACCCTGACCGCCATCCCCGCTGGCTATTACAAGATTGACGACGTAGCGGGGCTAAAGCGCTTGCAGGCCAACGCCAAAGCCCTCCTGGTGGATGTGCGCGAACCGGCGGAGTATGGGGCGGGCCATATTCCTGGGGCGATCAACATGCCGCTGCGCAGCTTGGCCCAGCACCTTGATGGCATTGCTCGCGATCGCCCGGTGGTGCTCTACTGTTCGTCGGGCTATCGCTCGGCCATGGGCGTGGTAACGCTGCATCTGCTGGGCTACGACAATGTGCAGGGCTTTCCGCCCAGTTTCGCCGGGTGGAAGACGGCGGGGGAAAGTATTGACCAGTAATCAAGCCAGCAGGGAATATAGCGGTGGAGCGAAACGTTAGAGTTGGCGATCTTGCCCGCCTTGGGGCAGCCGAAGTTGGCACTATGGACTGTGAAACAGATTTCCAAGACCCATTTCAGCCTGAGCTGATCAGCTCAGATCAGCCCCTGCCATCCCTCATGGGCTTGATCGCGGGCAGTGCTCAGAGTGCCGAAGAGATTGAGAATTGCCAAACCTGGCTCAGTTGCCACCGGCTGTGGGGGCAGTTACCGGCTGAAGTTCTGGCGGCGATCGCCCAGGCTCTGCATCCTTTTCGCGTAGAGGCCCAAACGCTCATCTACCAAGCTGGCCATCCCGCCACGGGGCTCTACCTGCTGAAGTGGGGGGCGGTCGAGATTGATCGGTCTTCTGCCATTGGTAACGCGCTGATTCGTCAGCGCAGTGCCGGGGATCTGTTTGGCTATGTGTCGCTGATGGCCCAGGGCGATCGCGGCCAGCACCAGACCCAGGCGATCGCCCTGACGGCCTGTGAGCTATGGTTTCTGCCCCAGGCCCAGTTTTGCCAGTTGATGCAGCAGTATGCTGAAATTGAGCATTTGTTTAACGGCCTACTGGCCCAAGATCTCAACGTCTTTAGCGCCCGCATTGCCCAAGAACAGCGCCGCATTCAGGGATTGCAAACCTATCTGCAAGCGGTGCCCAGGGGGAAGGTCATCTTGGGGACGAGCAAGTTTAGCCAAAAGCTGCGAGACTTTGTCGATCAGGCTGCCGCCACGGCCCAGCCCGTGATCTTGCAAGCGCCCCCTGGCAGCGGCAAAACCTTTTTGGCCGGGCAGATCCATGGCCGCTCTGGGTTGGCAGAGCACCCCTTTGTGGAGCTGGATTGTGCCCAATTACCCCGCTTGGCGGATGGCCGCCTCAATACGGACGTTTTGTTTGGCCGAGGGGGTGGTCAACCGGGTTTGTTTGAACTGTTGGAACGGGGGACGCTGCTGCTCGATAACGCCTCGGTGCTGAGCAGGGAAGATCAGCAGCGGCTGGGCGATTACATCAAAACGGGCGGCATTCTGCCCAATATTGACCCACTTGAGCCCGACCAGCGGCCCCAACCCGCACCATCCTGGGTACGCCTGGTGTTAGCCTCTGCCGATAGGATGGCCTTACCCGAGGTGGATGTGCTCAGGTTTAAGGTGTTCAACCTGCCTCAGCGCAAGGCCGATATTCCCGACTTTGCCCAATCCTTCCTGACCCGCTTTTGCCAAGACCAAAACCGCCCCCCGCTGAGCCTCGACCAGGCCGATCTACGCCGCATGATCAGCTACGATTACCCCGGCAACCTATCCGAGCTGGCGGAGATTCTGCACCGTGCGGTGATCATGACGCCCCCTGGCCAGACGGTGATTCCTGAGCAGGCGCTGTGGTCGGTGCAGTCGGCCAAAAATGCCTTTCGGGTGGATTTGTTGACCCAGGTGCCCTGGCTGCGGCAAGTTTTACTCAGCCGCTGGTACCCCGAAGGCTTGTGGATCGTGATGATGGCGCTGTTTGTGCCCGTCACCTTAGCCGGGTTTTTGGGGCCGCAAACCCGAGACAGCAGCGTCACGCTAAATTTCTTTTGGGCCTGGTGGTGGCCAGGGTACCTATTTTTCTTTGCCTTTATTGGTCGTCTGTGGTGTGCCGTCTGCCCCTTTATGATCACGGCGGAATGGCTGCGGCGGCTATCGCTCCGGCTCTTTCCCCGCCAGCAGCTCCCCTGGCCGACCCGGTGGCTCAACCGCTGGGGGGCGTGGGTGCTGTTTGGTGGCTTTGGGGTGATTTACCTCTGGGAAAAGCTGTGGGATTTGCCCCACCACGCCTATCTCTCGGCCTGGCTGCTGCTGGCGATTACGGCAGGGGCCGTAATTTTTAGCCAGATCTACGAGCGGCGGCTGTGGTGTCGCTACCTCTGCCCCATCGGCGGTATGAACGGCCTGTTTGCCAAGCTGGCGATGGTGGAGTTGCGATCGACCCAGCCGGTGTGCGGTAGCCAATGCAGCACCTTTGGGTGTTACAGGGGCAGTGGCGCTACCCCCGTTACCTTTGCCGATGCCCTACCCATTGAAGGGCAAGCCACGGCAGGCTGTCCCCTCTATTCTCACCCGGCCCAGCTGCAAGATAACCGCGACTGTGTGCTCTGCATGACCTGCCTCAAGGCCTGCCCCCATCGTTCAGTGCAGCTCAACCTGCGCTTTCCCGCCTCAGATCTGCTGGACAATCATCAGGGCAGTGGGGCCGAAGCCGCCCTGCTGTTGCTGCTGCTGGGGGGCGTATTGATGCACCACAGTCAGCAAGTTTTGGGGTGGCTAGGGTTCAGCGGTGTGGCCATGGATGCTGGCCACCTAGGGATCAGCACCCCGATCGCTCTGGCTCTCCTGAGTATTCCGGCGGTGCTGACCTACGGCACCCATGCGATCGCCCGCCGCCTTGATCCGGCTCAGCCTGCCTATCTCACGGTCATCTATGCCTATCTGCCCTTTACCCTGGCGGCCAACCTGGCCCATTACATTCCTGCCGCTATGACCGAAGCCGGACAGATTCTCCCCGTTCTAGCCCGCACCCTGGGCTACAGCGGGGCGGGTTTGCCCACCCTCACCTGGAGTGCCGATGTGGCGCAGTTTCTTCAGGGGGTGACGCTGCTATCGGCCCTGGCGTTTAGCCCCTACCCGCTCCTGCGCATCACCCAGCGGCCCCTACTCAGCAATCTTCCCCATCTGGTGTTGATGGTGGGGTTAGCCGGGTGCTTTTTCCAGCTCCTCCTCTAAAGTTGAGGTCTGGTAACGTGATCTAGACCTAACTCTAGGGCAACGCGATCGCTACTGCAACCAATGCATTGTGATCATTCAACCCAGTACCTCAGCACGGCCATGGGGCCATCGCTCATCCCCACTGCGCCGCTATCCGCACCGCCGCCATCGACGCTCAGCCCAAATTCATGACTACGTATCCCCTGATGCCCAAGGGCAACAGCTAGACTACTGGCGTATTGAGAAGGCCGATGCTGTCATTGTGTTACCCAATTTCCTACAGCGACTCTGGCTCTTTGCCCGAGACCACTGGAGCAATGCTGCTCAGCTTCAGCTTCGGGTGATCGGTCATCACCTGTTGACAGTTCCACTCGTTTTTAAACAGCAGCACCGGGCGATCCCAGCTGTCTTTGACGGTGACAGTGTTGAACAGGCGACCGGCAGTCTCCAGGGCTTCCCAGCCGCCATCGACCCAGCGGGCGAGGGCGTAGGGCAGCGGCTCGATGCGGGTTTCGACGTTGTACTCGTTTTGCAGTCGGTACTGCACCACCTCCAGTTGGAGCTGGCCCACGGCGGCGAGAATGGGGTCGCGCTTTGACTCATCGGCGGAGAACATGATCTGCACGGCGCCTTCTTCGCGCAGCTCAGAGACGCCCTTTTGGAACTGCTTGTACTTGGAGGGGTTGGGGTTTTTGAGATAGGCAAAAATCTCGGGCGAAAAGCAGGGAATGCCTTCGAACTCCAGCCGCTTGCCCTGGTAGATGGTGTCGCCGATCGCAAACACGCCGGGGTTGTTCAAACCAATCACATCGCCGGGGTAGGCCTCTTCGAGAGATTCTCTGCCCTGGCCAAACAGCTTTTGGGGGTGCGACAGGCGCACCGATTTGCCCGATCGCGCGTGGTTGACCACCATGTCTTTCTCAAACTTGCCCGAGCACACCCGCACAAAGGCGATGCGATCGCGGTGTTTAGGGTCCATATTGGCCTGGAGTTTGAAGACAAACCCTGAGAAGTCGGGGTGAGTGGGGGGCACCTCGCCCAGGGTGCTGCTGTGGGGCGAAGGCTTGAGGGCGTAGTCGAGAAAGGCATCGAGGAACAACTGCACGCCAAAGTTGGTCATGGCGCTGCCAAAGAATACGGGGGTCTGCTGCCCGGCGTGGACGGCGTCGAGGTCTAGCTCTGGCCCCACCTCTTCGATCACCTCCAGCTCTTCTTTGAACTGATAGTAGAGGTCTTGGTCGAGCAGGTCTTCGATGCGGGGGTCGCCAATGTCTAGCACCGTGTCTTTGGCCGCTTTTTTGCCGTGCACGCTGCGCTCAAACAGATGAATCTGCTGGTGGCGGCGGTCAAACACGCCCTTGAAGCGATCGCCCATGCCGATGGGCCAGTTGACTGCGTAGGTTTGCAGCCCCAGCCGCTGCTCGATCTCGTCTAGCAGCTCTAGGGGCTCCCGGGCCGGACGATCCATCTTGTTGAAGAAGGTGAAGATGGGCAGCGACCTGAGACGGCAGACCTCAAACAGCTTCAGGGTTTGGGGCTCTAGACCCTTGGCGGCGTCTTCGAGCATGACCGCGTTGTCGGCGGCGGCGAGGGTGCGGTAGGTGTCTTCGCTAAAGTCTTGGTGACCGGGCGTATCCAGCAGGTTCATGGTGTAGCCCCGGTAGGCAAACTGCAGCACCGTGGAGGTGATCGAAATTCCCCGCTGCTGCTCTAGCTCCATCCAGTCCGACGTAGCGCTGCGCTGGGCCCGCTTGGCCTTGACCGCCCCCGCCTCTTGAATGGCACCCCCGTAGAGCAGCAGCTTTTCGGTCAGCGTCGTCTTACCGGCGTCGGGGTGGGAGATGATGGCAAAGTTGCGCCGCTGCTCTACCGCTGCGGCAATGTCAGTAGAAATTTCGGCGGCGGTGAGGGCAGTGACGGCGGTGTCGGTCATGGACGGGCAATATCCGGGGTGATTGTTAGCTGGGGATGGCGTTCTTTTGAGCAGGGCGCTTTGGGCGATGTTCTTTATCAGGTGACTGGTAGAGAACGGTTTTCTTCATGGTGGGCAGTGCCCACCCAGCCCTGTCAAGGTGGGGCGGATTTAGGGGTCGATCCGTCGGGTTGGCCCTGAGCCAAGGACTAGAAGTCCTTGGCTCAAAGCTGAAATCCTCTGAAGAGGATTGGGAGCCG
>RECJ01000268.1 GCA_007694115.1 Leptolyngbya sp. DLM2.Bin27 | reverse complement strand
ACAGCGGGACGAGACAGCGGGACGAGACAGCGGGACGAGACAGCGGGACGAGACAAGGGTGCCGAGCTGCTCAAAGGCTAGCTTACGCCTGAACTGGGCGATATTGGGTTGGATGGGCGATACTGGGCGGCAATGATTGAGTCAGTGCAGAGGAAAACCATGATGCAACAGCTAAACGGCTTGGGCGTAACCCTAGGTGCGGTGGCCCTGGCGGTCGGACTATCCCCCGTTTTGGTGCAGGCTTCGGAGCGGTTGGTTGCCGCTGAGACAGCCCCTGCCGCCCTAGCCCTGCCCACCCTAGAGACCACCCGCCACAACAGCCTATTTTCCATTGACTTGCCGGCGGGGTGGCAGGTGAGCGAACAGGCCGATGCCCCCCAGGTGGTGGCCGACAGCATTGGGGCTAACGGCAGCCTGCCCGCCATGCGTACTGAGGTGGTCTGGCAGGACGCCCCGCCCCGAGAGGTTGTGGGCCAGTCGCTAGAGTCGATTCGAGCCCTGGGCTACACCGTCAGCCGCTACGATGCCGCCACCATCGACGGGGTAACCGCCGTGCGGCTGTGGCTGAGCGAGATTCCGGCGGATCTGCCCAACGCGTTTGTTACCTACGTGGGCTACCCCACCGCCACCGCCACTATCACCAGCTACTACGGCGACACCACCGTCAACCTTGACCCCGTACTGATGGCGATTCACCAGTCGTTTACGCGATCGCAGCCCTCCCAGCAAACTGGTCAATAGGGGAGCGAACGGGGTTGGGGGTGATTTTGGGAGGGTTGAGGGCTATGCTAGGCCTTGATTCGTCCTGCCTATCTGCGACAATTTCCCGTGGTTTCTCCCGTTATTTCTCGACCCCCGCTAGATATCTCACCGCCGCCCCCTGCATCGGCCCTGGCTAGGCCAGGGTGGCGGCCAAGGCTGCCGCGCCCCAAGCACCCCCAGCTGTGGGGGGTGGGGGTGGGCAGTTTTGCCCTGGGGTTAGTAAATGGAGCCCTGGTAGTCTCGGCGGGGATTGCCCTGGTGGCCTACCAGCAGCTATTGCAGCTGTCGCCCCGCCAGCGAGAGGGGCTGGTGCAGCGTCTCCAGCGGGGTCTGCCGCTGCCCCGATCGCCTCAGCAGCAGGCGCTGGTCTTGGCCCTGGTGACGGGGGCTAGTACCTATACCTTTACGTCGCTGTGGCACAGCACCCACTCGCTGCTGATGGCGGGGCTGCTCACCGGGCAGGGGGCGCTGGCGCTGTTTGCCCTGGGGGCGCTGCTGCGCTCGTCTCAGGCCGAAGACCGGGTCAGTCGGTGGGAGACCCCAGCCGACTCAATTGAGCACAATCTGGCTGTGCTCAGCCACAGCGACCCGTTAAAGCGGCTGGTGGCGGTGCGGCGATTGGTCAAGCTGGCCGAACAACAGGCGGGCGGCTACGGGGCTGGGGTCTCGGTGCGATCGCACCTGATCGACTGCTTTACCCTGATGCTGAGCCAAGAACCCGAACCCATCGTCCGGTCGGCCCTAGACGAGAGCCTCACCCGGCTGCGGCCCACCCCCGCCCTAGCCCCTAGTTCCGCTACCCCGTTCGCGGTAGCCATGCCCCCTGAGGCGGTTGCCGCCGCCGCGCCAACCACGGCACCAGAGAGTCTGCCAGAGATCGCTAAAACCAAGCCCGCTCCTGCTGCCCAGGCAGCCACTCGACCCACTACCCCTACCCCCCAGAGCCGCCGCACCGCCGTCGAATACGTCGAGTATGTAGATATTTAACTCACGTAGCGCTTTGCGGTAGAGTGCCAAGGCTAAGTGAGTTTTGCTTGCCTTAAGCAATTTCCCTGTCAATCGACGTCAATCGACCCATCAATCTCAATATGATGACAAGCACTGCTAAAACAATTCCTTACATCGATCCCTTGGGAGACCAAAAGAGTCGTGTGGAGTTGATCTCTCACATGGGAAGTGATTTAGATGTAGTCAATGATGCCAGGGCCAGCTTCGATAAAATTTCTGAAACCCTTGACGAACAAGACATCAAACTAATCAGATATTTGATCGAACATCAGCACACTAGTCCCTTTCGGGGTGTGGTGTTCAAATTTAAAGTTAGGGCACCGCTATTTATATGCAGACAGTGGTGGAAGCATGTTGTAGCCAGCAACCACAACGACGAGCAACTGGGGTGGAATGAAAAAAGTTTTAGGTATGTGTCCGTAGATGATTCTGGAGACTTTTATATTCCGAGCGTATTCCGACAGCAGGCAAAGAACAATAAGCAGGCAACCACAGGCTCTTTAGATGACGAAAAAGCGCGGGAAGCCGAAAAAATTTACACCGCCCAGTGCAGCTCAAGCTACGCAGCATACTGCGCTCTCATTGAGCTTGGCGTAGGTAGGGAACAGGCTAGGGGAGTCCTAGTGCCTAGTGTCTATACGTCCTGGGTTTGGACGGTTTCTCTACAATCCGCCCTGCATTTTATTGGCTTACGCCAGGGAAAAGGTGCTCAACAGGAAATTGGTTCCTATGCCGATGCAGTTTTAGAACTGATTAAAGACATTGTGCCTGAAACTATTCGTGCATGGGAATCCTGCAATAGCTCTAGTTTCTAGCCAGCACCAACAACTCCATATTTCTGTTTTTTGCTTTGCCTTCAAAGCCTAGTACTCTGAGGCAGAAGCATCTTGCCCGTGCAGGCGAGACGCCTGCCCCAACGGATGTTCACGATTGACGCAGGATCGCTATAGATCTGCTGACTATCTTGGCAATACCGATCAACCTGCAAAATTTTCAGGCATTCACCGGCCTATGGGCTCTGGAACTGGCTGAAAAGTCGAGCCAGGAAGGCACCATAGCCCAAACGTTCTGGGGCTGCGATCGCAGCCCCAGAACCAGACTTGATTGACCTAGCGATACCTGACGCTGCGGAAGACCAGGCGAGAGTTAAACCCTTCACCCATCAGTAGGCTAACCACAGCGGCTGCATGATTGCGGTCATTGCACTCCGCTGCATTAATAAATCGACCTTGACGAGCGCTCTCAAAGCGAGGATCAACTACGCAGGTGAGGGTGTCGAAGCTTCTACCGGCACCACTGCGGATCAAAAACTCTTGAACTCGACGCAGATCGCTGTCATTGCCAAAGACGGCAGCTACAAAGGGAGCCAGCGCACCACTGACGCGGCCGCTATCGCCAAAGCAATCAGGCCGATCTGACTCGGGAATATTGGTAATGAGCGGAGCAGCCGTTATTCTAGGCTCTGTGAGGACAGGGATATCGTTGCCGTCTAGGATTTGCAGCAACGCCTGACCATCTGGACTCACGCGCACATAATATCGCACAGCCGATGTGCCACCCCCCTGGTTGCTAAAGCTAAAGTAAGACGTCCAACATTGGTACGGCGACCTTGCGGCGAGATCGGCTGTGGCAATTTGTCCATTGACCAACTGCTGCCGAGACCGATTGTTGAACACGTTCATTTTGGTGAGGCCATTCTCAGTGAAAACCCGCACAGAGTGATTTTGGGTCTGAAAAGCGACCAGAGTTCTGGCTAACAAATCATCTTCCGGGGCAGTTCCAGCAGGAATCAAGAAATCTCGAATCAGGGTGCTGTTTTGGCTGAGCAAAATTGAGCCGTTGGCGGCGTCGATGATCTCTAGGCGAGCTTGAAAAGCATTGCGATTGCCGCTGGCCCGATAGATGACGTTGCGGCCCGTTCGCGAGCCAAAACTGTCATAGCTTACCCAGCCGTCTTGACTCAGGGGGCCGCGAGCAGTGGTTGGCGCGTTGAGCTGCTCTGACTGGCCAGTAGATCGGTTGTAGACATTCATAAACAACGCCTGGGCTCCCCTCGGGTGCACGCTAACGGTAAAGGTAGGCGTCTCGAAATACAAAATAGCGTTGCCGATGGTGTTTTGGGCCAGCAGCACATCTACCGCTCTGTCAGTAACCGGGGGGTCAGGCAACCAGGCGCTTTGGGCGGGCACCGACAGCCCCGTAGCCAAGACAGCCGAGGCGATAAACAAAGAAAGCCCCCGCAGCAACCGCTTTGACCAGCGGCTAAGCAGGATTTGGGGCCAGGCTGGTTTCATGGAAGTCACTCCCTATACTCCTCACTAGAGAAACCCGTCAGGCCGTCAAGGCGGGAACATGCGGGAAAGAACCCCGGTTTCTCTGCAAATATGGCTGTAATTTTAACTAACTTTCCGTAAAGCGCTCTTTTTTTTTGAGTTATCCCGGTTTGTAGTTGAGAAGCAGGCTAAGAACCCAGCCTGGGGGACAACCTGGCTCGGTTGGCGGGCCATACCTCAATTTCCGGTCGCCCGGCTCACAGTCCATCCCTAGAGCCATCCCTAGGGCCACCCCTGGGGCCACTGCCCGATCTGTCGGTCAGCCCCTGCAAAAACTGCTGGGTCTCGGGCGATAGATCAATGGGGAAATGCCCCGATCGAATGTGCAGGTCGCGTTGGGGAAAGGGCACTTCGATTCTGCGATCGCGCAGGCTGGCCTCAATGGCAAAGTAGAGCTCACTTTTGATCGCCAGCTGGCGGCTGGGCTGGGCGATCCACACCAGCAGCTGAAAGTTGAGCACACTGTCGCCAAAACCCAGGAAAAATACCTGGGGGCCGGGGGCCGAGAGAATTTCTTGGTTCTCTTTGCAGGCGTCGAGCAGGGCGCTCTTAACCTGCTGGGGGTCGCTACTGTAGGCCACCCCCACCGGCAGTCGAATGCGCGAAACTGGGTTGCCGTGGCTCCAGTTGGTTACCTCTGAGTCTAAAAAGTGGGAGTTGGGCACAATGATCGACACCTGATCGAGGGTGCGGATCTCGGTGCTGCGCGAGCCAATGCGGGCCACGGTGCCCTTGACCTGACCAAAGTCAACAAAGTCGCCCACCTGCACCGGGCGCTCAAACACCAGCACCAGACCGCTGACAAAGTCTTTCACCAACCCCTGCAAGCCCAAGCCCACCCCAATGCCCAGACCGCTGGCGATCAGCGCAATCGAGCTGAGGTCAATACCCCACAGCTGAAGCACCACCACAGTGCCCAGCAAAATCAGGGTGTATTTGGAGAGCACCGCGACCGCCTCTTGGGCCGCCAGACTAATGCCGGTAACCCGCAACACTCGCAGGCGCAGCACATTGGTGGCGGCGCTGGCCACAATCACTAGCCCCAGCAGGGTGGCAACCACCAGCAGCAAATCGAGCAGCGAGTACGATCGCGTGCCCAGCATGAGACTGCGGGCAAAAAGCCCATCCCGCAGGCTGCGCATCACCTGAAAACTGATCCGGCGGGTGACCGGAAACAGGTTGGCCACGTAGGTCAAGGCCCCCAGCCAGACGGCCCCCCGCACCAAAAATAGCGTCAGACGAAAGAACAGATTGACATTGGCAACACCATCGTCTTCGTCAGCAGACCAAAACGTAACGCGGTCAAGCAGGGGCTTGAGCCAGCGATGCCAGATCCACCCGACCAGCAGGTGTAGAACCATGGCGATCGCCAGGGCCACCATGGCCCGAATCATGGCGCGGGTCAAAAACCCGCTTTGGCGCTCTTCTCTGGCCTGGGTCAGGGAAGTGGTAATGGTGCGCACCCAGCGATCGGCTTGGGCCTGGGGGCTATCGGCCCCGCCCACCTGCACATCGGCATTGGTCACCGTCATGATGTAGCGATCGTCGGCCAAAATCACTGGGTTGCCGCCCTGCGCTGCGCCATCGCTCCCCTCTGGGCCGCGAAATTCGTACTGCACCAGCACCGGCTCTGCACTCTCTACCAGCGGCCCGAGATTGGCCTCAATCGCTAAAGCCCGCTCTACAGCGGTGAGATCGCCAGCCGCAGGCACGTCAAACAAAAATAGCCCGTCGAGAAATACTGGTTCGACCTCAAGCATCTGGGCCAGCCCCGGCCATGCCCCCAGCCCGTTGAGCCCCAGCGCCAGCACGAGCCCCAAGATCAGGCGGGCGAGCCAATTGATTGGGTTACTTCTGACTGACATGAACCTCTGTCGCCGCTAGACGGACTAGATACCGACACCAGCATAGCGCCCGGCCAACGGCGTAGGCCGCCGCCGTAACGGCTAACGCCCCAGCCTGGGAAATCTCAACTGTTTTATGCTTAAATATATAGTTATAGAGTAATTTATTGAGCACTATGTACTACATCGTTGAGACCGCCAAAACCGTTGAGCAAGCCGCCGCTGACCTTGAGCAAGCGGTCAAAGATCAGGGGTTTGGCGTGCTGTACGTCCACGACCTGGGCAGCACCCTGCGCGCCAAGGGGGTTGATTTTGCCGAAGAATGCCAGGTGTTTGAGGTTTGCAACCCGCACCAGGCCGCCAAGGTGATGGCCGCCGATATGCGGCTCAACATGGTCTTGCCCTGCCGTATCTCTGTTTTTTCTGAAACAGGCACCACCAAAATTGGCCTGGTCAAACCCGTTCCCATGCTGATGAGCCTGGTTGACAGTGATGAGCTGACCCAGGTTGCCCATGACGTAGAGGCGCAGCTGATCGCGATGGTGGACGGGGTGAAATAGGGGCATGGCTTCGCATGGGGCAGCCGGGGGATGTACGGTGCCAGGTATGTCCCTGAACCACAAACCGTGAACCGCAGACCCAGCCCCACAATCCCTTTTTACCGTCAGCTAGACTTGGCTACTCAGCTCTTGTCGGAGGCGATCGCATCGGGGTCGGGGGGCAAGGCCTGGTGCAGCGACCGGCGGGCTATGCGGGTGACGTAGAGGGTCACCGCTACGGTGGCGATCAGGCCCACCAGGCGAATAGTCCACTGCACCCTGGTGGCCTCGGGGGGCTGGCTACTGTCGGCCCCGAGGGTGGCCAGGTTGCCCGCCAAAGAGCCCAGGTAAACATACATAATGGTGCCGGGCAACATGCCCACCGAGCCGATTACGTAGTCTTTGAGCGAAATTTGGCTCAGCCCCAGGGAATAGTTGAGCAGGTTAAACGGAAACACTGGCGACAGCCGCAGCAGAAAGATAATCTTGCGGCCATCGTGGGCGATCGCATCGTCAATTGCCTGAAATCTAGGATTGTCAGCAATTTTGCTGGCCACCCAGCCCCGCGCCAGGTAGCGCCCCACTAAAAACGCCGCCGTGGCCCCCAGCATGGCCCCCACAAACACCAGGGCCGACCCCCTCACCACGCCAAACACCACCCCTGCCCCCAGGGTGACCACCGAGGCGGGCACAAAGGCCACGGTAATCACAATGTAGAGCAGGATGAAGGCCAGGGGTGCGATCGCACCCAACCCGTCAATCCAGGCCAGGGCATTGACCAACTGGGTTTGCAGCGAGGCCAAAAACGAGGGGTTACCCGCCGCTGCCTGGGCCAGGGTTGGCGCTAGGGTATGGGCCAGGGCCGGGGTGGCCGGGGCACCCACCAGCGCCAGAGTCAACCAAACTATAAAACGAAGCATTAACGAAGCATTTTGGTCAATATTATCGCCGATCCGGGCTGCCAAATGAGGGGCACTAGCCAACGAGATTAACCCGACACCCGACACCCAACACCCGACACCCCTTCCGGGCCACAAAAAAGGCCCGGCGTTGGCCGAGCCCAAGGATGTGAGTCAGGTGCGAACCACGTTACAAACTATGCATAGTGGCTTCACTATTATCATGGCTGCTGGGGCGATCGCTATGGTTAATCGTCGGTTAAGCTGGCCCGAGTCACCCTCGCCCCCCTAGACCCGATGCCCCTCGTCAGGCAGGTTCACGGGTAGCACTTCGCGGGTCGAGCGCTCTAGCATGTTGGCCCGACGGTGTTGCTGCTGCTGCCGACTGCGGGCTTGCAGCTGGCGAGCTTGCTCTTGGGTAGAAAACATAGACAATCTCCAAAAACTGTATCTAAAGTTACCGAATGTTGTTTAATCATAACTTTTTTTGGGCGGGCGCGGGTTAAGATTTTCCTGCTTTGACGTTAACGGTTAAGGAAATCTACCCTCCCCTTCGCCCTCCCCGACTATCCCCCCGATCCACCCACCCCCGATTCCCCCCAGACCCACCCGTAGGGGCAAACGGCATTTGCCCTGTCTACCAGAAGCCCGTTAGCGGTAGGGGTGCGCCTGGTAGGGGGTAGGATAAGGCCAACTGAGAACACCCCCACCATGCTGAAACGAGCACTCAAAATCTCCCGCGTCATGCTGTCGGTGTACTACGCCTACATGGTCGAATATCGGGCTGAGCTGGTGTTTTGGGTGCTGTCGGGCACCTTCCCGCTAATTCTCATGGGGCTGTGGGTCGAGGCGGCCCAGGGCGATCAGTTTGACCTCAACCCCACGGAGCTGGTGCAGTACTTTTTAGCGGTGTTTCTGGTGCGCCAGTTTACCGTGGTTTGGGTGATCTGGGAGTTTGAGCGCGAGGTGGTCGAGGGCAGGCTATCGCCCTACCTGTTGCAGCCCATCGACCCGGCCTGGCGGCACTTCTTTAGCCATGTGTCAGAACGCTTTGCCCGATTGCCCTTTGCCTTTTTGCTAGTGGGGCTGTTTTTGCTGCTCTACCCCTACGCCGCCTGGTTGCCCCGCCTTGACCACCTGCTGCTGGGGCTGTTGGCAACCGCGATGGCCTTTTGTCTGCGGTTTCTGATGCAGTACACCTTTGCCCTGGCTGCCTTTTGGACTGAGCGGGCCAGTGCCCTAGAGCAGTTTTGGTTTTTGCTCTACACGTTTTTGTCGGGCATGATCGCGCCGCTGGCCCTGTTCCCCGAGGCGGTGCGGACGGTGGTGCTGTGGACGCCTTTTCCCTACTTGATCTATTTTCCGGCCAGTTTGCTGATCAACCGGCCTGAAAACGTGGCCCAGGGGTTTGCGGCGATGATTTTCTGGTCGGCGCTGTTTTGGGGGTTAAACCGCTGGCTGTGGCGGCAGGGAATGAAGCAATACTCAGGCATGGGGGCCTAATGGATCGCTATTTGAAGGTGTTAGGGCTGTTTTGGGGGACGGCAATCGCCGCCGAGCTAGAATATCGCCTCAACTTTTTAGTCACCGCGCTGATCAGCCTTGGGGGCCTAGTGGGCAGTCTGTTTGGCCTGTTTCTCTTCTATCGCACCGGCTACGAGTTTGAGGGCTGGAGCTGGGAGGCGGCGCTGCTGGTGCTGGGGCTCTTTACGGTGCTGCAAGGGTTTTCGGCCACGGTGCTGATTCCTAACCTCAACAAAATTGTCAATCAGGTGCAGCAGGGCACCCTCGATTTTGTGCTGCTCAAGCCGATCAGCTCGCAGTTTTGGCTCTCGACCCGGGTGATCTCGCCCTGGGGTCTGCCCGATGTGGTGTTTGGCCTGGTGATGATCGGCTACGGCGGCAGCCGCCTGGGCCTGGGGGTCGCCGACTACGCGCTGGCCCTGGTGCCCCTGGTCTTGGGGGCAATCAGCCTCTACAGTCTCTGGTTTATGCTGGGGGCCACCAGCATTTGGTTTGTCAAAATCTACAACGTCACCG
>RECJ01000293.1 GCA_007694115.1 Leptolyngbya sp. DLM2.Bin27 | reverse complement strand
CGGCGGCTGGGTCGATGCTGTGATCACCTGGATTGTCGATGTGTTCTTTAGCCTGCCCCACCTGGTGCTGCTGATTTTGATCGCCTTTGCGGTCGGCGGCGGTACCCAGGGCGTGATTATCGCCGTGGCCCTGACCCACTGGACGAGCCTGGCTCGGGTGATTCGCGCTGAAGTGTTGCAGGTCACCAGTTCTGACTATGTGCAACTGTCCCGCCGCTTTGGTCAGTCTTCCCTGTGGATTGCTCGCCACCACATGGTGCCCCACGTGATTCCGCAGCTGCTGGTGGGGCTGATTTTGCTGTTTCCCCACGCAATTTTGCACGAGGCGGCGCTGTCGTTTATCGGCATTGGCCTGTCGCCCCACCTGCCTGCGATCGGCATTATTCTGGCCGAGTCGATGCGCCACCTTTCCACTGGCTACTGGTGGCTGGGGGTAATGCCCGGACTGCTGCTGCTGCTATCGGTGAAGGCTTTTGACTGGCTGGGGGAAAATGTGCGGGCGTTGCTCGATCCAAAAACGAGTCAGGGGTAGTCTTCTACAATTTTTGATGTCTAAAACGAGGTAAATTTCATTTCTTAAGTCAATCATTCAAGAGTGAGCTGCCCAATAACTTTTATGCCTTGCTTAGCTAACTGACGTGCTTGATGACTGTTTGGCAAAATAGATACTCTTCCAGATGCGATCCAATGAAAAGCTTTAGGTTCTTTGTTAAGATCAGGCGCGTCTTGAATAAGGAAATCTTTTAGCCATTGAAGTTTTTTGAGTACCGAGGAAACTTCATCGGTCTTGGCGGTATGAACTTCAACAAAATGTGTTTTCCCGTCATATCCCAACGCATAATCCCAGCGAGAACTGTTTGGATATCGATCTCTGACGGCAGAGTCAATATCAACACTGCCCTCACACTTCTGTGAATCCTTCGGCCTTATTTTACTACTGTTACTTCCTAACGCTCTGAGACCTAACTTTAAGTGTTCCTTAAGTAGTGGTGTTTCTCTCACGGCTTCTCTAAAGCTCATACTCTCTCTTGTATAGCTTGAGAAATAACATCAGATACTCGGCTACTAAAGCTTGTCAATCCACCCCAGTCAGCAATATCAGAATCCACGTTTACTGGATCTAGAGATGAAATGTCACGTACAGAAACACCCTTCTCCTGATGGTCAAAATAGTAAGTTAATATTTTCTTGTTTTTCAAAATATCGCCAAACATCTTATTGATAGAGGGAGATAATTTCAATCCAAAAAGTTGACAAAGATATTTAGTGTCAGGATTTTCTTCTTGAAGAGATCGAATAGCCCAAGCTGCTTCTAGCAAGACAGGTGAATGAGTTGAAATCAACAAGCGATAACCTCGATGCAATAACTCTAAACACACCAAAAAAACAGATAATATTGCCTGTGGATGTAATCCCATTTCTAGTTCTTCAATTGCCACCCAATCTATCTCTGGTTTTTTTGAGGCACCTGATGTTGGCATTAGCCAATAAAGGCCAAGAAGTAGGGGCATAAACTCGCGCTGTCCAGCTGACCATGTCATGAAAGGTAAGTATTCACCATTCATATTAATTTGAATACGCTTTCGCATGCCACTAGTGTTTAACTCTACTTGAGCACCATGAAAAATGCTGTTGTCTAGCGCATCTCGCAATTCTTTTTTAAAGCGTCCGACTTGCGGAAAAATAGCACTGCCCTTACTGCCAAGACCTTGTTGCATCAAAATTCTTAGATGCTCACTAAAATTTCTCACTACATACGGGTCTCCGACTTCAAAGCTAGTGAAAGGTCGCGGCCATCCGTTCTCCAATGTCAATACTCTCTGAGCTGGCACAAAAAATAGTTTTTCTTTGGTTCGGCTACCTTTTTCTAAAACATCTGACAATCTAAAGCTTTTGTTATCAACATATATTTTTGTCTTTTCGCTCCATAGCCTACGCATTCCTTCGCCAAAGTAAAATTCTATAAAATTAGCCGGATCTGCTCCCCAGTCAAATCCATTTTTTTTAATAGTTTGAGCGATGTCGTCGCTATCCAGCAAAAGCTTCATCAACTGCAATAAAATGCTTTTTCCTGTAGCTTGAGGGCCAACAAACAAAGTCAGATCTCCAAATGAAATATCTGCTTCTTTGATCTGTCCTAGATTGGTAATTTGGAGGTTCTTCATTGTTTTTTCACGATGACTTAAAAGTCAATTAACAAGTTTATGACTTGTAATTCTGGCAATTTTTTTATTGCAGAGTCAAAATATAGTCTAAACTAATCATCTATCCTGCAATGATGACCTCCTGAAAACACAACCCTCACCTAATTGTATACATCTTTGAACTGTTTCCGCAGAACATAGTATAAAGCTTGTGTGCATCGTATCGAGAGATGACACACGCTAAGAAGATATGACTTGAATTGCTTTGATATGCTCTCCATCGCCAACCTCAGCATCACCTTCACCCAATACGACCAGGGGCTGCACCGCAAGCAGCTCACGGTGATCAGTGACCTAGATTTGACCGTGCAGGCGGGGGAACTGGTGGCGATTGTGGGAGCCAGCGGTTCGGGGAAAAGTTTGCTGGCCCATGCCCTGCTGGGGATTTTGCCGGAAAACGCTAATCTGACGGGGACGATGCAGTTTCAGGGGGCACCGCTGACCCCAGAGCGGTGTCGGGCGCTGCGGGGTAAGGCGATCGCACTGGTGCCTCAGTCGGTGGGCTACCTCGACCCACTGATGACAGTGGGTCAGCAGGTGCAGCGGGTAGGACAACTCAATGGGCTGTCACCAGGGGCCGCTCGGGCGGCGGTCGATCGCACCTTTGCCCGCTACGAGCTGCCCGCGACCACCCGGCAGCGCTACCCGTTTCAGCTATCGGGAGGCATGGCCCGGCGGGTGCTGGTGTCTACGGCGGTGGTCACCCAGGCTGACTTGGTAATTGCCGATGAACCCACGCCAGGGCTGCACCCCGATGTGGTGACCGAAACCCTCAATCACCTGCGAGAGTTGACCCAGGGCGGGCGCGGGGTGATTTTGATTACCCACGATATTGAGGCGGCGTTACAGGTAGCCGACCGGGTGGCGGTGTTCTACGCGGGCACCACGGTGGAGATCGCGGCGGCCCACGACTTTGCCACGGGCAATTTGCGCCATCCCTACACCCAGGCGCTGTGGCGATCGCTGCCGCAAAACGAGTTTGTCCCGGTGCCGGGCAACCAGCCTAGCCCAGAGCAGTTACCCAGAGGGTGTCTGTTTGGCGATCGCTGCCCCTGGGTCACCGCCGAGTGCGAGGCAGGGCGGCCTGAGCTACGTTGGGTGCGTCAAGGTTGGGTGAGGTGTATTCATGCTGAAGGGTAACGGGCTTTGGTTTCGCTACGGGGCACAGCTGCCCTGGGTGGTGCAAGACCGCTCACTGACGGTGGCACCGGGTCAGGTGGTAGGGCTGATGGCCCCTTCGGGCTACGGCAAAACCACCCTGGGTAAGCTGCTGGCGGGCTTTTTGGCCCCCACTCGCGGCCAGATTACCCTGGATGAACAGCCCTTGCCGACCCAGGGCTACTGCCCGGTGCAGCTCGTGTTTCAGAACCCAGAACTGGCGGTGAACCCCCGCTGGCGCATCGATCGCATCTTGCGAGAGGGGCACCCGCCCCATCTGCACCACCTCGATGCCCTGGGCATTCACCCCGGCTGGCTGACCCGCTACCCCCACGAGCTGAGCGGGGGCGAGTTGCAGCGGGTGGCGATCGCCCGGGTGCTCAACCGCCAGACCCGCTACCTGATTGCCGACGAAATGACCGCCATGCTAGACGCCAACACCCAGGCCCTGATCTGGCAGGTGATGTTGGAGTTTGCCCGTCAACATCAGGTGGGGGTGATCGCCATCAGCCACGATCAGCCACTCCTCAACCGTCTATGTCAGGCTGCTCAGGGGGTAGAGGGGGGCGATCGCCCGTCACCAGACTTGGGGCATCGCATTCTAGATTTAGCAGACGACAGGGGCAAAATCTCTGAGATCAAGGCTATCTGCCCATAGATCTGTGACTAGAAACTGGCGCGGTAGACCAGCCGGTGCTGCCTGGCACCAGCTTTGTGGCTGACCTGCCCTGGGTTAACGCCTGCCCGATTGCGTGCTCTGAAGCTGCCGTCGCAGAGCACCTAGAACAGCCTGCTGGCCGACGGTTAGGTGGGGGAGAGGGTACCGCCGACCCGTTTCACAGTTTTTTGGGGCCAGAGGGTCGCGATCTACCGCAAGATGGGGTAGGATACTCAGCAATGATAATCATTATCATATTGTGAGGCTATGGTTCTGTTTCCCTCCACTGCTATCCCCGATGTAGCTGCTCATCTTTCTGAGGCGGCTACATCTCCAGCGCTACCCCTGGTGCACCGTCCCCGTCGCCTGCGCCGCACCGAGGGTCTACGGCGCATGGTGCGCGAAACGGTACTCACGGTCGATGACCTAATCTACCCCATGTTTGTGGTGGAGGGCAGCGGCCAGCGGCAGCAGGTGCCCTCTATGCCAGGCTGCGATCGCTACTCCATTGACCTGCTGATCGAAGAACTTCAGGAGGTAGTGGGGCTGGGGATTGGTGCGATCGCTCTCTTCCCCCTGATCCCTGACCACCAAAAAGACAACGCCGGTACCGAAAGCTACAACCCCACGGGGCTAATTCCCCAGACCGTGCGGGCGATCAAGCAGGCCTTTCCCCAACTGCTGGTGATCACCGATGTTGCCCTCGACCCCTACAGCACCATGGGCCACGACGGCATTGTGCAAGACGGCGAAATTCTCAACGACGAAACCGTGGCGGTACTGGTCAAACAAGCCCTGGCCCACGCCGAAGCCGGAGCCGACATGGTGGCCCCCTCCGACATGATGGATGGTCGCATTGGTGCCATTCGCCAGGCTCTCGACGCCGAAGGCTGGATCAACGTCGGCATTCTCGCCTATTCCGCCAAATACGCCTCTGCCTACTACGGCCCCTTTCGCGACGCCCTGGAGAGTGCCCCCAAGTTTGGCGACAAAAAGACCTACCAAATGGATGCCGCCAACGCCGCCGAAGCCCTCAAAGAAGTCGATCTCGACATTGCCGAAGGGGCCGACATCGTCATGGTCAAACCCGCCTTGGCCTACCTCGACATCATCCACCGCATCAAGCAGCACACCAACCTGCCCGTCGCCGCCTACAACGTCAGCGGCGAATACGCCATGGTCAAAGCCGCCGCCGCCCAGGGCTGGATTGACGAAACAGCCGTCATGCTCGAAACTCTCACCAGCATTAAACGGGCCGGTGCAGATGTGATTTTGACCTATTTTGCTAAGGATGCAGCGAGGGCGTTGAAGGCGGGGGGGTAGGTGAACGGTTTACGGTTTGATTTTTTGCCTTGCACCGTAAACCTTGCACCGTAAACCCTACACCGTAAACCTTGCACCGCTCACCTGGCACCATAAACGTTCCGCAACCCAACACCCTTTCCCATGTCCGATCTCACCCGCATCATCGAACTCTTCCAGTTTCCCTTCATGCAGCGGGCATTGATGGGCGGCATTCTCACCGGCTTGATGGGCGGCCTGATGGGCAGTTTCACGATTCTGCGGCAGCTGTCGTTTTTTAGCGATGCCCTAGGGCATTCGGCGCTGCTGGGCATCAGCCTGGGGCTGCTGCTGGGCGTCAGCCCCACCTCGGTGCTGTTGCCGTTTGCGGTGGTCTTTGCCCTGGGGGTGACCTATTTGCTCGAGCGCACCCGACTGTGGACCGATGCCCTGCTGAATATTGTCTACTCATCGTCGTTAGCGATTGGGGTGATTTTGCTGACCTTTGTAGGGCAGTACAGAGGCGGTATTAACAGTATTTTGTTTGGCGACATTTTAGCGGTGCGGCCAGGCAATTTGGTGGTGGGATCAGTCTTGCTGGTGGCCTGTATGGTCTATGTGGGGCTGACGCTGCGATCGCAAATTCTCCTCACCCTGCACGAACCCTTGGCCGTGGCCCGGGGGATCTCGGCCTCAGCCCATCGCACCGCGTTTATTGTGCTGCTAGCCCTGGTGGTGGGCACCTCTATCCAGGCGATCGGCGTGCTGCTGATCAGCGCCTTTGTGGTGATTCCGGCCTGCGCTGCCCGCCTGCTCAGCCGCACCTTTACGGGCTACGTGATTTTATCGGCCATACTGGGGGCGCTGGGGGCGGTGCTGGGCATGGTGTTTTCGGCGGCATTTAACCTGCCCTCCGGGCCTGCGATTGTCACCATGCAGCTCGCCATTTTTTTGGTGACGATTGTGTTGCCAAGAACGAAGCTGTCGGCGGTTTGAGCGCATGGGTGAGTGAATGAGCCAATACCGTTAATTCCCCTCCTACCCATCCACCCTCCTACCCATCCACCCCTCCTACCCAGCCACCCAAATGCCTCACCTCATCGCCATCTCTGGCCCCTCTGGCAGCGGCAAAACCACCTGGATCAGCCAGTTTCTCAAAGATCAGTCCACCCCCCAGTTCTACCTATGTCCGGGGCTGGGGGAGATCTCGGTGGATCTAGCGCGGATTGGCTATCGGTTTCCCTGGGTGCAGGTGGTGGCCGAAGCGCAGATTCAGGCAATGCTGGCGGACTTGCCCGATCAGGCGACAGTCTACTTTGAGTGGGGGTTTCATCTCGATTTGGGGTCACCGTTTTTGGCGGGGCTGGGCTGTGAGCGAGTGGCGGTCTTGCCGCCTGACCTGTCTGAATCTGACTGGCACACCTGGGCTGACCGAGTGGTGGTAGGCAATGCCGTGGCGGCTCCCCCCGAGGGGCAGCTGCCCGAGATTTGGTGTACGCCCCTGACCGGGCAGGTGTTTGACCCGCCCAGTCTCGATGCGCTGTTGATCGAGCTGACCGGCGGAGCCTACGGCCAGGTGGGCCGCATGAAGGGCATTTTTGAACTGCCCAATGGGCACGCCTTCCATGTCGATTTTGTCGAGGGGCTACCGGGGATGGAATATACCGAGCTAAATATTCCACCTTGGCTGGAGGGGCGGCCCCGGCGGTATAGCGGCATTGAGGTGGTGGGTCGGGGGCTAGAGCACAAGGCGATCGCCCAAACCCTGCTCGACGGCTGCCTGTCGGATGCCGCCCTGACCCAGTATCACCAGCACTACCAAACCCTAGACCCCACCCTAGACCCTGCAGAAGAGGCACTTTTTGTATGAAACTCGCGGTTATATCCTGCATTCACGGCAACTATGAGGCGCTGAACGCAGTGCTCTCGGATATTGATGCCCAAAGGGCCGACCAGATCTACTGTCTGGGGGATCTAGTCGGCTATGGCCCCGATCCCAACGCGGTGGTAGAGCTGGTGCGATCGCTCGATATCCCCACCTGCCAGGGCTGCTGGGATGAAGACATCGTCGAGGGGCTAAACGCCTGCGAATGCAGCTACCCCTCGCAACTGGCCGAAAAGCGAGGCCACCTGGCCCACGAGTGGACGAATCGGGCGATTCACCCCGAAGTGCGGGAGTATTTGGCCAGTTTGCCCATGACCCTGCGCCAGGATAATCTCTGCTTTGTCCACGGCAGCCCCAACAGCCAGCACGAGTACCTGCTGCCCACCATGGATGGCTTTGCCGCCCTGGAACGGGTTTTGGCCGCCGAGGCCGACGTGCTCTTTTGTGGTCACACCCACATCCCCTACGTGCGAGACCTGGAGAACGGCACCCTGTCTGTCAAGGTGCAGCAGCCGGGGCAGGGCGAAACCCACCGCGAGTTCACTGCCCCCCTCAAGCGCATTGTCAACGCCGGGTCAGTGGGCGAACCCCGCCACGGCAGACCCAACGCCACCTACGTCCTCTACGACACCGACAGCACCCAGACCACCCTGCGCGAAGTGCCCTACGACTACGAAAAAACCTGCGCCGCCATCATCGAGCAGGGCCTGCCGCCGATCTTCGCCTGGCGACTGGCGCGGGGCATGGAGTTTGCCGAGCGGGCGGAGGATGCAGGACATGTGTGTGAGCGGTAAAACCAATGGCAAACTGGGCAATTTTAAGCGGCATCGAAGGCAACCTGGCAGCCTATGAGGCGGTGCTGGATGACATCAAGCGGCAGCGGCATCCGGTGACGGATCTGTACATCTTGGGTGATCTAGTCGGGTTGCGGGGAGATAGCGAGGCCGTGGTGCGGCGGGTGCAGTCGCCGCGATCGGGCGAGCCCGTGCCCCAGGTCTGCACAGGCTGGTGGGAGGAGCAGTGCTTTAGCCTGCACGGCATTCGCGGCTTACCCGATGCGCCAGAGCTGGTGGAACGCTATGGCCTTGGCGCTACGAAAGACCTGTGGGAGGCGGTGTCGCGGCAGACAGTGCTGTGGCTGGCCGACCTAGACTTTGGTTTTCATGAGCTAGATTGTTTGCTAATTCACGGCAGTACGGTGAGCTACAGCGATCGGCTGACGCCGGAGACGCCGCCGATTCAGCTGTGCGATCGCCTGATTCGGGCCGACGCCAATACGCTGTTCTGCGGGCGATCGGGCTTGGCCTTTGAGGGCTGGGTCGAACCCGGTGCCCTGCGCTCTACGGTGACGACGCTCGATCAGACCGCACAGCCCCAGGAGCAGGGAAAGTCACCCCGCCGGGTAGTGGGGGTAGGCAATGTGGGGCGGCAGGCGGGTAAAGCCGCCTACGTGCTCTACAACCCAGGCACCGACAAGGTCAGCTTCAGGCAAGTTCAGGGCAGTGTGGCCAAGGGGTTTGGGGCATCAAAGGGGCTGAGTCATCGCTAAAGTTCCGTCACCCATGGCCACACTAGAATCTATGTGTTAAGATTTGCAACATAAGCTTGAACGACAAAAGCTTTTACACATTCGGAGATTAGCGATTATGGAAAGCAGCGAAAGCAAGTTTGGGTTTGTGAATTTTGCCGAGACCTGGAACGGTCGCCTGGCCATGCTGGGCTTTGTGATTGGGGTTGCCACTGAGCTTCTGACTGGCCAAGGCATTTTGTCTCAAATTGGCCTGATGTAAGTCTTTGAGTCTACTCACGATTTTTAGCCGGGATGTGCAGTTGCTGCACATCCCGGTTTTGTTTGTACTCACATGCTAACTGGCAGCAATACAGCAGCTGTTGGGAGGGGTGCAGGGTAAACGGTACACGGTGCCAGAAAAACCGCAAACCGTATGCCGCAAACTAGCCTCCCCCTAGCCCATCACCGCCACCGTGGTCACACCCAACCCTACGCAGACTGTGGCAATGGCGCTGGCCACAGACAGTCGTCGGAGCAGGTCATCGGCGATGGCGGTTTCTTCTAGCCACTGCCGGGCGTAGACGGCCATTAACCCCAGTGCTGACAGCACCGCAGCTAAACCGAGGCTAAACCCGCCTACGAGCACTAGTCCATAGGCGATCTGGTGCAGTGCGATCGCACTTAGCAGCAGCACCAGGGCCGAAGGGCAGGGCACTAAACCGCCCGAGACACCGATCGCCACCAGCGATCGCCAGTCTTCGGGGTGGTGGTGGTGGTGGTGGTGGTGGTGGTGGTGGTCTCCCTCGTGATGGTGATGGTG
>RECJ01000291.1 GCA_007694115.1 Leptolyngbya sp. DLM2.Bin27 | reverse complement strand
TATGCTCTATCCCTGATGCAGCAAGCTCTCTAGGTACGTTGTCACCCGTTGAGCAAGACAACCCAGCCCCGATCGCTGACCGCTGGCAGCCAGTCCACGTCGGCGGCCTCTGGTGGAAAGTGGTCAAGATGAGTCTCGACGGTGGCCCCAGTCGCCCTCAATGCTTCTGGCACTGATCGCTGGCTGATCGACCAATCGATGAAGAAAACGACCTCGCCCTGCTTGCTCACGCCGCTAACAGAAGAGATTCAAAACGAATAGCTTCCTTGACCTGGCTGGGAGTACAGTCGAACTCGTAGGCAATGTCTTCAATCATGTCGCCAGCATTATAGAGATCGACAATCGCCCCCGTTGGCACCCCTTTCCCCGCCACCACTGGTCTGCCAAAGCGAATAGAGGGATCTAGAAAAATGATTTTGTCGCTCTGGGGATCGGTCACTAAGTCGGTAATCGGAAAAAAGCGGCTGGCAATGCCCTCAGCGTTCCACTCTACCCGAGTCAGCAGGTGCTTGAGGGTCTCGCGCATGGCAAACTGGCCCCCTCGCGAAACATTGACCAAGGCTTTGGTTTGATCTTCGGTGATTTGGTCTACGAATAGGTCAACACCGTCGGTTTGGAACCGCTTCATTACCAGGGGATGAGCGGTGTCAAACTGCTGCCCCATGTAATCGAGAGCCTGGCGTACTTTCTCTAGCTTGACTTGGTGAGTTTCGCGGATGATGCGCAGCACATGGGCTTCGACCAGGTTGGTGAAGGAGAGTTGCGGTAAGGAGGGTTCAGGACGCTGAATGAGCGGCTCTGAGATTTGTTTACCGCCTTTGGTGTCGTAAGTGCGCCCCTTGAGCCACGATCGCAGCGTTGGCGTAGGGATGCGCAGGTACCGGGCAGCATCCGTCACTGGGTACGCCGGAGTGTTGTAGATATCGTCATCCCATCGAGTCATGGTTTGTGTTTGCAATCCCTAGCCCTGACAGAGCCATACTGTATTTTGTCAAAATTCTTTCTGCTTTAGGCGTCTTCTGAATAGTGATGCCTGCGTCGCCCATCCCGCTCAAGAGGTTGGTTGAGTTAGGGATGCAGCATCGCTTACAAGGGAAAACCAAAGCCCCTGAAACGGCCTGGTTTCAAGGGCTTTGGCGATAAGCTGGTGACAAGACTCGAACTTGCGACCGGCTGATTACAAATCAGAAGTGAGCGGCCTCAAACCCTTACAAGACAAAGATCTTGAAAAACCAGTATTAAAAAAGCATTGATTTGGGCCTGATTGCATGGGCCTAGAAATACTGTTTCTGATCCAGAGATTACTTGGACTCTGATGTTTTTCTTGGCCTGTGACAGTTTTGTGTGACAGTGGCGGGGGCTATGTGGATAGGGGCAAGAATCACTCAACAACTCAACTTAATCTCAACAACATACCCCAAAGTCTTATAAATCAAGGCTTTGGGTATGTTGAGTAACAACTCAACTTTCACTCAATATCGACTCAACACCACTCAACAGCCCTAACCTGCAAGCCGTGGTTAGCACTCCCATCGAACCCTAGGTATGCTTGGAGTAGCTTGGGCACGATGTCCCCGGCAAAGGTTTTAGTCCAGCATGAAATTGTCAAAGGTGAGCGCGTCTGGGGCCGGTGGTGTTGGGCATGCCCTCACACCTGGCTTGGCGTTGAGCCCTTGCCCCTGGCTGGTGCAACTAATTGACAGCACTACAATAAAACCATCAACTTCTGCCCCATCAGGTAATGCTCATGGCTGGCAACCCCGACCAAACGCGGAAAAACTCTCTACTCTCCACCGGCCCCCGATCAACTGCGGGCAAAGCCATTGTCAGCAAAAATCGCACAACCCACGGCCTACTGAGCCAGCAGCCGCCCCTGCTAGATTCCGAAGACTACACCACTTTCGAGGGCGTTTTGAATGGCTTAATCGAGCAATACCGCCCCCTAGGCCCACTAGAAAATCACCTTGTCCAGGCGATCGCCATGGCGATTTTAAAGCAGCATCGATGCTGGTCGGCTGAGGCGATCGCAGGTGATCGCCTCATAGCCCATGAGACGTTGGCCCAGCACTATCCCCAAGAAAAGTCTGGCGGCGGGCTGGATGCCCTGGTAACCGCGATCACAACCGGCAACCGCGATCACAGAACAGCTACCCATCCCGAGGTGCTAACCACTGAGCGGCGGTGTTTGGCGGCGCTGGCCGACGAGGTAGAAACGGCGTGGCTCGATTCCCCAAAAGGCAAGACAGCATTCTCGAAATGGTGTGGTTGCCCAGTCGGGAATGACAACGAGCAGAGCAACTACGCCTGGGCCTGCGGCCACATTGTCCAGGCTGTGGCTGATGCCTGCAAGGATTATCCGAACCAGGTACGCCCCCAAGAGCGCGACCACACCCACCCGCTTCTGGCCGCTGCCTACTTATCCCATGACTGTCAGCAACCTCCCGAGACTGGCGAACTGTGGCTCAGTGAATCCCTCTACCTCCGCAAACGTAGCCAGAGCCTATGTGTTGTGATCACGGCCCGGATTGAAGTCATCGACCAGGCGCTGACCGAAATTGCGCACCTCACGGCCTTGACCAAGCGATCACACTCCATCAGCGAAGAGTTAGAGCTAATCGGGCGCTACGAAGCCCGCAACGGACGGCAATTAAAGCAGGCTGTCGAGCAGCTCCAGCAGCTCCAGGCGGCCCGGCAGACCCCTGACGGCATTAGTTTGAATGGCAATAAAGCACGAAAACTCCAGGTGGTAGCCAATGGCTGACGGCTTCGCGGCGCACCTTGAGGGTATCGGCCACTGACATGACCTTTTGCCCTTGCGCCAGTAGCAGGGCTGCTTTTTTGGGTTGGAGCTTAGCTCAGTCATGGGAACCAGCTAAAAGTAACGATTCCAGCCACTTCAAGCTTACCCAACCAGTGGTGGTGGTGCTTACCGAGGTTAGTACGGTGGGCATGATCGCCACGAGGAGGGGCGGAGCAATGGCTATTGACCTTAAGGCTGAAAATTGGCACCGGCTAGTTGCGCGCGCAGGCAACTACTCAACTCTCACTGTAGCTAGTACAGACCCAGGTAAGTAGGTAGACATCAAAAAACATAGTTCTGTCATGTCCCGACTTCGCTTCGCTCCGCTCGACATCTCGGCCATTAGTGGAGTCCGAGATGCCTCCCTATGGCCGAAACGATGATTGAGGCCCATCTACTTAGAAACCTTAATCCTCCTGTCCGCAGGTATTAGCACTACCCACAAATCGCTAACTCTGCAAATCTAGTCGGCAGATTGCGGGGCGACGATGGTCATTTTCCCAGTTTACGCGTTAATGCCGTATGCCCAGAATTCATTGACACCAACATTCATGCCAGCGGCAGCGAACCTCACCAAATTGAGTGGGTCAAGACGTGGCCGGGAGCAAGTAACCACAGCACCCATCGGCCATCAGGGTTCTTGAT
Organism: Leptolyngbya sp. DLM2.Bin27; assembly: GCA_007694115.1. GTDB lineage: Bacteria > Cyanobacteriota > Cyanobacteriia > Phormidesmidales > Phormidesmidaceae > Nodosilinea. The sequence goes on along the minus strand of RECJ01000291.1, from coordinate 6,283 downwards.
AGCTGATCACGCGCACGGTCGCCCCTGAAGGCTCTTGGCTAAAGATCAGTACGCCATCAGCGTCGGATTGAGCAGGCACGAAGTCAAAGGTGGTGGTGGCAACTTCTTCAGGACTGATGGTTTCTAGGCTGCCTTCGACGGTGACCTGGGCGGCGGTGGCGTCGCCTTCATTTTTGACGGTAATGGGCAGATAGTAGTGGCCGTTAGCGACGCGCACCTGGCCGCGCTCTACCGTAAACTCAGCAGGTTTGAGGGACGGGTTGAGCCATACTGACACCACCGTGCCCACTACCCCCGCCAGCAGCGTCAGCGAAATGCCGAGGGAAACCCATTCGGCGCGATTGCGGATCGGCTGTTCAGACGTAGACATAGGGTAGTGAAGAGGGGCAGTCAAGAGTGTGACAGGGTTACACGGCCAGGCGGCCCGCTGCGCCGCCAATGGTGGAGGGTAAGCCCAATACGATGATATAGCTCACCCACTGGTTGACAGGGTCGCCCACGCGAATCACCTGGAACAACCACAGCATCAGCATCGAGATTGCCAGGGAGATCAGGTAGGCGGCGAGAGTTTCGCTAATTGGGCTTTGGAAAAAACCAGACTGCGATCGCCGCTTCCGTTGGGCACCAAAATTGGCCTGAAATACGATGATGTACGACAGCAGCAGCGAGCTAGCCATAATCAGCAGCAGACGGGTAGGCGAGAGCGAGCTGGCAATCATCGGAATCTCATCGGTAGGGGCAATGGAGGCCCCGACAACAATCGCCCCCAGCAGGGCCGCCCCGGAATCTGACAGGGTGCTGCGCCAGGGATCGAGCTTTGGAGACGAGTCAGCGTCGTTGTCATCAGTTCTCAGCAGCAGGTTATTGGCAATCCCCACTCCAATGGCAAAGGGCAGCGATAGAGTGATCACCCGACCCAATACAGCGTCTATCCCGGTCTCAAAGCGCAGGAGGCCAATCAGCGCCAAACTCAGAGCAGCGGTAAACAGTGCGATCGCCAGACCCTCCGCACTTTCAGCCAAAATCTGCCCTCGACTGCGGGGCTTCTCAGAGCGAAAGCCCCCTTTGATATTCAGCAGCACCAGGGCCAGGTAGGCAATGCCCAGCATCAGCATCATGCGCGGCGGCGCGGTGAAGTTGCCTTTCCACCACACCTCCATGGTGTAGAGAAAGGGGGCACCAAACAAGAACGCGCCCGCGATGCCGCGCATCAGGTCATCAAATTCGGTCTGCCAGTCTTGGGCGTGGGGTCGTGCCATGGTCGCAGTATGAGTCGTTCAACTTGGATCCTACCGGGTATCTGTAGCAGCTCGCAAATAGCAAGACTCATGCTCGCAAACAAGGCGATTTTGAGCTCACATTAAGTGCAAATAGTCGAGCCGTCCTGCTTAGATCAATTGCCAATGGGCTCAGAGTAAGTGCCAGTGGTTCACAAATTTAGCCTATATGCAAGGATGATTCTGGATAGGCCATCGTTGCTACGCCCCTACTCGGGGCATTTGCGGGGGGCCACACAGTACGCCAGGGTTAGGGTGAAAAATGCGTAGGCCCCTAGCAGCGCCGCCCCCAGGGCGATGGGATAAATCAGGTTAGACCAGGCGGCCAAGGTATAAAAACTAGGACAGCACCAGGCGATCTCACTGCCCGCAGAATTGCTAAACCGATAGACAATACCTTCGCCAAAACGAAAGAGGGCTTCTGAAATAGAGTAGTGGTAACCAAACAACCGCTCACATTCAGAAGCCCATGCTAAAAATTTTAGCGCTCTTACAAGGCTTGGAACTAGATTGGGATAGGACCAGCATTCGGCGGTTGAGTCGCATTGCGCAAGCGATGTTGGCGATGAGTGGTCGAGTGACGATGCTGGGGATTTCTCGGTGGACGGAAGCGGGGGGCAGCTATCGGAGCGTGCAGCGATTTTTCAACACCGTGATTCCGTGGGCGAACTTACTTTGGGTGTTTTTCTGCCAGCAGTGCTACCGCCGAGAGGAGACGTATATTTTGGCAGGCGACGAAGTGGTCGTGACCAAAGCAGGGAAGCAGACCTACGGCTTAGACCGGTTTTTTAGCAGTTTGTATGACAAACCGGTGCCGGGGTTAGCCTTTTTCGCCTTGTCGCTGGTGGCGGTGGGGGAACGTCATGCCTACCCGGTGAGCGTGGAGCAGGTGATACGCACGGAGGAGGAAAAAGCGGCTACCCGAGCCGCCAAAGCGGCCAAAGCGGCTAAGAAAGGGGCTAACGCTGGCGCCAAGAATCGAGGAGGCCGTCCCAAAGGACGCACCACCCAGCCCAAGGATCACGTCACCCTAACGCCGGAATTGCAGCGGATTGGCGCTAGCCTAGCCACGCTGCTGGCACGCATGGCGGGATGGGTGAACGTGCAGTATCTGGTCTTGGACGGCCACTTTGGCAACAACAATGCCCTCTGTATGGTGCGCCAGCACCATCTGCATCTGATTTCCAAGTTACGCTGTGACTCGGCCTTGCGTCAGCCCTATACGGGGTCGCATCCACGGGGCAAGTATGGCGATAAGCTCGACTACCAGACCCTGCCCGCCGACTGGTTGATCCAGCAGACGATGACCCGTCAGCGCGACGGCACGATTCAAACGAATTGGTATCACGGCACCGCTGTCCATGAGCAATTGGCGCTCCCCCTCAATGTGGTCATCCTCGAAAAAATTAACCTGCGCACCCAAGCCCGGGCCCATGTCATTCTCTTCAGCAGTGACGTGACGTTAACGGCGGCGGTGCTGGTGGACTACTACCGCTTGCGCTTTCAGATTGAGATGCGCCATCCTCAATACCCCCATAGTCGTCTTCAGGCGGATGCTGAGGGGCCGGAATCGAAGGGGTGTACTTTGCCATGGGTCTTCTCCAGTCAAAAGGTTGCGTTCATTGAGGTCAAGCAGGTTATTCAGGAGGACAAGCAATGCTGGGGGTTTCCCCTTGCCAGCGTTGCTTAAGGATGTCCCCGTTTGGCCGTTGGCGATGGGTACTTAAGCGTTTCAGTTCTGCCTCATCGGCCCAGATAATCCAGTGTTTAGGGGGTTCTGCCTGCTGTCTGGCCTTTACCCACCCTCGTTGCACCCAGTTGTAGAGGGTCGTTGTCGGCATGTCCAGCTTGGCGGCCAAGTCCGGCAACCACCATTCGGGGAGTGGCAGCGGAGCTTTTGCCGGAGCCGCTGAGTGAGATCTTAAGCCAAGCCGCCGAATTAAGGTTTGCACCGTTTCTGGATTAAAGGTTTGACGGCGCTTTGGAGGCCGAAACCCGTCTTGATGTAAACAGTCAATGATATCGTCGGTGGTGAGATTGGCCTGGTTCAGTTCTTCGAGGCGTTGACAGAGTTGGGGGTAGTAACTCAGTTGAGTCCATTTGGCGACTGGGCGAGTGATCTGAGCCTGACTCGAATCGCCGCCCGCCCATTCAATCGTCACCTGTACCTGCTCCGTGTCGCCCACCACGGTCACGAGAATGCGGTCAATCATCTGTCGAATCACGTCTTTGCGCTGAGACAGGGTGGTGGTGGGTGCGGTCCAGAGCGTGGGTAGGCTGTCTGCTAGCTGCTGGATCTGCTGTTTTTCCTCGGATGAGAGGCCTTTCGGCTGCTCCTGACAAAATCGCTGGTAGTCTTCCTGCAGGAGGTGCTGGGCCTGCAAGGCGGCTTCCCAGTCTTGAGCCAACTGTCGGGCGACTAAGCGATTTTCCGGCTCTACCCTCTGATAATGCCGCCGGGCCCTATCGGTGTCAAACTGAGCCCGCTCCAAACGCTGTTGCCACAGGATATCGAGCTCGGCCCGGTCTTGCTCCAGCTGGGCAGCGGCAGCCAAGGAAAGCTCTAAAGCAGCTGGTTCCAGGGCGCGTAGCACCTGCGTGGTGACGTACTCATCAAGACAGGTACCCGATACGTGCTGGCAAACTGGGCCACCATAATCGCTCATGTCTCGATTGCAGACATAGCGGTGGTACCCGCCCGTCCGATGATATTGAACCTGCAGACGACGTCCACATCGCCCACACACCAGTAACCCACTCAACAGCCCCACCCCCTCTCGGGCATGGCCGAGTTCATCAGCCCGGTTCTGATTCGCCTTCAGTTGAGCTACATTCCGCTGGTACTGCTGCCAGGTAATGTAGGCCGGATGGTGGTCTTGGATTAAGACCAACCACTCCTCAGTGGGCTTGACGACACAGCCAGTATGGGGGCGACCGGCTTTCTTTTTACGGGCGTCCACTTGTTTGCGTCCGTAGGCGTAGGCTCCGGCATAGGCTGGATTTTTCAGCAGATTTTGTAAGGTAGGGCGATTCGGACGTCGCCATTGCAACTCCCCTTTGTCGAGGCCACACAACACGCGTACCCCTACGTGAATGTCATGACGAACCAAATACCGCAGCGTGGCATTGAGGGTGCCCAATTCCTCAAACTTGCGAAAGATTAAGCGCACCACCTGACGCACTTGCTCATCCGGGTCAAACTGCACCACACCGGATGGACGGCGAATATAGCCAATGGGAACGTTAAACCCCAGCTCGCCGCGTTGGGCCTTCGTCCGTTTTCCCTGCATCATCCGTTGTTTCAGGAGATGTAATTCGGCTTCACTCATGGTGCCTTTTAAGCCCAACAGCAACCGGTCGTTGTACTGACTAGGGTCGTAGATGCCATCGAGATCCGCTATCAACGTGCCGAAGAGGGCACAGATTTCCAGCAGCTGATGCCAGTCCTTGCAGGAGCGGGCCAACCGCGACATCTCAACGCCCAGAATCAAACCGACGTGGTTCAGCCCCACTTCGCTGACGAGTCGTTGAAAGCCCGAACGCCCTTCCGCGCTACTGCCGGATTTTCCTAAATCTTCGTCAATGGTGAGGATGCGCTCGGGGGGCCAGCCCAGGGCTTCGGCTCGCGTTACTAAGCCATATTGTAAACGGGTGGATTCTTGATGGTCCGTCACTTGCTGCAGCGTGGACTGGCGCACATACACGACAGCCAACCGGTCGAGATGCGACCACTGGAGTTTGTCTGACAGCCCGAATCCAGGATTAGTGGGAGGAGTCATGATCCACCTCCGCCTTGGATTGGGCGCTCAGGTGCTGCTCCAACATCTGGCTGACCACACAAATCAGGCGTTGGCGATTTGGGTGGGGCAGGCGGGCCCACCGGCTCTGATTCAGCGGGCAGGCAGGCGGGGGGGCTCGTATCGCTTGGGCATGGTAGAGCGTCCTCTGAAGGTGATTGGGTTGCCTTAATTTTGGCGACAACTTCAACCAATCGCTGTAAACCAGCCAGACTGATCTTCGGATACTGAGGCGATGACCGATTTATGGGGGCATTATGGCTGGCGCATTGAATTTAATTTCCGCGATGCTAAGCAGTTCTGGGGCCTCGAAGACTTTATGACCGTCAAGCCCACCACGGTCACCAATGCCGCCAGTTTGGCGTTCTTTATGGTCAACCTCTCCCATCGCCTGCTCAAGACGTTTCGCCTTAACCATCCCCAGGCCTCCATCCTCGACCTCAAGGCCTATGCTCGCGGCCATCGCTATGCCGCGGAAATCATCAATCTGCTTCCTCAAAAACCCGAACCCGGTTTCTGGTCGCTAGCCCTCAACCGCCTAACCAACCTAGGGCGCATTCATCCTGCTCCTAGCCTCCCTAACTCTGCCTAATTTGGCGAAGGTATTGGATAGATGGACGGGGTTTACGAGCAATCGCACCGCCAGCGCTGGCGTAGTGTCTGTACGGTTCGGGAGCGTAGCCCTCCTAGGGCGTAGCCACCCTCACCGCTAGGGCTGCTGCGCCGTTTGACGCTCGGTGTCGCCCCATGACGTCCAGGGAGGCATAGGCTGAGAGCCCTGGCGGGGAAAAGCGGTCAATGGCGGTAAGTGACGTCACACCTACCAAAAACACCACCACCACCAGACGGCAAGGGCTTTAGCTAGGAGGTGCGATCGCGGTCTCTAAGCGGTGATCGCCTGGGGCTGGGGCACTACTGTCGCAGCACACCAGTAGACCAATACCTGGTCATAGGTGCCCTCGGTGACAGGCTCAAATTCCCTCACGGTGCTCACCACCCAACCCGGCATATCGTGGACTTCAGAACCCAATTCAGGGAGTGCCTCAGGATGCTCAGGTAGACCAAACAGCACATCGTCTAGGTAGGGTTTGCTGAAAAAACCAGCGAGGACTGGATAGCGCCTTTTGGTTAGACCAGCGCACGATTACCCATCCCAGCCAGCCAGTGAAAGCCACTCAGCGCTCTGAGTCGACCGATTTCTTCGGCGAG
>RECJ01000170.1 GCA_007694115.1 Leptolyngbya sp. DLM2.Bin27 | reverse complement strand
AATACTATTTTTAAGGGGACAGACCCCTTAAAACCCATTCCCCCATCACCCCATCTACCCCAGGGCCGACCCAGGGGTCGGCCCCTACCGCCCACCCATCCACCCATCCACCCATCCCCCTCATCCTCTCCGCCATCGGCCTCGCCCTAGCCGGCCATGCCCTCGGTGCTCTGCTCTACGCCAGCACCGCTGCTGCGCCTGCCGACCAAACCCTCACCCTCGGACTGATCCAGGGCAACATACCCACCCGTGAAAAACTCACCCCCCAGGGGGTGCGTCAGGCGCTTGAGGGCTACACCGATGGCTATCTCGACTTGGTGCGTCAAGGGGTCGATGCCGTGGTGACGCCGGAAGGGGCGCTACCCCAGCTGTGGAACCCGAACTCACCTCAAATTGCGGCCATCATCGAAACCGTAAAGCAAGCTGGTATTCCCATGTGGCTGGGCAGCTTTGCCCCGGTGCCGGGGCAGGGGCGGCAGCAGTACACCCAAAGCCTGCTCGAAATCCGCCCCGATGGTCAGACCCATGGCCGCTACGACAAGGTGCAGCTGGTGCCCCTGGGCGAATACGTGCCCTTTGAGGCGGTGTTGGGCCGATTGATCAGCCGCCTGTCGCCGCTGGATAGCTATCTGGTACCGGGAGCTGCTGGACAGCGGTTTGAAACCAGCGTCGGCCAAGCCGTCATCGGGATTTGCTATGAGTCGGCCTATAGCCGTTTATTTCGCCCCCAGACTCTGGCGGGGGGCAAATTCATTGTCACCGCCTCCAACAATGATCCCTACCCGCTTTGGATGATGCAGCAGCACCACGGGTTTGATGTGCTGCGGGCCGTCGAGAGCGATCGCTGGGCCATTCGCGTCACCAACACCGGCCTCTCGGGCGTAGTGGACAACCGTGGCCGCACCCTCTGGCTGGGGGAGCCCCAGACCTACCTCACCCACAGCACTACCCTAGAGCGTCGCCAAACCCTCACCCTCTACGTGCGCTGGGGCGACTGGCTCACCCCGCTCTTGCTGGGTTTAACCCTGGTGCTGGGATGGCGTAGACATTAGGTTCGCCTCCCTCCCTGTAAACAATCCAGGCTAGTGGTCTGCCAAGCCCAAGATGGTGGGTCAGGGTAACGCCGATGGGTGATGTCCTAGGGCAGGGCAGGCTTTCGGCTTTGTTACCTTTAAGCTATGGGAGATGACACAACCATGAAATTAGGACAGCAATCCATCAGGCAACGTTAGATCGGCAGTAGCGGGCTGTATTGCGGGCTGTAGTAAAGGGCAGGAGTAAAGGGCAGGAGTGTTTCGGTGGCTATAGGCGATAGGTTGACAGGCTACAGGCTGCACCGGGCCATTCATGAGGGAGCCCATACCCGTGTGTTTGTGGGTGTGCAACAGATCGACCAGCAGCCTGTGGTGATCAAAATTTTGAAGGATGACCATCCCTCTCTAGAGGGCGTTACCCGACTCAGACACGAGTTTCAAATTCTCGACAGCTTAGATCACCCCGGCATCATCCAGCCCCTGGCCCTAGAGACCTACCCCAACGGGCTAGCGCTGATTTTAGAGGACTTCGGCGGAATTCCCCTCAAGCAATATCTCAGCCCAACCGCTCTAGCCATCGGTGACTTTTTAGACATTGCCCTGCAGCTGGTAGCGGCCCTGGCTGAGCTGCATCAGCACCAGATTGTGCACAACGATCTCACCCCCCGCAATATGCTCATTCACCCCGCCAGCGGGCAGGTCAAAATTATTGATTTCAGCCTCGCCTCGCGCCAGTCGCGGGAGCAACCCACCGCCAGCCACCCCACCCTGCTGGCAGAAACGCTGGCCTACCGATCGCCTGAACAGACCGGGCGCATGAGCCAGACAATTGACCACCGCAGCGATTTTTATGCCTTGGGGGTGACGTTTTACGAACTGCTGACCGGGCAGCTGCCGTTTCAGGCCACCGACCCGCTGGAGCTGGTGCACTGCCACATTGCCAAAACGCCGGTGCCCCCTCAGCAGCTCGTCCCGTCAATTCCGATCGCACTGGCCGACCTGGTGATCAAGCTGCTGGCCAAAACCGCCGCAGATCGCTACCAGAGCGCCCTGGGGCTCAAGGCCGATCTGCTCACCTGCCAGCAGCAGCTCCAGCAGACCGGAGTCATCGCTCCGTTTGCGGTTGGGCAGCTCGACGGTTTGAGCCAGTTTTTAATTCCCCCGACCCTTTACGGTCGAGATCAGGAGGTAGCCACCCTGCTGACGGCCTTTGATCGAGTTAGCGCCGGGGCCGCCGAACTGATGTTGGTGAGCGGCTACTCGGGCATTGGCAAAACCTCGCTGGTGCATGACGTTCGCAAGCCGATTGCCCAGCGGCGGGGATACTTTATTGCGGGCAAGTTTGATCAGTTTAAGCGCAATGTGCCCTATGCCTCGCTGGCTCAGGCCTTTCAGGGGCTGATGCGGCAACTGCTGACTGAAAGTGATGCCCAGATCGCAGGGTGGCAGGCGACGCTGCTGAAGGCCCTAGGCGCAAATGGCCAGCTGATTGTGGAGGTGATTCCTGAGGTCGAGCGGATTATTGGCCCCCAGCCAGCGGTGCCTCAGCTGGGGCCAGCGGAGGCGCAGAACCGGTTTAATCGGGTGTTTCAGCAGTTTGTTCGAGTGTTTAGCCAGCCCGACCATCCCCTGGTGATCTTTTTAGATGACTTGCAGTGGGCTGACCTGCCCTCGCTGAAGCTGATTGAGCTGCTGGCAACCAACCCCGAGAGTCAGTATTTGCTGCTGCTGGGGGCCTACCGCGACAACGAGGTGAGTCTCACCCACCCCCTCATGCCCACCCTAGATCGGATTCAGGCGGCGGGCGCGGCGGTGCGCCGACTGGTGCTCCAGCCCCTGGGCTGGCCCGAAGTCACCCGGCTGGTGGCCCACACCCTGCACACCGATACGGCCAACGCCCAGCCCCTGGCCGATCTGGTTTTGAAGAAAACCCAGGGCAATCCGTTCTTTCTCACCCAGCTGCTGAAGTCGCTGTACCAGGACGGGCTGCTCTGGTTTGACTTTGGCCAGGGTTGCTGGCGGTGGGATATGGCGGTGCTGCAGGGCATTGAGATCACCGAGAACGTCGTGGAACTGATGGTGAATCAGATTCAGAAGCTCTCGACTGTGACCCAGCAGGCGCTAAAGCTGGCGGCCTGCATTGGCGATAAGTTTGCCCTCGATATGCTGGCCATTGTCAATCAGACCTCGCCCGCCGCCACGACTACGGCGCTGTGGCAGGCTTTGCAGACAGAGTTGGTGGTGCCCCTGGCTCAGGCAGATAAAATTCCGCTGACCCTCGATGCTGACCCCCACCCAGCCGCAGCGGTTGCGCCCCGGCCCAGCGCTGCGGCCAGCCCTGGGGCACCGATTGCCTATCGGTTTTTACACGACCGGGTGCAGCAGGCTGCCTACTCGCTGATTCCAGAAGCGCACAAACAGCAAACCCACCTCAAAATTGGTCGGCTGCTGCTGCAACAGATTCCGGCGGCGGCGCGCAACGATCATATTTTTGCGATCGCAAATCAGCTCAACTACGGGGTAGATTTGATCACCGCCGAGGCCGAGGCCTACGAACTGGCCGAGCTGAACCGGCTGGCCAGCCACAAAGCCAAGGCCGCCGCCGCCTACGACTCAGCCCTGCGTTACGCCAGGGTGGGGCTCGACCTGCTGCCCGACGACAGCTGGCAGCAGCAGTACAACCTCACCCTGGCCCTACACGAAGTCGCCGCCGAGGCCGCCTACCTCAACGGCGACTTTGAGCAGATGGAAACCTGGGCAGCGGCGGCGCTGGAGCAGACCCGCGCCCCGGTTCACACCATGAAGATCTACGAGGTCAAAATTCAGGCCTGTATGGCCCAGGTGAAACAGCTGGAGGCGGTGCAGATTGGGCTACAGGCGCTGGCCCTGCTGGGGGTAAACCTGCCCGCCACCCCCAGCGGGGAAGACATTCAGCGCACCCTGGAGCGCACCGCCGCCCACCTGGCGGGCAAGCACCCCGACGATCTGCTCAACCTGCCCCCCATGACGGCCCCCGAGCAGCTAGCGGCAGTGCGGATGCTGACCAGCCTGGGGTCACCCTGCTACCAGGCGGCCCCGAGCCTGTTTCCGCTGGTGATCTGTGAGCAGGTTAACCTGTCGGTCACCTCCGGCAGTTCGCCCTTTGCCGCCTACAGCTACGCCTGCTACGGCGTCATTCTCAACGGCATTTTGCAGGAGATTGAGGCGGCCTACCAGTTTGGCACCCTGGCCCGGCGGATGGTCGACCGATTCAATGCCGTGGCGATGAAGGCCAGCGTCTACTTTGTCACCGGGGCCTGCACCCTGCACGGCAAGGTGCACGCGCGCGCGACTCTGCCCCTGCTGTGGGAGGGCTATCAGAGCGGCCTAGATAACGGCCAGTTTGAGTATGGCGGCTACGCGGCGGTGCAGCACGGCCACCATGCCTATATGCTAGGGCAGGAGCTGCCGCAGCTGGCCACCGATTTGGCCGCCGTCAGCGAGACCCTGGCTCAGCTGAAGCAGGACAACGCCCTGGGCTGGAACCAGATCGTTGAGCAGGCGGTGCTGAATTTAATGGATGCTGGTTGCCCAGACTCCTCGGGCCCAGACTCCTCTGGCCCAAACTCCTCGGGCCCAAACTCCTCGGGCCAGCCCTGGCGGCTCCAGGGTAGCGCCTACCGGGAGGATGAAGCCCTGCCGCTGCTGGAGGCCGCCAACGATCGCACCGGTCTGCACTACCTCTACCTCAACCAGCTGATGCTCAGCTACTGGTTTGGGCAGTACCCCCTGGCCCTCGCCTATGCCGCCCAGGCCGAGCAGTATTTGGATGGGGTGAAGGCGTTTTTAGTGGTGCCGGTATTCTATTTTTATGACTCTCTGGCCCGCCTGGCGGCGGCAGATGCGGCAGAGGCGACAGAGGCCAAGCTAGAGCAAAACCTGGCCACCCTGCGGCGCTGGGCCGACCACGCGCCGATGAATTTTCAGCACAAGGTTGACCTGATTGAGGCAGAGCGGGCGCGGCTGCTAGGGCAGCCCTGGCAGGCGATGGCGCTCTACGACCGGGCAATTGCCGCCGCCCAAGCCCAAGGCTACCGTCAAGAAGCTGCCCTGGGCAACGAGCGGGCCGCCGAGTTTTATCTGGCCCAGGGGCGCGACAAGGTAGCCCAGGTTTACCTGGCCGAGGCCTACTACGGCTACCTGCACTGGGGGGCGATCGCTAAGGCCAGCCAGCTAGAGGCCACCTATCCCCAGCTGTTGGCCCCGGCCCCCCGGCAGGCTGCGATCGCATCCCCCTCCCCCATACGCTCCCTGTCCACTGGCAGCATCCAGGGCTTTGACCTCGCCACCGTGATCAAAGCCTCCCAGGCGCTGTCGGGGGAAATTGTGCTCAGCGACCTGCTCACCAAGCTGATGCAGATCGTGCTCGAAAACGCCGGGGCCGAAACCGGCCTGCTGCTGTTAGAGACGGCGGGACAGCTTCGGGTCGAAGCCTCAGGCACCGTAGACGCCGACGATATTGCCGTGCAGCACTGCGCCGGGGCAGCGGTGGGCGACGGCTCCAGCGACGATGACGGTACTACCGCAGCCCTACCGCTCTCGGTGGTCAACTACGTAATCAGAACCCAAGCCGCCCTGGTGCTCAACAACGCCCAGCGAGAAGATCGCTTTGCCACCGATCCCTACATTCAGGCCCAGCAGCCCAAGTCGGTGCTGTGTACCCCGATTCTGCACCAGGGCAAACTCACCGGCGTTCTCTACCTAGAAAATAACCTGATTGCCGGAGCCTTCACCCCCGATCGGCTAGAGATCTTGCAGCTGCTGGCGGCCCAGGCGGCCATTTCCATCGAGAATGCCCGCCTCTACGCCGACCTAGGAGAGGCCAACCGCACCCTAGAGGCCAATGTAGCCGCCCGCACCCTAGAGCTACAGGCCAAAAATATCCGCCTCCATCAAGAAATTCGGGAGCGGCAGCGGGCCGAAGAGACCGCCACGGTGGCCAACCGCGCCAAAAGCGAATTTCTGGCCAACATGAGCCATGAGCTGCGCACCCCGCTCAACGGCATTTTGGGCTACAGCCAGGTGCTGAAAAAAAATCCCCACCTCGACGCCCAGCAGCAGAAAGGGTTAGACGTGATCCATCGCTGTGGCGACTACCTGCTGACGCTGATCAACGACGTGCTCGATCTCGCTAAAATTGAAGCGCAGAAGCTAGAGCTGCACAACCGCCCCTTTCACCTGCCCCATTTTCTCGAAAACCTGCTCGAAATCTGCCGCCTGCGCGCCAGCGAAAAGCAGATTGCGCTGAACTACGACATTTCCTCCCCCCTGCCCCAGTTTGTTGACGCCGACGAAAAGCGGCTTCAGCAGGTGCTGTTAAACCTGTTGGGCAATGCCCTCAAGTTCACCACAACTGGCCACGTTACCCTGAGGGTGGGCTACGCCCCGCCCAACCCCTCCGGCGCTGACCCAGAAGAACTACCACCAGCCGAGGCATCTACCCTCCCCGGCCCCATTCGCTTTGAAATTGAAGATACAGGCATTGGCATTGCCCCCGCCCAGCTAGATCAGATCTTTCAGCCGTTCCACTCGCTCGACCAGCCGGGGCAACCCGCCGAGGGCACCGGCCTGGGGTTGGCCATCAGCCGCCAGCTGGTGCAGCTGATGGGCAGCGATATTCAGGTCAGCAGCAGGGTGGGCCAGGGCAGCCGATTTTGGTTTGATCTAGACCTGCTTGAGTCTCAGGGGCAGAAGAGTTTGGCCGAGGGCCAGGGAATCTGGGGCTATGGGGGCGATCGCCGCACCCTGCTGGTGGTCGATGACAAAGACTACAACCGAGCGGTGATCGTCAATCTGCTCGAACCGCTGGGGTTTAGGGTGCTAGAGGCCAGCGATGGGCACCAGGGCCTAGCCCAAGCCCAGCAGCACCGGCCCGACGCTGTGCTGGTTGACCTGGTCATGCCGCAGCTGGACGGGTTTGAGATGACCCGCCGACTGCGGCAAATTCCCGCACTGCAAGCGGTGGTGGTGATCGCCATTTCCGCCAGCGTGCTGGAATTTGACCAGCGTCTCAGCCAGGCCGCCCACTGCGACGATTTTTTGCCCAAACCCATCCACGCACCCGCCCTGCTGCAAAAGCTCCAGGCCCATTTAGGCCTAGAGTGGGTCTATGCTCCCACCTCGCCGACTGTGGCTGCCCCCAGCCCAGGCCGCCCCCCAGCGTCTGCCCCCCTGCCCCTGGCCGCCATCCCCCCCGCCGCAGAACTCGACACCCTGCTCGACCTCGCCCTGCGGGGTGACCTCAAGGGGCTCGTCGCCCACACCCAGCGCCTAGAGACCTCATCCCCCCAGTGGGCTGCCTTTACTCTCCAGCTCAGGCAGCTGGCGATGGACTATAAGGGAAGACAGGCGATCGACTTGATTAAACGCTACCAACTACCGGCATGAGCGCAGACACCGCCCCACCAGACACCGCCCCAGCCAGCACCGCCCAGGCAGGCACCATCTTGGTTGTCGATGACACCCCCATGAACCTGGAAGTGCTGTTCGATTTTTTGAGCCATGCGGGGTTTAAGGTGCTGTTTGCCGAAGATGGGGAAAGCGCCCTGGAGACGGCCCACTATGCCACCCCTGACTTGATCTTGCTCGACATTTTAATGCCGGGCCTAGACGGCTACGAAACCTGTCGGCGGCTGAAGGAGAACGAGGCTACGGCCTCGATTCCAATAATTTTTTTAACGGCCCTGACCGAAACCACCGACAAGGTGAAAGGCTTTGCCCTGGGCGCGGTGGATTTTATTACCAAGCCGCTACAGTACGAAGAAGTGCTGGCCCGGGTGAATACCCACCTGCGATTGCAGAGCCTAGCGCGGCAGCTGCGGGATCAAAATACCCGTTTGGCGCAGGAAGTCGAGGATCGCAAACAGGCTGAAGCCGATCTGCGGCGGCAAAATCAGCGATCGCAGCTGTTGGCCGAAGTCACCCTCAAAATTCGCCAGTCGCTACAGATCGACGACATTTTGCAAACCTCGGTGAACGAAGTGCAGAAAATTTTGCAGGCCGATCGGGTGCTGATCTACCGGCTTTGGCCCGATGGCACCGGCAGCAGCGTAGCCGAAGCGGTGCAGGGCGGTTGGCCCCAGGTGATGGGCATTGTCTTTCCCCCCGAGGTGTTTCCTCCGGAGACTAAAGATCAGTATCGCCACGGTCGGATTCGCAGGTTGGGCAACGTTGAGCGCGATCGCGATATTCCGCCCTGCCTAGTTGATTTTCTGCACCAGCTCCAGGTCAGAGCCAAACTGGTAGTGCCGATTTTGACCCAGGGCGACCTGTGGGGGCTGCTGATTGCTCACCAGTGCGCTGCCCCCCGCCAGTGGACGACCTTTGAAACCGAGCTGCTGCTGCAGCTGGCCGATCAGGTGGCGATCGCCCTCACCCAGGCCCAGCTGCTAGCGCAGGAAACCCAGCAGCGTCAAGAGCTAGCCCGATCCAACGACGAACTCCAGCAGTTTGCCTACATTGCCTCCCACGACCTCCAGGAACCGTTGCGCATGGTCACCAGCTACCTCCAGCTCCTAGAGCGTCGCTACCAGGGCCGCCTCGACCCCGATGCCGACGACTTTATTCAGTTTGCCGTCGACGGTGCCCTGCGTATGCGCACCCTGATCAACGACCTGCTGACCTACTCTCGGGTGGGCACCCAGGGGCAGGCGTTAGAGCCAACCAGCTGTGGGCTGGCGGTCGAACGTGCGATCGCCAACCTGCAGCTGGCGATCAAAGACAGTGGAGCCGTCATTACCTACGGCGATCTGCCCCAGGTGCGGGCCGACCCCACCCAGCTAACCCAGCTGTTTCAAAATCTAATTGGCAATGCTATCAAATTTCGCAGCGCAGACCCTTGCCGCATTGCCATCGAAGCCAGTCAAAAGGCAGATGACTGGTTGTTCGCCATCCAAGATAATGGCATTGGCCTTGACCTTCAGTATGCTGAAAAAATCTTTGTGATTTTTCAACGGCTAAATAATCGAGCCGACTATCCCGGCACCGGCATCGGGCTGGCGGTCTGCAAGAAAATTGTCGAGCGGCACGGCGGCAACATTTGGGTTCAGTCTGAGCCAGGCCAAGGCACAACGTTTTACTTCACCCTTGCCGAGGGAGGTGCCCAGTGATGGTACACCCCAAGAGCGCTGCCCAGCCCGCCCAGCCCATTGAGATTTTACTGGTCGAAGACAATCCCGGCGATGTTAGGTTGACCCAGGAAGTGCTCAAAGATTGCCGCATTCAAAACCATATCAATGTGGTCGATGACGGGGAAAAAGCGATCGCGTTTTTGTATCGCACCCCGCCCTATACCCATGCCCCCGAGCCCAAGTTGGTGTTACTGGATCTCAACCTACCCCGGCGAGGCGGGCTGGAGGTGCTGCAAATAATTAAAACCAACGCCAACCTCAGGCATATTCCGGTGATCGTCTTCACCACCTCCCAGGCGGAAGACGACATTATGAACGCCTACAATCTCTACGCCAACTGCTACATTACTAAACCAATTGACCTCGAACAGTTTACAAAAAGCGTCCGATCGATTGAAGATTTTTGGTTGGCTATGGTGCAGCTGCCATCGGAGTAACCCATGGATAACCAAACCCCGATCCACGTTTTTTTGATCGAAGATAACCCCGGCGATCGGCGGCTCTTGCAGGAACTGCTGCGGGAAGTGACCTCGGTTGCGATTCACTTAGAGTATGCTAACAGCCTCAGCCAGGGCATTCAGCACCTGCGAGAAAACCCGGTCGATATCGTGCTGCTCGATCTGTTCTTGCCCGACAGTCAAGGATTGTCTACCTTTACCCAATTGCAGCAGCAGGAGCGCGATCTGCCCATTGTCGTCACCACTGGCCTCAACGACGAAACCCTAGCCCTCAGGGCAGTGCAGGCGGGGGCTCAAGATTACCTAGTCAAAGGTCAAATTACCGGTGAACTGCTGGTGCGTTCGATTCGCTATGCGATCGAGCGGAAACGAACGGAGCAAAAAATTCGCGAACAGGCTGCCCTACTCGACATTGCCACCGATGCCATTCTCGTGCGCGATGTGCAAAATCAAATTTTGTTTTGGAATAAGGGGGCCGAACGGCTGTATGGGTGGACGGTGGATGAAGCCTTGGGCAAAACAGTGAGTCTGCTCTTTCAAGATGGTTTAGCCCAAATTGAAGTGGCTCAGCAGCAGCTCATGATCGACCATGAGTGGCAGGGCGAACTCAACCAGATCACCAAAGCCGGACAAAAGATCACCGTCGAAAGTCGGTGGACGCTGGTGCGCGATGACGATGGCAGGCCCAAATTTATTCTGATCGTCAATACCGATGTGACGGCTAAAAAGCAGCTAGAAGCTCAGTTTTTTCGGGCTCAGCGCCTAGAAAGTATTGGCACCCTGGCCAGCGGCATAGCCCACGATCTCAACAATATTTTGACCCCCGTTTTAACCACGGCTCAGCTCTTGCAGATGAAACCCGGCAATCTAGACGAGCGCAGCCTGCATATGCTCAAAATTTTGGAGACCAATGCCAGGCGGGGGGCCGAAATTATTAAACAGGTGCTGTCCTTTGCCCGGGGGGGTGAAGGCAATGAAACAGTCCTTCAAACTGGGCATTTGATCCGAGAGATTCAGCAGATTATTCAAGAAACATTTCCTAAATCGATTGAGCTAGAGGTAGATGTGCCCGGCGATCTTTGGCCGGTCATTGGCAACGCCACCCAGCTTCACCAAGTGCTGATGAATCTGTGCGTCAATGCCCGGGATGCCATGCCCGAGGGAGGGCTACTCAGCCTCTCAGCCGAAAATCTGACCCTCGACAGAAACTACACCCGCACCAACCTAGAGGCCAAAGAAGGAAAATACATTGCGATCACCGTGAAAGACAATGGGGTGGGCATTTCCTCTGAAATGCTCGACCGCATTTTTGAGCCGTTCTTTACTTCAAAAGACGTTGGCAAGGGCACCGGGCTGGGGCTTTCAACGGCGCTGGGAATTATTAAAAGCCATCGCGGTTTCATCACCGTGTCAAGCACCCCAGACCAAGAAACTCAGTTTAGAATTTTTCTGCCCGCCGTCACCGCTGCCTATGGGGCTGAGGTGGTTGATCTAGAAGTACTGGTCGGTGATCACCAGCTGATTTTAGTCGTAGATGACGAAGTTAATGTGCGCGAAGTCACTAAAGCTTCTTTAGAAACCTATCGCTACCGAGCGTTAACCGCCAGCGATGGAGTTGAAGCGATCGCACTCTATGCCCAGCAGCAGAGCGATATTGGCCTAGTCATTGTCGATATGATGATGCCAGCGATGGATGGAACGACCACCATTCGCATTCTCCAGAAGCTCAATCCTCAGGTTAAAATCATCGCCGTCAGCGGACTGCCCCACAGCGGCGGTGAAGCGTCTCCGGTTGCCCCAGTAGGCATTCAAGGTTTTCTCCCCAAGCCCTACACCGTCGAAGAACTGGTCAAGGCCGTCCACGACGCGCTGTAGCCAAGGCACCCAGCTGTGTGCCCACACCCAGGTTCATACTGCCGCCCTCCAGAACCGTCCATGACCATCTCCTTTGATCGAGCAGCCGACTTCTACGACCAGACCCGCACCCTGACCCCAGCGGTGTCTGAACGGCTCACAGGTGAGATCTTAAAGCTTGCCCAGGCCACCCCCGAAACCACCTTTTTTGAGCCTGGTATTGGCACCGGGCGGGTCGCTCTGCCCCTGGTCGAGCGGGGCTATGGCTATACCGGAGTCGATGTGTCTGAGGCCATGATGGACAAGCTACGGCAGAAGCTGGAGGGCAAGACCCATCGGCTGACGTTGATCAATGCCGACGTGACGGCGCTACCGCTGGAGGATCACAGCTTTGATGTCGCCATCGCCCCCCACATCCTGCACCTCATCGCTGACTGGCAAACCGCCATGGATGAGCTACGCCGAGTGCTGAAGCCCGCTGGGGTATTGATCTACTTTCACCACCCCACCAACAAAACTGCTACCCGCGATGCCATTGGGCGACAGTGGCGGCAAATCCTAGCGGGCTACGGCTATGACTCTGGGTTTACCGGCGGCATGACCGAGGAGGTGCTAGGGCGTTTACGCGGGCAGGGGGCAACGCTGGCAACGGTGGTGGTTGCAGACCTGTCTCACCAAATTGCCGTGGACGATCTGATCAGAGTCTACCGCGATCGCATTTATAGCCATATGTGGCGGGTGCCCGACGACATTTACCCCAGGGCGCTGGCAGATCTCGAGAGCTGGGTTGAGGAAGAGTTTCCAGATCCAACCATGGCGATGACCTCCCAAGACACCATCACCCTCACCGCTGCCTACAACTGGGCTAACTGAGGATAGCCCTAATACCCGATTGGTTGAGGGCAAACCGCCGTTCGCCCCTACAGGCTAGCCCGTTGGGTATCGGGGGTAGCCAAGCAGGATTTTGTATTCCTTGCCTCATTTTTAGCTAAGCATTACAGCATCACCTAGTTTTGCAATCTGAAACTTGTTTATTTCTCATTGTTTCAAATATTACATTCTAGTTGAGTAATATCCCTTATCCGGTAGTTAGTATTAGGCTAGATATGTCGGCAAAAAGACCGAATAAATCAATGAGTCGCCGATCATTTTGCAGATGTTTTCACTTCAGCCGCTGCAAAAGTGCTCTTCTACCTAATCGCTAAATATTTGCTGGGTGAGGCGTAGATATTCTCTCTGAATACCGAGACCGAGGAGTACTGGCTCTACCAAACAGTACGATCAACCCTCAAAGACCCTTGGAGGATGGTCAGATCTTTAAGCCTTGGAAAGGTAAAATCGCAGAAAACATCAGGCAAAGGGTGATGATTAACTGAGTAAGCACACTTTCATTCCCAATTACGTCTAGTGCCAAACTCACATCCCCAGAGATTTGCGCCAGTAAAATCAGCCCCTTTGCAGTTAGATTCACGCAAATTGACAGCAGTCAAATTTGCTCCCCAGAGATTTGCGCCAGTAAAATCAGCCCCTTTGCAGTTAGATTTACGCAAATTGGCAGCAGCCAAATTTGCGTTCGTGAATTTTACATTCACAAAACTTGCCTGGGTTGAATTAACTCGGCTCAGATCAGCATTTGTCAAGTCAGATTCATCTAAATTTGCCTTGTGCAAATTGGAAAACTGAAGGTCTGAATTTTGCAGATTGGCATGTCTCATCTGAACTTCGGAAAGGTCAGCGTAGCATAAGTCAGAGGCAATCAAAACCGCATTATCCAAAATAGATCTATGCAAATTAACTGACCTGAAGTTTGCTCTTGTCAAGACTGCATTACTTAAATCAACTCGGCAAAGACATGCACCTTCAAGATTTGCTTCTGAGAAGTCAACTCCACTCAGATTTTCACCACAAAATTTTGCGTCTTTGAGATCAGCCCCATGAAAACAAGGATGATATGAATCATTGTTATGGAAAACTGCTTGACATAATATGCTATCTCTGAGGTATGCATTAATAAACTTAGCCCCCTGTAAATCTGCACCACCCAAATTGGCATGGCACAGATTTGCACCAGTTAAATTTGCACCAGAAAGATTACCTCCAGTCAAGTCAGACTCTCTGAGGTCAGCACCAGAAAGATTTGCTCCTTCAAAATTGCAACCGCTAAGATTTGTTTGACTGAAATTAGCTCCACTCAAGTTGGAAAAATTAAAGTCTGATCCACTTAGATCAAGCTGCTCATGCTTGATTGCAAGGACATCATTCTTTTTGTCTTGAAAGTCAGGGCCAAATTTCAAGAAACCACATACACTGTCACTGATATTTTCACCACTCACATAATGGGTCTCAATCTTTACGCCTCTAAGGTCTTTACCCCTAAAGTCACGTTTTCCTAAAGCATAAGCCCTGAGTAAATCTTGGGCTGTCATAGAATTTTCAGTATTCATCATTTCCTCCCCCTAAAACTTGACGCTTAAGATGATAATTTGGGGAAAATTTGATTTCAGTGAATTAAGAACAAATGTTCCCTAGCTTGCTCACGGCAATAATCTGATTATTAAAAATAGCCAGACTAGCACTTTAAGGTAGAAGGCAAAACCAGAAACTTATAACAAGTAAGGGGGGTCGCCTCACCAAATAGGTGATTTATTTTCGCCTTTATTTTTGCCTTAAGTACGAGCTAATCAGAGGCTGATTTGGCTACCATTTATAAATTATGCTAACCAACAAGATAAACAAGCAGTCTGACATATCTCTTAAGGCTTGCAGACTTTCCTTAATTCTCCTGCTTGTAGGGGTTTCTGGATTGTAAATAATTACTTCTCAATCGAGCCTTTAGGGTTGGCTAGTACTGTGAGGCAGAAATAAACCCACCGATTAGCTAACGCGGAAACCCTTGCATGATATTGAATTCCCTTGCTGCCTTCTGCCTTCTTGCTTCGTACTAGGGTCGTAGATTTGACCACTGAATCGATATCTAATACCGAATCCTGCTTGGCTATCGCCGATACCCCTGGGCGAACCGCCGTTTGCCCCTACAGGTTGGCCGAAAAGTCTTACTCTTGCCCAGATCTGTTGCTACAACAGCATCCCTCCGGCAGCTTTGGCCGTAGCGATATAGGGCTGCCGTTAGGTTAGCGATCGCAGATCTAAATTCTCAGTCCAGCAGTTAAGCCGCTGTGAGGGCCAAACAGTCGTCAGCCGACCAGTGCACATAGACGGGGGTATCGATGGCGATGGGGGTGTCGGCTCGGTTGGGCTGGCGCACGGTTAGAGAGTCGCCTGAGCTAAGGCGCACAATGCAGTGCAGGTGGGTGCCCAGATACATCAGGTGACTCACCTGCCCTTGGTAGCAGTTGCCCTCGCCTCCGGTAGCGCCTAGGCTGAGGTTAATCTTTTCGGGCCGCACGCTCACCACTACAGCCTGGGCCGCAGACAGAGCGGTGGCGCGGGCCAGTACCCGCAGACCGCTCTCGGTGGTGACTCGCACCTGGGCCGGGTTGACCTGGTCAATGCGGCCCGGCAGCAGGTTGGTGTCGCCAATGAAGTCGGCCACAAAGGGGGTATGGGGCCGGTCATAGATGTCGCTGGGGGTACCAATTTGCTCGATCTGGCCGTTGTTCATCACGGCGATGCGATCGGACAGCGCCAGGGCTTCTTCTTGGTCGTGGGTGACCATAATAAAGGTGATGCCCAACTGGCGGTGCAGGGTAGTCAGCTCAATCTGCATCTGCTTACGCAGCTTTTGGTCAAGGGCACCGAGGGGCTCGTCTAGCAGCATGACCGCCGGGCGGTTGACTAGGGCGCGGGCCAGGGCGACCCGCTGCTGCTGGCCCCCAGAGAGCTGGGCGGGGTAGCGGTTGGCCATCGACTCTAGGCGCACTAGGCGCAGGGCGTCGGCGACGCGATCGCGCACCTGGGCCGCTGCTATGCGGCGAATTTTGAGCCCAAAGGCAATGTTGTCTTTGACCGTCATGTGGTCAAACAGGGCATAGCTCTGAAACACCGTGTTGATCGGGCGACGGTGGGCGGGCACGGCGCTGACGTTAGCTCCCTGAATCAGCACATCGCCAGCGGTGGGGGTTTCAAACCCCGCAATCAGCCGCAGGGTGGTGGTTTTACCGCAGCCCGAGGGGCCTAAAAGGCTAAAAAACTCGCCCGGCTGCACGGCTAGATTGAGCTGGTTTACCGCCAGGTCTGACCCAAAGGTTTTAATCACCTGGCGCAGTTCTACGTCGGGCTGGGGATCTGTAACCGTTGTCGTCGCCGCTGCTGCCTGCACCGTCTGAGCCATAGCCTAGTCTCCTGGGTTTACCCCCAACTGTAGCGATCGCACTTGGGTTGCACAAGTAAGCGCCCCCTATACTTTACCCAGCCTGGTGCAGGGCGCGCATACTCAGCCCCAAATCCCCTGGGCCATGCCTCAATAGAGCACCCCAATGAGCGTCACAGCGGCTGCCTTGGGCGACTCAGCAACAGGCTACCATGAGATTAAAGCGTGCCCTGGAGTGCTGATATGGCCGTACAACTAGCTCCGATCAGGCTGCGCTCCTCGGTGCGAAGGTCGCTCCACAGGGGGCTGATGATGGTGGCTGTGGCGGCTGCGATCGCATCTTGCCGTCTGCCGTTTCAGCCCCAGGCCGAAAGCCCTGCACCGCCCGAAACCGCCCAACCTGCGCCCCCAGTCGAGCCGACGCCAGCGACTCCGACCAATGCCCCTGCCGCTACGTTGCCCAACGCCCTCGTTGCCGAGTGGCAACCCCTGAGCAATGTGCTGCTAGCCTTTGGCTCTATGACTATCACCCCCGATCAGGTGCAGTGGAGCAGCGGTCAAAGCAGCCCCTATCAGCTCGTGGGCACCGAGGGCGGCTATTTACTGGAGCTAGAGGCCCGCCCTAGCTTTTACGACACGCAAAACCAGTTCATCAAGCTCATGCCCCAAGCCGACACCAACGGTGCCGCCGATTCGATAGAGGTTGCTTTTTACCCCGACGCCAGCCACCTCCAGAGAGATGAGTACATCATGTACGGCTCATACTTTGCCGAGTAGGTATGGCTACCACCTAAAAAAATAGGGACAGATGCATTCCTTTCGATGCATCCACCCCTATTGTGATTGTCCCTTTTAGAGAAAACCGTGAAGTCTTGAGAGCAGCCTACTGACCGCGATTTTGAAGAACATCTCGCACCTGCTCACTGGGCGTATATTGATAGCCAAACACCGACTGATCGCTATCATCAATAATTTGAGGTGTCAGCAAGATAATTAATTCTTGTCGTTGATTATTAGTGACAGTACTTCTAAATAGCGCTCCTAAGATTGGAATGTCTCCAAGGATAGGAATCTTATTCACAGAAGTACGTTCTGATTCCTGGATGATGCCAGAGATGAGCAGAGTTTGAGAGTCCCGCACTCGAATTTGCCCAGATGAAAGCTGCCGTTGAGACAAAAGAAAGATCGTGTCATCTCCTAGTATGAAGGTGTCAGTAGGAGCTGAGATACTCGGTGCGACTGAAAGCGATACAAAGCCGTTGTCATCAATCCGGTCAACGTTAATCTGAAGAATCAAACCAGCAGGGGTTCTCTCGACTTCCTGTTCAATGTTGATCAAACCACCATCAGTAATTGTTGTTGTTGTTGTGATGTCAGTAACGACTTCTTGCGTTAGTTGAACCGTCGCGCTCTGACCTTCTTGGACGATCAATGTTGGATCGGTGATAATCTTGCCGTCGCCATTTTGTACTGTTCCAAAAAGCTGAAGCAGAAAGTTTTCAGGGGTAAAGTTAGAAAACGGCCCAGTTATGGCTCTGGGTATAATAGGGGCCCCAGTTGGGGTACTGGGAGGAAGAGGCACGCCTGGAATAGCAGGGCCAAGATTGAAAATGCCTAAGCCACCTGCACTAAGCGCACCAAAGTCACCTGACTGGAAGGAGAAACTACTCCCTGTTGCATTCAGCGCATTGAGGTCAATGTCAATCACCCGCAAATTGATTGCGACCTGGCGTCGCCGAACATCAATGCGGGTCAGCTGCTCAGTTGCGATCGCAATCAAGTCAGATCGACCCACCAGCGTTACTGAATTAGTGCGCTCATCAGCAACAACCTGTAGACCTCGCAAAATACTCTGGCTATCTAGAAACTCAACTCGGTTTACCTCAATTTGTTCAACCGTTGAGGTTTGAGTCTCAGTAATGGCCGGCGTTCCCTCTGCAACTGCTACCGCATTAACATTGGTAACTAAACGCTGACGGCTAACGGCACTTTCTGCCCCTAAGGCAACTAGAAAGTTAGTGGCAACCGCAGCATCGACTTGGTTAAGCCTGAGGGTTCGAGCGCTGACATTTTGGGCTGACGCAGGCAATTGAGGGCCAACATAAATGCTGCGCCCCACCCGGTTGGCCTGTAGGCCCGTGACCCGCAGCACATGGTTAAACACCTCCTGCACCGACTCATTCTCAATATCTAGGCTCACCGGGGGGCCATCAGGGCTAGCCGCTGCCGCCCCTTGCCCGGTAGCCTGCCCAGGGGTAAACACTAGGTTCAGCCCCGCAGCGCGAGCCAGCAGCGACAAGACTTCACGAGCCGGGGCATCGCGTAGCAGCAGCCTGGGGATGCGCTCATTGCTGCCGAGGTTGATGCTGTCAAAGGTGGGCACACTCTCTGCCACAGAAATATCGCCTACTGGCGGAGCTACAGCCCTGGGTAAAAAGGGAGGTGCCTGCCGTATCTGGGGCCGAGGTACCGGAGTACCATCAATAGTGACTTCGGGGCTAGGCACCAGCACATTCGGGCTAGCCGGGGTAGGCACCTCAGGGGCGACCTGGGGCGCAGGCTGAGGCGTGGCCTGGGCCACCGCAGGCGGCGCTGTCGCCGGAGCGGGGACAGTGACTATCGTGTCGGGCACAGGCGTCGGCGGTTGAACCGCCTGACCATCGCTGCGAATCGACAGCACCATCTGCCTACCGTTAGACGCCACGGCCCCCACGGGCGAAGTGCTGGTGCCGTTGACCGTAACTCGCACACTGTTGGCATCGAGGGGCACCACCGAGATCTGGCTGATGCCGGGGGCGGGGTTGGCCTGGGTAAAGCCATTGCCGTTGGGCAGATTGAGCTGGGCGCGGGTAATGTCGGCTTGCAGGGTGTTGCCCTGGTTGACGGTAAAAATATTACTGTTGTCGCCGCCCTGGGTTTCAAACACCAGGTCGATACCAGTAGGTGTGGTATTGACGCGAACATTGGTAATGCTGGTCACCGAGGCCAGGCCCGGCTGCGCCACTAGGGTCACTAGGGCGCTACTCAGCAAAATCGGCTGTAGTTTCATCAAGGGATTCACGGTTCACTCCTCCATCACAGATGCGGCTGGGCCGCGCGGGTTTGACTGGGCTGGCAAATGGGCCACCGGGTGGCGACGAGATCATTCCGGGTTAGCCGCCTTCGGCCTCGCCCTCGCCCTCGGCGGGCTCTTCGGCCGGGGGCGCAGGCGGCGTAGTGGGGTCGCCCACGGGCACCAGCACCTCTAGGGTGTAGTCGGTCAGCAGCAGCCGACTAATGCCCAAAAGCTGCTCTTCGCTGGCTCCCTGGGGCGGGGGGGCAATGCTCTGCTGCATATTGCGAATGATAATCAGCGGCTCTAGGCGCTCGATGTTGCGCATAATGCTGAGGGTTTGGGGAAACAGCGCCTGCATCGACACATCGACTGTGACCCGCTCTAGCCTGCCGCTGAGTTCGGGGGGGATATCTTCGACCACCAGCGAAGACGGACTCGGGTTAAACCGCAGCAGCTCTGAGGTAAAGAGCTGTCTTTGGATCTGGGGGTTGCCAGCAAACTCGGCTCTAACCCGCTCAATCTGAGCGCGGCTGAGGCCCAGGGCGGCTAGCTGAGCGTTGTCGAGGGGCACCGGGTCGGCCCTCAGTACATCTGCGATCGCAGCATTACTGTTTTGAATCTGCTGGTTGATGTCGAGCAGCAGGGTGTCGAGGGTTTGAGAACTCCCCAACAGGCTATACACACCGACCCGCTGGTCGAGGACAGCCTCCAACTCAGCCTGCAGCTCGGCTCGGTTTTGCAGGCGCGCCCGCTGTTGGTTGACCTGATCTTGCTTTTGGGCCACGTCGGTTTCGAGGGCAGCTTTTTGTTCCTCTACCGGCTGCACCACAAAGTTGTAGAGCGCAAAAGCCCCCACCAAACCCAACACCGCCAGGGCAATTCCCTGAACCTTAGGCGTTAGCTCTACCCCAAACACAATTGGGTAGGTGGGTTTGACCTCTTCTAGATTTTGGTTCTCGTCAACGGGGAGAAAATCACCAGCTGCGGTCATTCGATCACTCCTTTTTCTCTCAGGGCTTGCAGACGGCTCACTAAACCAACGGTGCCCTGACGCTCTAGCTCATCCACCAGCTGGGAGGCCGGAGTACTGGTAATGTTGGCCCCAATACTGTAGTCAATCAAAAAGTCGGGGTCGCCCACGGCGGTGCCGGGGCAGCGGCCCTGGGTTTGGGGGTCAAGCAGGGTAGGCTGCTGTTGCGCCTGGTTAATGGCCACGGTTTGCGACTGCAAGAGGGGCGATCGCTGAAGCACCAGGGCAAAATCGTTGATATCGTCGTAGGAACAGGCCACCCCGCTAATATCAAGCCCGCCGGCAGCGGGCGGCGTGACGCTGGGGTCAACCTCTAGGGTGGTCCCGGCGCTCTGGTTGAGGTTGACGATCTGCACCCGGCTAGGGGTGCGGTTGCGAATGTCTTGCAGCAGCGCTGACCAGGGCACAATCTCGTTAAACACCGCCACAAAGGCATTATTTTCGGCCCGCACCGCATCAATTTGCTGCTGAATGGTGCTAATTTCGGCCAGCTGGCTCGACAGCTGAGCCAGCTCGGTGTCGAGTTCGCGGCTGCGGGCCTCTAGCTGGTTAACCTGGCCACGGATCACGGCCCAGTAGCCCCCCACCAGGGCCAACGGCACCAGCGCCACCGCCAGACCGATAAACAAAGGCCGCCGATCGCCCACCACAGCTGGGCCACTCCGCGCTCGGGGCCGAGCTTCAAAGACCCGCACCTCACGGTCTTTGAGAAAATTAATATCGAGACTGTACATGGCTAAACCTCCCGCAGACCAAGACCGATCACCGTTGCCAACCCAGCTCGCTGCCCGTCCGGAATGTCTTCATCGACCTCCAGGGAAAGGGCCGAAATCGGGTCTATCTGGCTGGCGGGCAAGCTCAGCCGCTGGGCCAAAAATTCGTCGAGCTGGCCAATAGAGGCCCCAGGGCCAGCCAGCAGCAGTTGAGCGACCTCCATGTCTTCGCCCTGGTTGAGGTAAAAATCAATCGAGCGACGCAGCTCATCTGACAGTTCACCCAGCACCCGCAGCATGGCGGTGGTGCCGGGGTTGGTGCCGCCGCCCATCTGAAGCGCACCGACGGTATCCATGCTCTGCACTGGCACCGTCATGCCCTGGAGCAGCTCGGTATTGCGTGACGGGGGCAGGTTCATGGCGCGGCTGAGGGCGCTCTGAATCTGGAAGGTGCCAATGGGTACGGTGCGCGAAAAGTGGGGCACCCCATCGACCACGATGGAAATTTCGGTATTCTCGAACTCAATGTCGACCACGGCGGCGGCCTCTTGGGGCGTAAACTGCCGCAGCTGCTCGCGAATGGTGCGAATTAGGGCAAAGCTGGAAGTTTCGAGCACGTTGAGCATCAGCCCCGCCTGCTGAAACACCTCAATGTAGGGGTCGGTGAGGTCTTTACGCACCGCCACCAGCAGCACCTGCACCTTCTCAATCCCGTCTTCGTCGACAAAGTAGCCAAGCTTTTGGTAATCGACGTCGGCTTCTTCGCGGGGGAAGGGCAGGTAGAGGCTGGCCTCTTGGTTGAGCACCATCTCCCGCAGTTCGTCGTCGTCTAGCTCGGCGGGCACCGGAATCACTCGGGTAATTGCCCGCCCCGGAATGGCGGTGGTAGCCTGCTTGACCTTGAGCTTGCTTTCGGTCAGCACCGTTTGAATGGCGTCAGCCATGGCGGCGGTGTCTAAAATTTGACCTTCCTCATAGATCCCTTCCGTCAGCTCGACTGAGGCCAAGCTTTCTAGCTTGAGGGCAGTTCCCTGCTTTTTCAGGCGGGCCAGGTTAACTCTCTCGGGGGTCAGTTCAATACCTACACCCCGAGGCTTGCGATTAAAAATGGATCTGAGACTATCCACGGCAGTATCCGAAAAACAGGTGAGTAACCAGAAAGACCGCCCGGTTCAACAGACAACTAGGCAGGCCAGAATAGACCCATTAACTCCCTTTTAAGGTCGTTTTCAGGCGTTTAGGCAGAAACAAGGCAGCTTAGCGACCTTCCCAGGGGGAAAAGTGCTAACGAATGGTACACAATTTAATTCAGAAATTCCACTTTTCTTGTTTAAGGTCTTGTTGAAGGGATAGAAATACTCAGTGTTCTCAACTCAGCACCCTCGACTCAGCACCTAGTACCCCGAGGCAGAAATAAACCAACCCATTGGCTAACGCCGAAACCCTTGGATGACCTGGAGTTCCCGTTCTGCCTTCTGCCTTCTTACTTCTGCCTTCATGTACTAGTGATCTCGCCGCTGCTCCTGCGTCGATACCGGGCCAACGCTGCCCAGCATCACAGCGATGGTACACACAATTCTGAAAAGCGAGCACTTAACATTAAAAAATTATTGACGCCCGATTGTTTTTTTGGAGTAACGGCCCATGACTGCACCCTTTGCCCCCCTCGGCACCCCCCTCAAGGAAGGTGCCCAACGCCTGCTGCTGCTGGGCTCAGGCGAGCTGGGTCGAGAGGTGGCCCTAGAGGCCGTGCGGCTCGGCCTAGAGGTGGTTGCAGTCGATCGCTATAGCCATGCTCCGGCCATGGCAGTGGCCCACCGCTGCCACGTAATCGACATGCTAGACGGCAATCGGCTGCGGCAGGTGGTCGAAACCGAGCGCCCCAGTCTGATCGTGCCGGAGGTAGAAGCCATTGCCACCGGCACCCTAGTCGCCCTAGAGGCCGAGGGCTGGCGGGTCATCCCCACCGCACGGGCTACCCAGCTGACCATGAACCGCGAGGGCATTCGGAAACTGGCGGCAGCGGATCTGGGGCTCAAGACCTCCCCCTTTCGCTTTGCCAGCACCGAGGCCGAGTACCTAGAGGCGGTGGCCGCCGTCGGGCTGCCCTGCGTGGTGAAGCCGATCATGAGTTCGTCGGGCAAGGGCCAGAGCACCGTGCGCCAAGCATCTGAGGTATTGGCCGCCTGGCAGTATGCGAGAGAGGCGGGCCGGGGCAAAAGCGATCGCGTCATCGTCGAGGGCTTTGTGGCCTTTGATAGCGAAATCACCCTGCTGACGGTGCGGGCCAGCGACGGCACCCACTTTTGCCCCCCCATTGGCCACCGCCAGGAGGCGGGCGACTACCGCGAGTCGTGGCAGCCCTGCGCCCTGCACCCCGACACCCTGGCGGCCTGCCAGGCCATGGCGCAGGCTGTGACCGATGCCCTGGGCGGCTGGGGGCTGTTTGGGGTCGAGCTGTTTATTGCTGGCCCACCTGACCAGCCCCAAACGGTGTACTTTAGCGAGGTCAGCCCCCGCCCCCACGACACCGGCATGGTGACGCTGGTGAGCCAGCACCAGTCAGAGTTTGAGCTGCACGTGCGGGCGATTTTGGGCCTGCCCATCGGTGAGATTACCCTGGTGCAGCCGGGGGCTTCGGCGGTGATTTTGGCGACTGGGGCCAGCGATCACCCCCAATATTCTGGCCTCGATCGGGCGCTGAAGGTGCCCACCAGCAAGGTGCGGCTGTTTGGCAAACCCGTGGCCCACCCCAACCGCCGCATGGGGGTGGCCCTGGCCCTGGGCGACACGGTGGCAGAGGCGAAGGAGCGGGCGATTGCCTGCGCGGCCCAGGTGCAGGTGATTTTGTGACCTGCCGTCGCAACTGCCCAAATTGAGCGAAAATAAACAACCGTAATCGCTGGCTTGAGCCATCAAAACCCAGTTAGCCCATCCCCTCACCCCCTGGAAATTGCCCATGAGACTACGCCCTGTCGCCCGCTTTGGCCTGTTTGCCCTGCTGGGGTTGATGATCAGCTGGTTGGTGGCCTGCGGCAGCGGCCAGCCCAGCGCCACGACCTCTGCCGACGGTCGCCAGGAGGTAGAGTTTTGGACAATGCAGCTGCAGCCCGACTTTACCGACTACTTTGACGGGCTGATTGCCAGCTACGAGGCCCAAAACCCCGAGGTCACCGTGCGCTGGGTGGATGTGCCCTGGGCCGACATGCAGAGCAAGATTCTCACCGCCGTCACCGCAGGCACCGCCCCCGACGTGGTCAACCTCAACCCCGACTTTGCCGCCCAGCTGGCCAGCCGCAATGCCTGGCTGCCCCTCGACGACAAAATCTCTGAGGCCGATCGATCGGTCTATCTGCCCAATATCTGGCAGGCCAATACCCTCAACGGCCAGAGCTTTGGCATTCCCTGGTATTTGACCACCAATGTCACCCTGCACAACCAGGCGCTGCTAGACGAGGCCGGGGTCGAGCCGCCCACCACCTACGCCGAGCTGGCCGAGGTGGCCCGTCAGGTGAGAGCCGCCACCGGCAAGTACGCCTTTTTCACCACCTTTGTGCCCGAAGACTCGGCTGACGTGCTGCAATCGTTTGTGCAGATGGGGGTCAATTTAGTAGACGACCAGGGCCAGGCCGGGTTTGACAATCCCCAGGGTCGGGCCGTCTTTCAGTACTGGACTGACCTCTACCAGCAGGAGCTGCTGCCCCGTGAGGTGCTCACCCAGGGCCACCGTCGGGCGATTGAGCTGTTTCAGGCGGGGGAAGTGGCGCTGCTGTCGACCGGGGCCGAGTTTTTCCCCACCATTGAGGCCAACGCGCCGGATATCGCCGCCGTCACCGGCAGCGGCCCCCAGATCACGGGCGACACCGGCAAGACCAACGTGGCGGTGATGAATCTGGTGATTCCGGCGGCGACGGAGGTGCCCGAGGCGGCGGTTGACTTTGCCCTGTATGTGACCAACGACGCCAACCAGCTTGCCTTTGCCCAGGCCGCCAATGTGCTGCCTTCCACCACCGGGGCGCTAGAGAATAGTTACTTCGCTGCCGAGGGCACCCAGGGGGTTGAGCAAGCCCGATCGGTCAGCGCCGCCCAGATGGATCAAGCGCAGGTGCTGATTCCGGCGATGGATGGGATTAAGGAACTACAGGCGATCGTCTACGACAACCTGCAGGCGGCGATGCTGGGACAGAAAACCGTAGACCAAGCCGTCAGCGATGCCGCCGCCGCCTGGAATGCCCAATAGATCCGTAGGGTGCATCCGCGCAGCGATGCACCGCTGAAAGTTTCTCGCTACCGTGGGCGGTGCATTACGGCGGGCACAATCTGAAAGCTGGGTGGCGGGGGTGGTGGGCCGCCTAATCACACCCTACGGTGACTACGACTTAAGCAGCTCGTCGAGGATGTTGCGGGCAGGCT
This sequence comes from Leptolyngbya sp. DLM2.Bin27, assembly GCA_007694115.1. Lineage (GTDB taxonomy): Bacteria > Cyanobacteriota > Cyanobacteriia > Phormidesmidales > Phormidesmidaceae > Nodosilinea. The sequence goes on along the minus strand of RECJ01000170.1, from coordinate 11,491 downwards.
GGGCGCGCTCTAGGGCAGTCTGGTAGTCGCCATAGAGCTTGAGAACCTTGGATAGCCCGCCGATGCCGCCGCGCAGTTCTTCTAGCTCATCGCCGGAGAGCAGTTCGCCGTCGAGCAGGCGCAAAATTAGGGGCTTGATATCACCGACATCTTGGCGGGCTTTTTGCAGCTTTTCTACGGTGCTGAGCAGGGTTTTGAGGTCTTTGAACAGGTCGTCGATCTGGTCAGGGTCTACGGCTTCGGGCGCGATCGCATCGGCTGCGCCATCGCCCTTAGCCGAGCCATCGGCCTCTAGGGCGGCGGGGGTTGTCGTCTCAAGGGTACTGTGGGCCTGGGCCATGGGGTGTCTCCGTAGGAAGCGATTAAGTTAAAAACGCTTTAAACAGTTTGCGCTAGGTTCAAGTGTACTATCAAGGCGGGGCAGTTGGCGCTAGCGCCTGGGCCTTGTGCCACTGGGTTGCGATCGCACCACCCAGCCCAGCCCCGGCAGGCCCGCCCAGACCATCCCCTATTCAAACACGATGGTTTCCTGCTGCTGAAGCTGTTTTTGCTCGCGCTTGGTCAGTTTGCGGCGGCGACCAGCGGCCTGGAGCCGCTCTTCTAGGCGCTCACGCTGGTCAATTTCGGGCAGCTTGAGCACAATGCCCGCCGCCAACCAATAGTATATATTCACCGGATCCACATCTAGGGGGTAGTAGTAGGGGAAGATGCTGATAAACAGCACAAATACCCACATGGCCGCTCCGTAGCCCCGCAGGTTGGGATCTTTGATCGAACGGTAGGCCCGAAATGTCGCCACGGTGAGGGTGAGGTATAGCGTCAGGGTGGCCAGCAGCCCCAGGGGGCCGATCTCATACATCAGCTTGGGGTGGTAGGTTTCGACCAGCTCGGTTTTGCCAAAGATGCGGGCGGCGTTGGTGGCTCGCCCCACCCCCCGGCCCAAGATCCCCTGCTGCTGGTTTTGGGCCCATTCAAACTGCTGAATAATAAAAGCCTGGGGCGGCGAGGCCTCCCACCGGCTCTGGAAGCTGTCGAACCGCTCGCTGACCACCTCTGGGTTTTGGGCCATCAGCACCGTGAGCAGCAGCCCCAGGCCAATGCCAATGGGCACAAACCGCTTCAGGTTGGCCACCTGCCCCGTGAGCAGCAGCAGCCCCACAATGGTGGTGGGCACCAGAGCCAGGGCAATGCGCTGCCCCGACACCACCGCCATCACCCCCACCGCCGCCAGCGAGGCCAGACCGACAATGCGCCAGATCGAGCTGCGATCGCTAAAGGCGGTGCCAAAGGCAAAAAAGCCGCTAGAGATCAAAAACCAGCCCCACTGCCAGGGAGCGTTAAAGGTGCCCGGCAGCCGAATCTGCCCCTGCTCTGGGGTGTAGAGCAGCGACCCACCCACAAAACAGCGGGCCTCTAGGGATGCCTTAAACAGGTCTTCGCCCTCGCCCACGGTGCCCTGGCAAATGCCGGTGCTGAGCATTAAAAACTGGATGAACCCCAGCCCGCAGCAGATGAGAATTAGCACCACCTGCAAGCGCAGGAGAAAGTACACGTCTTCGCGATCGCGCAGCAGATAGTAAATACAAGGAATAATCAGCACGTAGCCGATCAGCACCTTGAGCCCCAGCACCCCGATCAAAATCGGCGTCTCGCCACCGCTAGAGGCCAGCTGCTGACTGCCGTTGACCACCAGCAGCGTCAGACTGCACAGCACCAGCAGCACCAGCAGCGGAATTTTGATCAGCGGCGGCACAATCAGCGGCTGCCGGGTGCGGCGACAAAACTGAATCACCCCAATCAGCGCCGGAATGTAGATCGCGTCTTTGGCCAATTGCAAAATGCCGCTGCCCCCCAGGGCGTAGACCACCGTGCCGCTAAAGGGCACATAGATGATCAGCCCGTAGATCGCCTGGCGCGGATATTTGAACGAAAGGGCCAGACAGGCAATCGCCACCGTCGCCGCTGCGGCTAGCTTGGGCTGCCCCAACAGCGCCAGCAGCACCCCCACCAGCCCGGCAGCAAACAGCGTCACTGAGATGTATTGGATCAGTGCTTTGCGTGCCTTTTGGGCCTGGCGCTTCTGAGCCCGCTCTGCTTTGCGGCTGAGGGGTGGCACTTGAGCTGCCGTATCCGTTTTACCGTTGCCTCGCCGCCGAGATCGAGGCGGTTTTACCTGGGCCTGGGGAGTATCTACCACAGCAAGACTCAAACAGGTGCTTCCGCTGTAAGGATACCCTGTGGCCCTGCCCGTCGTTGGCATAATGAGCTTGAGTGAGCCTGCCGCTGGCCAGCAGATTAGCGGAACCACCCATAGCGAGAAGAGATTGAGCTGATTCTTGGGGACTTAGTTGTCGCCGTCAAGTATCTCGCGGATGCGTTGGCGCACCTGTCGCACGGCGCTGCGCTGGCCCCAGGTGCGGCTTTGCTCGATGAAGTACCCCACTTCTGTAATGGGCAAAAAGGGAAAGGCCAGGCTAGAGTCGCACTGTTCATAGCCACCCGCCACCCGCGAGTAAACCAGCAGGGTTTGATGGGTATATCGCCATAGCTCAGGCACCCCCAATGCCGCATAAATGGACTGCTTGTTGACCGACGAGCTGGTGTAGTCTGACTCAATTACTAGATCGGGCGGCGGATCTGCCGGGAGGTTGATTTTTCGGCCTCTCACCGCTGCCTCGTTTTGAATGTAAAAACAGCTATCGGGCTCGACGGCACGGGCAAGATCTTCGCGTTCTAAGGTGAGAGAACCTAACTTTCTAACTTCGATTTCGAGTTCATCAGCGATCGCCTCCACAAAGCTTTCCAGCAATCCCTTCGGTTCTTCGTGCTCTTCCAGCGGCATTCTGAGTTCTAGGATTCCTTGATCGTAGGCGATTCTCCAGGCGCGATCGCCCCCCACCTCGACCATGAGGGTTTTGTAGGTTGGCCAACTTACCCCCCGCATGACAATGGGCGGTGCTGGGGGGAGTGGCGAGGGTAGGCGAGTGGCTACCATTAGCCCCAAAACAACTACGCCTCAAGCATAGCGCAATGCCTCTGGGGCCAGTCTTCGACAACCGTCCTAGGGGCCGAGTGCGTCACCCTGACCGGAAAGTCAGTTTGGTAGCGCAGGTGGTTTGCCGCCGCCTGCCGCTGGATTAGGGCCACTGGATTAGGATAGAACCAGCGATCGCCCCTAGATCGCCCCTGGATTACCCCCGGATCGCCACCCACTTCGCCAGGTCAGATAGCTAATGCCACCGCTCACCACCGATCTGCTTGCCCCACTACCCAGCGCTTGGGGTTTGCCCTCCAGCCAGAGCAGATCATTTTGTTGGGCTCCTACGCCCACGGGGAGCCCAAGGTCGAGCCGGGGCTGACCATCAGTACGCAAAGATTGCCCTAGAAAAGATTGCCCTAGAAAAGATTGCCCTAAATGTCTATGTTTCAGGCGACGCGGCGGCGACTGGCGCTTTGGTATACGGCGGTGACGGCGGTGCTGCTGCTGCTGTTTGCCAGCGGCTTTTACCTCTACGTGCGCACCACCCTAGTCGAGCGGGTAGATGACACCCTCAACCATGTGGTGGAAATTGTGGAGCGATCGCTGGTGATTCAGCCCGATGCTGCTGGGGATCATATCTTCGCTACGGTCAATCCCACGGTTGGTGCCCAGGGGCCACCGCTGCGGGTGAATGTAGAGGCCAGCTTTCGCGACAACGCCCGCGCCGTCGAAGACGACCACATCGACCTGGAGTGGTTTGGCCCCGGTGGCCAGCTGCTGTGGTCCACCTTTTCAGAGGCAAACCCGGTGCCTCTGCATGTCAACCCAGCGGGGGAAACGGTGCGGGTGGGCCAAGAGACCTTCTTTCGCCAGATTACCGAGCGGGTGCAGGCCGACGGCCAGGTGCTGGGCTATCTGCGGGTCAGCCACCCCTGGTTTGAGGTGACTAAGCCCAGCCGCCGACTGATTGTCGATCTGGCCCTGGGCACCAGCCTGATGGTGGGGGCGGTGGCGGCGATTGGCTGGCTGCTGTCGGGAATTGCCATAGCTCCCGTGCGCGACTCGTACCAGCAGCTCAAACAGTTCACCGCCGATGCCTCCCACGAGCTGCGCAACCCGATTGCGGTGATCCAGACCAATGCCCAGGTAGCCCTGTCAGACCCCGATCCCGACGTTGACATTCAGCAGCGACAGTTTCAGGTGATCGAGCGGCTGACCCGGCGGCTGGGGCGGCTGGTGGATGACCTGCTGTTTCTCGCCCGCCAGGAGAGCGGGCTGCTTGCCCTCGCCCCGGCGTCGCTCAGCCTGGAGGGGCTGCTGGAGGATGTGCTGGAGGAGCAGCAGGTAATGGCCGACGAACGCCAGGTCGCCCTGCATGTCGAGGTGGCTGAGACCAGTCTGGCTAAACAGTCTGCTGACAAAAGCTCTGGCAAACCACGGTCTAAGCCATCGACACTGCTGGCCGCGCCCCCCACCGCCAGCTCTACGATTGTGGGCGACCCTGGCCAGCTCACCCGGCTGTTTACCAACCTGATCAGCAATGCGGTGCAGTACACCGCCGCCGGCGGCTCCGTGACGGTGCAGGTGAAGCCCACCAAGCACCAGGGCCAGCCAGCGGTGCAGGTGACGGTGCGGGATACGGGCATGGGCATGGATGGCGAGGCGCTGGCCCACGCCTTTGATCGCTTCTATCGGGCCGATCCCTCGCGGCTACGCAATGGGGAGCAGGGCACAGGGCTAGGGCTGGCGATCGCCAAAGTGATCGTCGAGACCCACCGGGGCCACATCCACCTCGACAGCCAGTCGGGGCAGGGGACGGTGGTGACGGTGGTGCTGCCCCAGGGGGTGGGTTTAGCCCTGGGATAGATGGGTGGGATCGCTTAGGGGGGTATTGTGGAGGGCAATTTATCGGTCGCGGCGGCTGTTGCGAAACGTCAAGGGAAGTGAATTGCGCCCAACCAGCTTTAAAAGCAGGGTAAAATCAGCAGAGCCCTATAGATTAAATAAAGCTGACGGTGACAGCGTCCATTGCTCCCGTTCCCCGGCACTGCTGCTGTCCCCACCGATCCCCAGCCCCTGATTCTCAGAAAAATAGGCTATATCTACGGCAGTTGGGTCTGCCCACAGAGAGCCTGATCGGCTAGCCAACCGCCCACTGGGCCATGATCCCCAGCCCCCAAGTTTTCTCTAGAACCCGATTTTTGGTTGTGGCGCAGCTGATCTAAAGCTGGCCGCGTTGTTCAATTTTCCTCACTCACGTTTTTAACTTCCTATGGCTGATTCACTCCAGCAGTCTGCGTTGCAGACCCATTCTGCGGCCCTAAATTCCTACGATGATGCCCATGACGGGCTGATCCCCGCCGTTAGCACCGGGGTATTTGTCTGCGTCCACGGCCACTTTTACCAGCCGCCCCGCGAAAACCCCTACCTCGACGCCATCGAAAAGCAGCCCAGCGCCGCCCCCTTCCACAACTGGAACGAGCGCATCCACCACGAGTGCTATCGGCCCAACGCCTACGCCCGCATTCTCAACGATCGCGGCGAAGTTGTCCGCATCGTCAACACCTTTGAGTACATCAGCTTCAACATTGGCCCCACCCTGATGAGCTGGATGGAGCGCCACGACCTGGAGACCTACCAGCGCATCATCGACGCCGATCGCAACAGCTGCGCCCGGCTGAGTGGCCACGGCAATGCGATCGCCCAGGTCTACAACCACATCATTTTGCCCCTGGCCAACCCCCGCGACAAAATCACCCAGGTGCACTGGGGCATTGAAGACTTTCGCCGCCGCTTTGGCCGCCAGCCCGAGGGCATTTGGCTGGCCGAAACCGCCATTGATTACCCCACCCTAGAGGTGCTCCACGCCGAGGGGATCAAGTTCACCATTCTGGCGCCGTCCCAGGTGCAGCGCTGCCGCCCCATGGTCAGCTACAACGGCGAGCGCGACACCTGGCAAGAAGTCGGCGGCGGCCAGATCGATCCCAGCCGCCCCTACCGCTGCTTTTTGAAGCACGCCGACGGCAGCCCTGACCCCAGCCGCTACATCGACATTTTCTTCTACGACGGCCCGATCTCCCGCGACATGGGCTTTAACGATGTGCTGAGTTCATCCCAGCATTTTGTCGGGCGGGTTAGTCAGGCCATCCATGGCGACCACCGCCCCTTCCAGCTGATCTCGGTGGCCACCGACGGCGAAACCTTTGGCCACCACCGGGGCGGAGCCGAAAAAGCCCTGGCCTACGCCCTGGCCGAAGAGTTTCCCCGCCAGGGCTGGACAGTGACCAACTACGCCCACTACCTGGCTACCCACCCCCCCACCTGGGAAGCCGAACTCAAGCCCGTCACCGCCTGGAGCTGCTCCCACGGGGTCGATCGCTGGCAGGATGACTGCGGCTGTGGCGGCGGCGGTGAGTGGCACCAGCAGTGGCGACGCCCCCTGCGCGACACCCTCGACTGGCTGCGCGACCAGCTGGCAACCGTGTACGAAGATCATGGGGCGGCCCTGCTGCGCGACCCCTGGGCGGCGCGCGATGCCTACGTAGCCGTCATGGGCGATCGCAGCCCCGCTGCCATCGACGCCTTCTTTGCCACCCACCAGACCCGCAAACTCTCAGCCATCGAGCGGGTCACCGCCCTACAGCTGCTGGAAATGCAGCGCCACGCCCTATTTATGTACACCAGCTGCGGCTGGTTCTTTGAAGAACTCTCGCGCCCCGAGGGCACCCAGATTTTGCGCTACGCCACCCGCGCCATGGAGCTGGCGGGCGAAGTCGCGGGGATCGCCCTAGAGCAAGAGTTTGTGGAGCGCCTTAGCCAGGCCCCCAGCAACGTTGAAGAATTTGGCACCGGGGCCGGGGTCTACGAGTCTCTGGTCAAACCCTCCCGGATTTCGCTGGAGCAGGTGGTGGCCCACTACGCCATGGGGTCGCTGTTTACCGACTACCGCAGCGAGCAGACGATCTACTGCTACACCGTGAGTCAGCACGACTACCGTCGCCAGCGCCTGGGGCCGATTTCCCTGGCGGTGGGCCAGGTCGAAATCACCTCCACCATTACCCACGAAAGCCTCAGTCTCACCTTTGCCGTGGTGCACCTGGGCGGCTGGGACTTCCACTGTGGGATCAAGGCGATGCGATCGCGCCTCGCCTACACCCGCGCCAAAGCGGCTGTGTTTGAAAGCCTGAGTGCGGCCAGTGCCGCCCAGGTGATTCTCGCCATCAACAGCGCCTTTGGCCCCCACACCTACGGCCTGCAAGACCTGTTTGCCGAAGAGCGCCACCGCATGATGGGGCTGCTCTCCCAAGACACCCTGCTACGCCTCGACCAGCTCTACGCCCAGGTCTACCGCGACAACTACGGTGTGCTGCGGGCCTTCCACCGTGACGGGTTGCCCGTGCCCAAGGAGCTGCAAGTGGCGGCAGATATCGCCCTCAGCCACCGGGCCATGGAGGTGCTGCGATCGCTCGAACGTGAGACCAGCGACCCCACCGCCAACCCCCTGCGCCAGGGGAGCGACTACTTGAATGAACTGGAGGCGATCGCCGACGAGGCCAACACCTGCAATGCCTCGCTCTCTCTAGCGGCGGCGAAGCCGATGCTAGAGCGGTTGATCGGGCGATCGGTCTGGCAAATTCTCAACCAGGCCCCCACCGAATCTCTCTCCGCCGATGTGGACTGGCTGGGGCGACTGGTCAACCTGGGCCAGCAGCTCAACCTGGGCCTTTCGCTAGAGCGGCCCCAGGAGCTTTACTACCAGCACCTCAACCGCCAGGTGTTTGCCCTACTCAAGCAGGCTGCCGTGGCCCGCAAGCCCCTCGGCCAAGACAGCCGCGCCCAGGTCAACGACATTCTCCGCCTGGGCGAATACCTGTCAATGGATGTGGGGGCAGTGCTGAAAGCGCTAGATCACCTCGATCCCGGTCGGCCTGCCTAGACAGGCTGGTGCTGAAAAAAGCGCTCCCCTAGGGGAGCGCTTTTTGTTGTTCCCTTTGCTAATCGCTAATCCTAATCGTGGCCACGTTCCACCCAGCCATGTCGCCCATGGTGCTCCTGCGCCCCGAGGACAAAGACGCAGAGCGTCTGGGGGGCATGTCAACGCAGAGCGCTGGCACGAGCGTCACCATAGCCACGATGCGAGATATAGGGTAGCCATTGCCCTCAGTAGATCTTGCTAGTCTGTAAGACTGCTACCGCAATTTCAGCAAACTCTTGCAGATAACGTTGGACTTTAGGCTGTACCCATTGACTTAAAATGAGTAGCTAATCCCTGCAGAAAGGTTACGGATGCTGGCATCAGAACGACCAACATCAGTACGGTACAGTAGGCGAGCCGTCATGTCGTTACCAAGCTGAGCATTGAGCCCTGCACTAAGATTCAGCCAAGTGCGGTCAAAGTCACCGCTATTAACTGTAAAAGGCGAACCACCTCCAACAAAGCTAGAAGTTACACTTTGCGATGCCGAACCAAGCTCATGGTTGAGTCCAAGACCAATAAATGGCACCAGAAGATTTTGCTCAAAAGGTATGGGATAAGCAAAGTTAACTCCTAGGTTAGCCAACGTAGAGCTGCTACTCCGTCCATCAACTTGAAGCGAGACATCTCCTGCGCCCGTCTCAGTATATCCATCTAAACGGACGGTATTATGACGCAAACTCAGCAGGGGGTCAATCTGAATAGCTCCAACATTAAACATCCAACCGGTTTCTATACCCACCCCAAATTGGCTGCCGCCATTTGACCCGACTGCCGTTCTTGTCTCAGACGGCAACATTATTGATCGTCTGGTGTTATAGCTGTCAAATCCGTAACTAATGTAGCCGGTAGTATAGCCCCCGGTGCCGTATTCAGTGGTACCGTAAGCTGTGAAAATTACACTATCAGCATCAGACCTAAACAGCATATTTCGCTGATTGCCAGAGCTATATCCCAGTGCGCCACCAAGGAAAAAGTTGGGCGCGATCGCATAGTCAACACCACCCATAATCAAGTAGTTGTTGATATTTGCATCTGAGTTAGAGATGGCATCTAAAGAGCTATCTCCAAACAAAATATCTCCTGCCAAAAAGGCATTCCAACGTCTAGATTCATCTCCTATTCTAGGAATCCCTGTTTGACCTATCACATTATCTACTTCATCACCCTGCTTTAACTCTGGTTGATTAAGAGATGCAGCAGTCGACCTTTCTGTGCTTGTCATCTCTTCCCAGGAAGGGGAGGACTGGATTCGAGTTGATGATAAGTTCGAAGACTGAGGCGTGCGAACGTTGAGTTGTGAGGTATCTATCGGATTAAGATTACTAGCCGAGCGTAGAGTTCTAGATCGAGCAGAAATTTGATAGCCAGTTACAGCCTGGGTCTGCCGTGCGAGATTGACCTGGGCAAACGAGGCTTGAGGCATCAAAGATTCTAAAGCAAGCCTGCGCTGCGCTGTCGAAGAGAGCACAATATCTGTGTATACACGAACCAAGTCGGTAATGTTAAACCCTGGAAGCAAGCTAGCCGCAAAAACATCTAACGTTTGGGCAACCTGCATCTGGTTCGGATTTAACGCAGAAAAAGCCAGTCCGCCTACGCTAGGAGCACTCGCTGTTACTGCTCGGAAGATAAAATCGGCTAGGGCCGCAACATCGGCATAAACCCCAGGTAGACCAGGAAGGGCGCAGCCGATTCCCCAGCTGACAACACCAATTTGAACCGGGCGATTTTGGCCGTCGGTGATAAAAAGAGGGCCACCACTATCGCCTTGGCAGGCGTCTTGACCACCTTCAGCCAAGCCTGCACAGAGCATGGTGGCATCGACTGCTGGCAAAAAACCTGCCAGGTTAGCCTCGCATTGATCGAGAGGAACTACAGGAACGGTCACTTCTCTTAGGTCGTCGGAAGACGGCCCGCCAGAAAAGAGAGTACCCCAGCCAATAACAGTGGCAACAGTGCCAGGCTGAATCTCAACTTGGTTAAAGGTGATAAAGTTGTCTAGGTTGGCAGGCTCCGATAGCACTAAAATGGCTATGTCTGCCGTCTCAATAGAACCAACCTGACCACTGGGGTGAATAATAATCTGGGATACGGGAATAACCTGGGCTGAGGCAGCATCTCCGGACAAACTCTGAAAACCAACCCCTACAGAGATAGATTCGGGGTTATTAAACGCAGCGTTATTAATGCAATGAGCGGCTGTCAGTACATGGTTTGGCCCCAGAAAAGTACCTCCGCAAAACTGAATAGGATTGCTTGGATCAAACACTCCACCTGGAGTAAACAGCAAGGGAGTCATCCAAGGATAAACCAGGGTTCCTGGGGTATCACTGACAACGACTTCGCCGCCCACAATGCGGCTTGATGGCTGGCTATTGGTGGTACTTTGCGAAACTTGAGCATTTGCTGTGGTAGATGCTAAGCACAGTATTGCTGACACGCAGGCCACAATACGATTGCCCCTGATACTCATAAATAACCTCTTCTCTTGTGTAGAGCTAGACTATCCGTATTTTTCTGCCGCCAGGGATAACACACTATATTGAAATTAAATCACTGACCTTGCTTATTTTTAAGATTAGATTCCATACAAAGCCATGATTTTGCGAACACCTTAACTACAGCATTTCGCACTCATTTGAGTCACATAAAAATGCACAAAGCAGGCATACAGCAATAGCTGTAAGCCTCTGGGGGCTGTGATTTATGACTCACCTGAGTGGGAATTGCTAATATTGAAAATACTATAGCGGTTCTCATTCGGATGAGGTACAGGTCAGTTTTTCAAGCCCATAAATTGCAAGGCTTCTCTCAATTGGGGTGTACCTCATGCGTTCAGGAACCACTATATAAGAGAAAAGTCGAGAAAGCAAGCAGTCTGCATAGCTATATAGGGCAAATGCATACTCTCGATGAGGATATTAAGACTTATTTCACAAGAGGTGAGACATGGGTTCGCCCGGTCTCTGTCGCTGTTAATCGAGCCTTTGCAGGCGCTTGAAGCCCCCCGCTGTAGCTATTTGGTCAAGCATCGATTGCTCGATATCATCGGACTTGTCCTTTGTGCCGTGATCTATGGGGCCGATACTTGGGTGGACATTGCCGCCTATGGCCGTGCGAAAGCAGACTGGCTACGCGGGTTTTTGAGCTTGCCTCACGGGATTTCGTCCCATGACACCATCGCCCGGCTGCTTGCGGCTTTAGACCCCGAGGCTGTCTTCACCTGGGTACGACAGCAGTAGTTCAAGGATATGTCTCACACGTTTCATCAGGCCATTACTCCTGGGCACGGATACCTCGACATTCGCCGCCATTGCTTACTCGACAGAGTAGCAATCGCATTTTGCTCACTCTCAGGCAAAGTCTACAACTGTGCGATCGCACTGATTGATCGATACAGTTGAACTTCCAGCGCACTCCGCTTAATATATTTATGCGGGGAATGACTTCTAGGCGGGGAAGAGAGAGGGTGGAGCCTCTCAAATCCCCTGAGACATCCCTCTTAGCACAGGTAAGTGAGATGCCCTTAGGAG
>RECJ01000288.1 GCA_007694115.1 Leptolyngbya sp. DLM2.Bin27 | reverse complement strand
GCCGGGGCTGGGGTCGGGCGGGGCGCAGGGGCGACGGGCGGGCTAGCCGTCAGAGGCACAGGCGCAGGCGATCGCGCCGGGGCGGGTTCAACCGGGGCCGGGATCTCCAGATCGGGTGTGGCGGTCTGGGGCGCGAAGGGCGTAGGCGGATCAGAGACTAGATCCATCGGATCGGGCGAGGGGTCAGCCGAGGGGTCAACGGGCCATTCGGCCCCTGGGCTGGCCCGGTCGGGGGGTAGCGTCACCAGTTGAATGGGTAGCGGGGCCATGGCCCCATCGGGCAGCGCCGGAGTTTGAATGGCCAGGGTGCGAACCAGCCCCAGCCCCAGCCCATGGGCTAACACCGACGCCATCGCCGCCAGGGGCCACAGCAGCTTAGGGTCACGGTGGCGGGTAAAGGTGGTGAGAAATGAGGAGTTGGCCATGGCCTCTGGTGCGATCGCTGGGGTAACCCGTGCCAAAAATCTGGCAGTGAGTCTGGCAGCGAGGACAATCATCTTTTAGATCGTACCGTTGAGCAGGGCTAGTATTTCAAGGCCGAAGTAAGCCGGCAGAAGGCAGAACGGGCAACTCATGACCAGTCAGGGGTTTCGCCTATCCAAATAGGCGATTTATTTCTGCCCCAGAGCGCTAGGGGAGTAAGAGAAGGGTATATTGACTGCTATGGCTAGGCGATAGGATAGTTGTGGTTGCCCCCGAGGCTCATGGTACAGGCCGACAAAAATACTCCCCCCCCGCCAACCGTGGCAGTTCCTCAAACGCTGATTCGCACGGCTAGTCTGCGAGACATTGATCAGCTAACCGATGTGTTGACCGCCAGCTTTTACGATTGCGACGGCTGGCGACAGTGGGTATACCCCTTCATTCGGCTGGGCATTCAAGAAGACCTCAAACAGCGTCTCAAGGCAAATTCTCCTCGCTATGCCTGTTTGGCAGCCTTATCGGTGCCTCCGGCCAGTGCCTCTTTAGACCCTGGGGCTTCGGCTAAAGAAGCTGCGATCGCAGGCACCGTCGAAGCCTCCCTGCGCCAGCCCTGGCCCTGGCAGGGCGATCGCCACCTCTACGTTTCTAATCTAGCCGTGGGGCAGGGCTTTCGTCGGCAGGGCATCGCCACCACCTTGCTCCAGTCCTGCGAGCAGGTAGCCCAGCAATGGCAGGTCTACGAACTGCGGCTCCACGTTATGGAAGATAATCTGGCCGCCCAGGCACTCTACCGTCGCGCCGGGTTTGCTCGGGTGCAGGCCGAAGACTCGCCGGCCTCGTGGCTAGGCCTCCAGGCCCGGCGACTGCTGCTGCATAAGGTGCTACCTCCCCCTCAACCGGCGGCGGCTAAAGTATAGATTCAGCAGCAATAGCTGACTTCACACAAACATCAAACTCCTAGGCGAGAAATTCACCCCTGCTTCAGCCCAGCAAGTCACTTCTCGGCGGTTCTCTGAGGCGTTTACCCTAGAATAGGAGCTTGGGCATAGGGGCCGTTGCAGCTTAGAACACTGGTCTAAGCCAGGGGCAATCTAGCTGTTCTCGTTACCATAGGGCGGAGATGATCGCCAACTTTGAGCACAATGCCTTAGAGCCAAATCACGGGAGTTCCCCCAACTCCTCTGCTACTTTCACGCCGTCTACTTTCACAACTTCGCAGACTATTCGCCCTCACGCTCGTACCCCAGTGAGTCGTCTCTCCAATCCTGTTTTTGAATCTAGCTCATTAATGTCAGAAGATGACGATATTCTGGCCAAAATTCGCGGTGGCGATCTCTGGATTGTGAACAGCCGCCGCCGCAACGGACTAATCATTCAAAAAGAGTTTTACACCGAGTTTGCTGGGCCGGGTGCCGCCGTGGGCGGTGGGCTCGATGCCGACTGTCAAGCGGTGATTCCCCTGGGCAGTCTGTCGCTGATTGCCCCCGACTCCGCCGAGGCCCAGCAAAAGGCGCTCAAGATTCGCTTGCAGTGGGTGCGGCTCACCCAAAACTTCACCGATAAGCCGGTGCCGGTGGACCGTGCTCAGCTAATTTTAGAGCAATTTAAGAGCTACTTTGACCAGAGTATTGTCGACAAGGTGCCCGACGAAGCCTTTGCTCTACTGGTGGGCGTGCTGCCCTATACCATCCGCCGCGCCCGTGCCCTGGTGTAGGGGCATTGCCTGCAATGCCCCGACTGAGAGGTCTAGAGCCGCTGCATGTGAGACAGGGTGCGCTGATTTTCGGCTGGGGTGCCAATGGTGATGCGCAAACCACCGCCCGTGTAGCGCACCAGCGTGCCCTGGGCGCGCAGACCCTGAAACCAGCGCTCTAGCTCTGCATTGAGCGGTTGGCCAGCCTGCACCCAGGGCCGCCCATAGAGAAAGTTGGCGTCGCTAGGCCAGAGCCGTAGGGGAATGTGCTGGGCGATCGCCGCCGCCAGTTCTTGTCGCTGCTGCTGCATCTCAGGCACCACCGCCAGCAATTCTTGGCGGTGGGTCAGGGCCAGCTGAGCTGCCGCCTGGGTGAGGCTGGGCAGGTTATAGGGCAGGCGCACCTTCTCTAGTGCCTGGGTCAGGGCCGGATTGGCCACGGCATAGCCCACCCGGTAGGCCGCCAGGCGAAAGGCTTTTGAGAAGGTGCGCATCACCACCCAGTTGGGCCGAGCCAGCACCTGGGCCACGGTGGTCTGCTGGCTAAACTCAAAATAGGCCTCATCTATCACGACAAGTATGTCTGAGGGCAGAGACTCTAGCCAGGCCACCTCGGCGGCGGTGAGGGCATTGCCGGTGGGCGAGTTGGGGTGCACCATAAACACCACCCGCACGGGCGACCCAGCGGGCTGGTCAATCGCCTGCTGCGCCGCTGCCAAATCGACTTCAAAGGTCTCTTCGCGACGGCCCACGGTTTTGACCGCAATGCCTAGGGTGCGGGCCAAAATGCCATACATCGAGAAGGTGGGATCGGCCACCAGCACCGAGCCTGCGCCGCCCACGCAGGTGGCAATCAGCAGCGAGCGAATCAACTCATCAGAGCCGTTGCCCACGGAGATCTGCTCGGGGCCAAAGGTTGCCCCAGGGGCAGATTCGGTGACGTACTGGGCGATCGCAGTCTTTAACGGCCCGTGCCCGCCGTCGGGATAGCGGTTGGCGGCGATGTCGTGGTGCAGCAGCCAGGCCAGCTTTTCTTTCAGCGCCTCGGGCAGGTCGTAGGGGCACTCGTTAGTATCGAGAATGTCGAGACAATCGGGCGATGGATACTCTGGAGACTCAACATGGGGGGTGTAGGCCGCTAGCCCCACCACCGCCGATCGCAAAAAGGGCAAAGACATGAAAGAACGCAAGTGCAGTAACCCCCCCATTATTGCAGAGCCACTAGGGCGGGTAGGGCGGCGGGCATTAGCGGTATACTTTTGCCAACTTGGCTATCCCCATGGCGTTTCATCGGTTGTGGCTGATTCGGGCGCTTTTGATCTAGGGGAGTACACTGGGAAGGGCGGAAGCTTAGCCTCTAGCCGCTGCAAAATCAAGGCTCCAACCGCAGACTACCTATGCTAGACGCACTGATTATATTTTCATTTATCCTGGCCGGAGCGGGCATTGGGTTTTACAGCATTGACCTGCTGCCCCAGCCGATTTTGCAGCAGGTGACCAATATTGAGGCGCTAGGCGCGGTAACCGCCGTGTTTGGCGGGCTAATTGGCACCGGGCTAGGCCTGGTGATGCAGACCAGCTACCGCCGTCTAGAGCGTCAGATCAAAGATCTGCCCCCCGATCGCATTCTCACCCGGGCCGTGGGCCTGGTGCTGGGCTTGCTGATCGCCAATCTAATGCTGGCCCCCCTGTTTCTGCTGCCGATTCCCGCAGAGTTTGGCTTCATCAAACCGATGACGGCGGTGCTGGGCAGCGTGCTGTTTGCCGTCTCAGGCATGAATTTGGCCGACACCCACGGGCGATCGCTGCTGCGGCTGATCAGCCCCAGCACCCTAGAGTCGACCCTGGTGGCCGAGGGCACCCTCAAACCCAGCAAAACCAAAGTACTCGACACCAGCTGCATCATCGATGGCCGGATTGAAGGGCTGATGGAGACGGGCTTTTTGGAGGGGCAGCTGCTGGTACCTCAGTTTGTGCTGCAAGAGCTGCAAAATGTGGCCGACGCCAGCAATGACCAAAAGCGCGATCGCGGTCGGCGCGGCCTTGACGTGCTCAACCGCATCCGCGAGTCTTACCCCAACCGGCTACTGATCAACTCCGTCAACTACGACGATATCCCCACGGTCGATGCCAAGCTGGTAAAGCTGGCCCAAGAGCTCAACGCCATGCTGCTGACCAACGACTACAACCTCAACAAAGTCGCCAGTTTTCAGGATGTCGAAGTGCTCAATATCAACGATTTAGCCCAGGCGATTCGCCCCGCCTACCTGCCCGGCGACGACATTGACCTAAAAATTCTCAAGGAGGGCAAAGAACCCTCCCAGGGGGTGGGCTATCTCAACGACGGCACCATGGTGGTGGTCGAAGAAGGCCGCAGCTACATTGGTGAAGAGGTGGGCGTGGTGGTCACTGGCTCCCTGCAAACCTCCGCTGGGCGGATGATCTTTGCCCGCCCCAAAACCTCCATGGTGGCATCGTAGGCCGGGCTGAATAGGGTACGATCGCAACGGCTTTTCACTATTGCTGCCATGACCCCCCGCATTCAGCTGACCGACGCTGCCCCGCACCAAACGCTCACCCTTGAGTTTCCGGCTGAAGGGGTAGCGCTCACGGGCCGGGTGCGGGTGCCGGGGGACAAGTCAATTTCTCACCGATCGCTGATGCTGGGGGCAATCGCCCGGGGCGAAACCCGCATTCAGGGGCTGCTGCTGGGGGAAGACCCGCGCAGCACCGCCGCCTGCTTTGCGGCCATGGGCGTTGGCATTTCACCCCTCGAAGCCGAGTGGGTGACGGTGCAGGGGGTGGGCCTGGGCAATTTGCAAGAGCCCGCCGACGTGCTCAACGCCGGTAACTCGGGCACCACCCTGCGGCTGATGCTGGGGCTGCTGGCTAGCCACCCCGATCGCTACTTTGCGGTCACGGGGGATGGTTCCCTGCGATCGCGCCCCATGGACCGCGTGATCAAGCCCCTGACCCAGATGGGGGCAGCGATTTGGGGCCGGCAAAACAACCGCCTCGCCCCCTTGGCGGTGCGGGGGCAACGCCTCAAACCCATCCACTACCAATCTCCGGTGGCCTCGGCCCAGATCAAATCGTGTATTTTGCTGGCCGGGCTGATGACCGAGGGCAAAACCACCGTCACCGAACCCAGCCTGTCGCGCGACCATAGCGAGCGCATGCTGCGGGCCTTTGGGGCCGATATTTCGGTTGACCCCGACACCTGTAGCGTCACTGTCCACGGCCCCGCCACGTTAACGGGGCAGACGGTGGTAGTGCCCGGCGACATCAGCTCCGCCGCCTTTTGGCTGGTGGCCGGGGCGATCACCCCCGGCTCTGACCTGGTGATTGAAAATGTTGGCATCAACCCGACCCGCACCGGCATTCTCGATGCCCTGGAAGCCATGGAGGCCGATATCACCCTAGAAAACCGCCGCGACGTGACCGGGGAGCCGGTGGCCGACCTGCGGGTGCGCCACAGCCGCCTCAAGGCCGCCCACTTCGGCGGCGATCTCATCCCCCGCCTGATCGACGAGGTTCCGGTTTTGGCGGTGGCGGCCCTGTTTGCCGAGGGCACCACCGTGATCACCGACGCAGCAGAGCTGCGGGTAAAAGAATGCGATCGCCTCAGCGTCATGGCCAGCCAGCTGGCTAGCCTGGGGGCTCAGATCGAAGAACAGCCCGACGGGCTGACGATCCACGGCGGCAGCCCCCTCACGGGTGCCGTCGTCGACAGCTACACCGATCATCGCATCGCCATGGCCATGGCGATTGCCGCCCTCAGAACCCAAGGGGTGATGACCGTGAAACGGGCCGAGGCCGCCGCCGTGTCGTACCCTAGCTTTAGGGCCACCCTGGCTCAGCTCTGTGGCCTCAGCCCTACCCCTGCTTCCTAAGCTCATAGGCCAAGGCCATATTTCATCCTCAAATCATGACTTGGGGCGTTACCCTGGGCACACTCTAACCAAGCCCCCAAGGTTTAGCCCAAAGGCTTGACGTTCTCAAAAAGCGATGTGACAACCGTTGAAAAACTTTGTCAACAGCCTCACCACTTACATGGCCCTCAGCCCCGATATGGTGGCCCGCCACCGGGTCAACCAATGGCTGCGATCGCGCCCCTGCCTCACCAGCGAGCAGTGGTTCATTCGCTATTGGACCCCGCCCGCCCTGCCCCGCGCCCTGCCTAAGCCGCTAATTGACTTTGCCTACCATCAGCTCCAGGCCTACTCTGGCCTTGAGATCGGTCGCGTGCAGCCCGCCGATCACCTGGTTGACGACCTCGCCTTTCCGGCGGTGTGCTGGTTTGACTGGAGCATCACCCTGTGCGAAGACTTTTACGAAACCTTTGGCCTCGACATGAGCGAAACCTTTGACGAAACCCAGCTCTTCACCTTCGCCGACTTGATCACCTGCCTCGCCCAGCAGCTGAAGACCCAGGAAACGGAAGCATGAGGCGATGCGATAGAGTCTAAAGTAGAAGCGGATCTCGTACTACAATACCGAGCCGTGCGCAAGGATGTTTTCCCATGAGCCTGAAAGATCGCATTAGCGACGATATCAAAACCGCCATGAAGGCGAAGGACAAGCTGCGGCTAGAGACAGTGCGCAGCATTAAAAAAGTGATTCTCGAACGAGAAACCCTGGTGCGCCCCAGCGGACAAGCAGCTCTCACCCCCGACCAAGAACTAGAGGTACTGACCCAGCTGGCCAAGCAGCGCAAAGACTCAGCCGAACAGTACACCAAGGCCGGTCGCGATGACCTGGCCACCCAGGAGGCCCAGGAACTCGCCATCATTGAAGAATATCTGCCCCAGCAGCTCAGCGACGCCGAGGTAGAAGCGGTGATTGACGAACTCATCGCCAAAACCGGGGCCGCATCCCCCAAGGATATGGGTAAGGTGATGGGGCCAGCCATGCAGCAGCTCAAGGGTCGCGCCGACGGCGGCAAAGTCCAGGCCCTAGTCAAAGCCAAGCTAGTCGGTTAGCAGCCCCGCCAAAGCCAACGATGACAGAGGCTTGAAGCCTGGGGTTAGCGGTACTTAGCCTAGGGCAAGCCGTGAATCGTAAACCCGTTACCCCTCATCAGCCCCCCGGTCTAGCTGGTGGCGCAGATCGCTCAGCCGCACCGGATCGGCAATCAGGATCTGGTTGTAGCTGCGCTGCCACACCGACTGCCCAGGCTGATTGCGGCAGAGGTTGATGCGCTTGGCCGTTACAGCTTTAAAGCTGGTGATCAACGATGAGAGCAGCCAGGGTTTTTGGCTGGCGGCAACATCTAACATCGGTGTGCCAGCCTCCGTAGGCTCGTGTAGAAACAGAATACTTTTCAGGCTGGTGGGGGTGACCATCCACCGATCGAGGTCAACGCCCCTGCGGTGGGTGGCCGATCTCACCCACTCTTCAGCCACAATTAGGCCGCAGTCGCTGAGACACAGCTTGCCCTGGTCATAGTTACCCAGCAGGGGCTGCTGCTGAAACGTAGATAGCTCAATGAAATAGGTTCTGACGGCAGATCCGTCGGTCAACGATTCTAACGTCAAGGGGTCTAGGGTGTAGGTACTACCGGGAAAGCCCATCCGCTTTAAACCATGAATGTGCCAGCATCCTATAGTCTTCCCGGTCTGCCTAGAGCACCATCAGCATTGAAGATAAAGTTATGACGAGGGGTCGTCTAACCAGGCTCTGGTAACGGTCAATTATTGGAGGCAGAGGGGTGTACGGTTTCAGGTATGCGGTGGCCGGTCTGGAACTGTGCCGCCTAACCGGCTGCCCTCGGCCACAGCCAGCCGGTTCAAGGGCTAGGCCAAGCTGAGCAGCCATGGCAGCCAGCTGAGGGCTAGCCCCAGCAGCGCTAGCCCTGACAGCCAAAGAAAGGCGATCGCATCTCTGAGACCTGCGATTAGGTTGTCAACTCGAGCCAGCAGCGACACTGCCACCAGCATGGCAAAGTAGGCAAACAGATCAAACTGGGTGACTGCGACCACCGCCAGCGAGGCGGCGGAAAGGGCCATGACAAAGTACCCCATATCAGACTTAAAGCCCAGCAAAATGACGCGCCGCACCCATGGCCAGCCCAGGGTGATCAGCCAGGCCCCGGCGATGGCCAGCAGGACAGTGATCGCCCAAATAGCCGCAGGCTCCTGACGGTGGTGCAAAAACCCGCCAAAGGTGGTGTAGGCCATCACCAGCAGCGTCCACGACAGCCAGTGAACCCGAAGCAGGTTTTGCAGTGACCGGTCTGGTTTCATGCGATCGCACCTCGGCGGTGTCGGTAGGTAAGCGGCTATAGATTGGTGGAGATGGCCTGCACCGGGCAGGTGGGCACGCACTGCTCACAGACAATGCAGCGCGATCGCGCAAAGGTCAGTCGGTAGGTTGTTGGGTCGAGGGTGAGGGCGCGGGTGGGGCAGACCCCGGTACAGAGGCCGCAGTGGACGCAGAGGTCTTCGTCGACCACAATCTCGCCACTGGCCCCAGACACCTCAATGCCCTGCACTTCGAGCCAGTCTACGGCGTCGTTGAGCTGGTCGATGTCGCCCGATAGCTCGACCACCAGGGTGCCCACCTGGTTGGGGGCCACCTGGGCGCGAATAATATTGGCGGCAATGTTAAAGTCTTTGGCCAGCCGATAGGTAATCGGCATATGCACCGACCGCTTGGGGAAAATCAGCTTGACCCGTTTTTTCATCGCCGATCTAACACCCCAATTCTTTTACACGCTCGATTCTTTTACACTGAAACTAGCGGTCTGATCCTATCCTAACCGGAGACTGGGCCGACCCGTCACATTCTCAAGATTGACCCTAGACCCAAGAAAACTGTTGTTTTATGTCAGAAAACCAGCCTGCCACCTTAGAACTTGCCCCCAGCCGCGCCCGTAACCTGGTGGTGGCGATCGCCGCCGTGGTGCTGGCCGCCGCCATGGTTTTGGGCCTGCGCGCGCAAACCAGCACCACCAGCTTGCCCGAGCTAGCGGCCAGCTCGGTGCCCTACGAAACCGCTCAGATCAACGGCAAGCCCACCCTGATGGAGTTTTACGCCAACTGGTGCACCACCTGCCAGGCCATGGCCGGGGATATGGCCGAACTGCGGGAAACCTATGGCGATCGGGTCAACTTTGTCATGCTCAACATCGACAACAACAAGTGGCTGCCCGAAATGCTGGCCTACCGGGTAGAGGGCATTCCCCACTTTGTCTATATGGGGGCCGATACTCACCCCATTGCTACGGCCATCGGCGAGCAGCCCCGGCAAATTCTGAGCGACAACCTCGATGCGCTGATTGCCCAGGCACCCCTGCCCCACCAGCAGACCTTTGGTCGCACCTCAGAGCTTGAGGGCGACATGGTGTCGCGCCAAAGCGTGGTGAATGACGACCCCCGCGCCCACGGCAGTGCGGTGGTGAATTAGCAACTGTAACCGCCGTAGGGTGGGCACTGCCCACCATTGGGGAAACTATTGTCCAGAAGTCGCCTTAGTAGCCGCCGTAGGGCGGGCACTGCCAGCCCTGTCAAGGTGAGGCAGATTTGGGGGGCGATCCCTCGGATAGCCGCTGAGCCTAGGACTAAAGGGCCTAGGCTCAAAGCCGAAATCCTCTGAAGAGGATTGGCCGCCGAGTTATCCAGTCTGCTTGAGCAGACTTTGGCTATGAGCCAGGGAGTTCACTCCCTGGTGGTTGTGGCCGGAGT
>RECJ01000243.1 GCA_007694115.1 Leptolyngbya sp. DLM2.Bin27 | reverse complement strand
TGCAGAACGCGGCCTCCATCGCTGGCATGGTGCTGACCACCGAGTGCATCGTGGTTGACCTGCCCGAGCCCAAGGAAGGCGCTCCCGCTGGCGCTGGCATGGGCGGCGACTTCGACTACTAAGGCGAGTCAGGAAAAAAGCTGTAGGGTGGGCACTGCCCACCATTAGCGATTAGCAAAAAGCCGTCCTTATCCAGGACGGCTTTTTTGTCGGTTTCTAGACCGACGGAATCCCTCGATGGGATCGTTAGACTGAGAGAAGTATGTGGGACACCTAGCGATGAAATTTAATCCGGGCTGGTTGGTGATTGGGGTGGTGGTGGCGATCGCAGCCACCAGCGTCCTCCTGTTGGGTGCCTACAGCGCCGCCTCGGCCCCGCTGCCCGAGGGCTTTCCGCCCCCCAGCCCCGACGGGGAAATTGAAATCAAGCAGTACCCCGAGTATCGGGCCGCCACCGTGCGAACCCCCGGCAATCTCGACTCGGCCCCCTCCCGAGGCTTTAGCCCGCTGTTTCGCCACATCAGCAGCAACGATATTTCGATGACCGCTCCAGTCGAGACGCGCTACCCAGTCGCAACTCTAGAAGGCAGCGCCGCCCCAGAGGGCGATGCCACCGTGTCGTTTCTCTACCGCAGCCTGGATATCGTGCCCCAGGAGGTCGCCCAAGACATTCAAATCGAAGACATTCCGCCGATGACCGTAGTGAGCATTGGCACCCGAGGCCGCTACGACCTAGAGTCTTACCAAGCCAGCATCCAACAGCTCCAGGCCTGGCTGGCAGCCCACCCCGATTACACAGTGGTGGGCTCACCCCGGCGATTTTTCTATGACGGGCCATTTTTGCCCGATGCCCTCAAGCGCAGCGACGTCCAGATTCCGGTGCAGCGCTAAGCCCACCACCCCGTAGGGACAGCGGAGCTAGGGCACCAGGGTGAGTGCTGTTATTGCGATACTGTATCGGTGCTCTAGCGAAAATTACAGACGGTGCCCGCCCACAGATGTTCGACCAGGGCATCGGGGGCGTCAGCCGTTAAAATTCCAGACAGATCACCGGCAGAAAACTCGGTGCCCAGGGAACTTTCAAACACCTCGACCATGTAGGCAGACTCTAGCTCGCCACGGGTGGAGCCAATGCCCACCCCAGTCATGGTCGTCAGGTTGGCATCGGTATAG
This sequence comes from Leptolyngbya sp. DLM2.Bin27, assembly GCA_007694115.1. Classification (GTDB taxonomy): domain Bacteria; phylum Cyanobacteriota; class Cyanobacteriia; order Phormidesmidales; family Phormidesmidaceae; genus Nodosilinea. The sequence goes on along the minus strand of RECJ01000243.1, from coordinate 8,717 downwards.
GGGCGGGCCGACCAGCCAATAAACTCGCCATCCGCAGCGTGGAGCACCAGGCCACCGGGCCACTGGGTAACCATCTGGGGGCCGGCCCCGCACTCTTCATTCATGCCTGACTCTAGGGGGGTGCCCAAGACATTGGTGACCACGCCTTCGACAAAGTCCATGTCGGTGCCAAACTCAAGGGCCGTGGTGGAGCCGGTCTGATCGCCCACTAGGCGCAGCCCTTCACCCGATAGCGCCAGCACAGTTTCAGTATCTTCAGCTTGTTCGCCAGGAATGGGATCGCCAGAGACGGGGTCAACGGCACCAGCGGCGGGGTCTGTGCCGTTGACCTCGGCAGCGTTTGGCGTGCGGGTGCAGGCTGCGGTCGTGAGCAGCAGGGTCAGCCCCAGGGGCAGCAAGGCAGCAAGGCGGCAGGTGGATCTAAGCATAATTTTCAAAAAAGTTGTTTCTGATACAAAAGTTGGCTCATCCAGCCTACGGCAGATCCTGAGAATAGGGCAGGATTAAATGGCAATTCACATAGAATTTGCAGAGCTGCCTGGAGAAGGCTGATGGCTCCCGCTGGCGACGAGCAACGTTTCTACTAAATTCGCCTTGGTTACCCCCGGTTGCGCTGGGCAAACACCGTTTGCCCCTACGCAAGCCGCCTGTTTAGAATCGGGGTTATACGATTCGGATTTGGTATCAAAAGCTTGGATCGGCCATGCAGGCAAAGAGATTAAGCTTTGGGTAGCCAACCGTCTAGCAGAACTAGGTCTAGCAAATATTGGCAGGTCTCTGGAAAGGTTGAAATGTCTAGTTTGGTTTGGGTGGCGGCCTGACGGCGGGCGCGGCAGTAGCAGTCTTCGAGTTGCTCCGCTGGGTAACTCCTCAGGCTGGGGCTATCTTGAATGGCTAGATCAATCTGGGTGCGGGCGTCGGTAATCGAGTCGAGCCAACTGTCGGGGCGGCGCTGGGGCTGATACTGCCATTTGAGCAGGTGGAGCAAAAGGCGGGTAAGCTGGCTGGCGATCGCCCGACGCTCACTCTTGCCCAAGTCTTCCACCTCATCGATCAAATTGGCCAGGTCGATTTCGTGCCAGCGGTGCTCCCGCAGCAGCTGGGCGGTTTGGCGAGTCCAATCACTAAAATCGGTTGAATATACGCTCACAGCTCACCTAGGAATCCACCGAGCTTGCAGTTCAGGGTTTAGGGTTTAGGGTATACGGTTCGCTGCCTGCCTTAAACTGTATGGCGTTAACCTTGCACTCCTCCGACCTATCACCCTTGGCTTCGCAGCCCAATAGCTCTGTTCCCTGCATTCTACATAACATCCAAACTGGGCAGGTCGGCCTCGGTCGTGATGCAGTGCCACAGGTAGATGGCCAGCCCCAGATCGCCCGTCCACAGGCTGTAGCGCCCCAGGCCGTAGCGTTCTTTCTCTTGCTGGTATTGACCGATCGCATGCATGGCAAACTGGCGCGATCGCACCAGCCAAAGCCCATCTCCGGTGCGGTTAAACAGCTTCAAATGGGCACAACCGCCAGCGCACCAGCGCAATCCCCACTTCGCCTAGAAAAAAGGACGGCACCACCCGGCCCGTGTCGGGAGCCTGAAGGTAGGTTTGGTGAATACGGGATATCAAGGCGGCCAGATCGAGGTCGAGGCTAATGGCCTGGGCCTGGTGTAGGTAGTGCAACGCCCAGACCACCCCCGCCGCCCCGCAGTACAGCGACATATAGGCGGGCACAGGCGGCGGCAAGTCGCGATCCAAAGGATGGATGGGCCAGTAGGTCTGCTGATCCCACTGCTGCTCGGTGTCGCGGGCAATCGCCTCGATCACCGTCCGTACCTGAGCTTTATCCCAGGTCGATGCCGCTAGGGTTTCGTGGCGTCTGGGCTGGTACATAGCGGTTGCCGCTGAAGACTGGATTCACAGTGTTACCGAGCTTGCAACACGCTTCTAAAGCTAGAGGCGACAATGCGGGGCTGACCGTCCTGCATTTGCACCGTGAAGGTGCGCTGCTCTCGCTGGGTTGAGCCGTCGGGGTAGACGTAGGTGTTCTCGCCTAAGAACTCCACGGTGTCGGCGGTTTGCCCCGTCACCCGCAGGTTTTCGACCGAGACGCGCTCAAACTGGGCAAAAAAGCCGGGGTCAAACTGCTGGGCCAGGGAGCCACCAAACTGCGATCGCGCCGCATCCCAAGCCCGGTTAGACACATAGCCATACAGGGCGGTGACCGTGGCTTGAGCCGCCTCCGGGGTCAGCTCGCCCCTGGGTTCTGGAGAGGGCGTGGGGGAGGCATCGGCCTCGACAACTGGCTCTGGGGAAGCTGTGACCGCTGGCTCTGGGGCAGTCGCCGCAGGCTCAACGACGGGAGATTCAGCCACAACTTCAGGGGGCGGGGTCGTCGCTTCAGGTTGAGGCTCAGGCTCAGCGCTGGTAGCAGCTTCATCTGCCGGAGTCGTGGCTACGGGTGGAGTTTCGGCATCAGGGGCAGCGGCCCAGCGCCACATCTGCCAGCCCAAGAGGGCTGCTACCACCACCGCCACTCCCGCCGCCAACGGCAGCCAGAGAGCGGGCGACGACGACTTTTCTGGCCGCCGGGCCGGAGCCTGGGGAAGAGCCTGGGGGGCTGTGAGCTGGGTGCGATCGCGGCGACGACCGACCGCTACCGTTGGGTTGGCCTGGGTAGCCGGGGCCGACTGACCGAGGGGCGCAATCGCCCCCGGCACGTATCGACTCAAACTGGGGGGCAAACCGCTCAGCGCCGCCAACGCCTCAGTCGCGGTGGTGTAGCGAGTGCGAAAGTCGTAGCGCACCATCGTATCCAACACCTCCAGCAGCGCCGGGTGCGTCTGGGGGGCGAGATGTTGCCAGTTGAGTTCGCCACTGTGGGGGTCGGGGTGCAGCTCGGTTGGCGGGTAGCCCGTCAGCGCCTGAATGCCCAAAATGCCTGACGCATAGATATCGCTGCTGAACTGGGGTCGCCCGGCCACCTGCTCGCTGGGCATGTAGCCCTGGGTGCCGATGGAAATGGTGTGGCTGAGGCCCGATCGCAGGGCGGTAGCCTGGGTGCTGACCTGCTTGACCGCGCCAAAGTCGATCAGCACAATGCGGTTGTCGCCCGCCCGGCGAATCAGGTTCGAGGGCTTGAGGTCACGGTGAATGACGCCATGGCCGTGGACAAAGGTCAAAATCCCCAGCAGATCGCCCAAAAACGCGACCACCTGGGCCTCGCTCCAGGGAGCACCCAGCTCGTCCCCCAGAGAATGCCCCTGGATATATTCCTGGGCCAGATAAAACTCCTGGTCTTCTTCAAAGTGGGCCAGCAGCCCCGGAATCTGCGGGTGCGTCCCCAGCTTGTAGAGCGTCTGGGCCTCGGTATCAAACAGCCGCCGCGCCGTCTGGAGCTCTTCGGCGGTGGTGACCTGGGGCTGGAGCTGCTTGACCACACACAGCGGGTGCCCCGGCAGGTGCAGATCTTGGGCGCTAAAGGTCTGCCCAAAGCCCCCGGCCCCCAACGGCTGAATCAGCCGATAGCGGCCCCCGATCGGTTTCGACTCAGGCTGAAAATTGGCAGAGACAGGCATAGCCATGGGCAAAAACAGTCAATAGTTAAGGGCAGATTCTCAGGGTAGATTTAGCAGATTTAAGCGCAGGCAATCTTAAACAATGTAGCCTTCAACATACCGAACCCCCACAGTAGCGCCGCGTGCATCCCAAATTTGTAAATTCATCATTTCGATGGCTAGCTAGCCCGTGATTCCCGCCTGCACGGGAATCACGTAGTTGCCTGCAAAGGTGGGATGCACCCGTAGCGACCCACCAACCGCAAACAGGGATGCCCCATCCTGGCTCAGGCTGGCAAGTAGTCAGCATTCAACACCTGCCCCAAAGTGTACGGGCAGGCTAGAGGGAACTGTTCCAGGGGCAAACCTGTTTCATCGGCGGCTTGCTCACGGGCATTGACGTAGCACTCTTTAAATATCTCTTGCAAATAGGGGCTGAGGCTGGGGGAATCTTTCAAATCATCGGCCATGCGCCTGCGATGTTCTCGAATACTGCCTTTCCAGCTACCACTGCGGTTTTTCGGCTGGTACTGCCATTTGAGCAAATGCAGCAGAGTAACGACGAGATTGCTTTTTAAGCTTTTCCGCTCGCGCCTAGACATGTCCTCAATTTCTTCGATCAGGTTGACCCAGTCAACGGCGGTGTAGTTTTGATGACGCAGGTGATCAACAGTGGTCTCAACCCAGCGCACAAAGTCTGCGTCGTAGAGAGTTTTTTGGCTGGTTTGCAGTTCAGGTGACATCGGGCTGCCTTCTGCGTTGGGGCGTTTCTCGGTGCTCTCAGTGTAGCTATTTCACCCCCTAGCGGCGTTCCCACCGATCGCCAATCAGCCCGGCGGGAGTGGTTTGATAAAGGCGAAAGTTGGGGGTGAGCTGGGGGGCAAGCTGCACTGCGATCGCACCCACATAGCCCGGCTCTGGCCGCCACTGGTAAAGCTGCCCTGGGTGATCTAGATCGCCCTGCACCGTCACCCCCGCTGGAGTCACCTCTGGGGTTAGCTCTAGATCGGTTAGGGCCAGCTCTAGGCTCTGCATCGAGTCGGCAATGCCCAAACCCAGCGCTTTGAGACAGGCTTCTTTACCCGTCCAGTAGCGCAAAAATTGTTGATCGACCTGGGAGGGGGGCTGGGCCAACACCTGGGCCGCTTCGCGGGGGGTGAGGTAGCGGCGACACAGCCCCGGCAGATGGGTGACGGGGCGCAGCACCTCTAGATCAACCCCGATCGCCCTCACCCCAGCGGCCCCACTCACCGCCACCAGCAGCCGCTCCCCACTGTGGGACAGGTTGAACTGTGGCACCGTGCCCTTGCCATAACTGGCTGGATCGAGGGCGGGCTTGCCGCGCCAGCCGTAGCTAAAGCTCAACGCCCCTGGGGCCATTTCGATGTAGCGACTGAGCAAATGGCGAAGACAGCCCCGGCTCAGGGTGAGCTGCCGCTGGGCTCGGGCCGTACCCAGGCGCTGTAGCTGGGCTTGTTCCTGCGGCCCCAGGCAGGTTTTGAGTACAGCTAAATCGGCGGCTTCCACCGTCTCGGTAGACAGTAGCCATAGGTCAATATCTGGCAAGGGCGGCGAAGGCTCCTGGCAAAACTCGGGCATCGGGGCGCTGTCAAGGCTAGGCCAAAAACGCCACCAAAGACTGCAATTTGTCCCAGGCGACGCCGCTGGCGAGAATCTCCTGGGCCAGGGCAATGCCCTCTGCGATCGCGCCATCGAGGCTGTGCCCCTGCACTTTTTTGCCCACCTTGAGGGCCAGGGCCGCATTGAGGGCCACCACATCCCGCTGGGCCTGGGTGCCCTTACCCTGGAGCACGGCGGCCAGAATGGCGGTGTTCTCTGCCAGTTCGCCGCCGCGCAGGGCGCTGAGGGGGGCCGCCGCTAGCCCCAGGGTCTGGGGATCGAGCACCGCACTAGTAACTTGGCCGTTTTCAACTACCGCCAGATCGGTTTTGTCGCCCAGGCCCGCCTCATCCAGCCGCTCGCGCCCGTGGAGCACGATCGCCTGGGGAATGCCCAACTGGTTGAGTGCCCCCGCCATGGCGGGCACCACCGCCGAGTCGTAGACCCCAATCACCTGACCAGTGGGCTGTAGCGGGTTGACCAATGGCCCCAGCAAATTAAACACCGTGCGAACTTTGAGGGTGCTGCGTAGGGAAGCCACCGCTTTCATCGCCGGGTGCCAGCCCCGGGCAAACAGAAAGGTAACGCCGACTTCGTCTAGGGCGGCTTTCGCCCGCTCGGGGTCAACTCCCAGGTTGACCCCCAGGGCTTCGAGCACGTCAGCCGACCCCACCTTGCTAGAGGCCGAGCGGTTGCCGTGCTTAGCTACCCGCACCCCCGCCGCCGCCGCCACAAAGGCCACACAGGTAGAAATGTTAAAGGTGTGCGCCCCATCTCCCCCGGTGCCGCAGGTGTCGATGCAGGGGCTGGGATGATGAATTTTGCCCTCGCCGCCCAGGGACTGCCCCTGGAGCACCCGCGCCATGCCCGCCAACTCGTCCGCCGACACCCCCTTGGACTGGAGCGCCGCCAGCAGCCCGCCCGACACCACTTCAGGGATGGCCTCGCTGAGCCAGCCGCGCATCAGGGTTTCAGCCTGCTCCTGGGTCAGCGATTCTCCAACGATTAGACGCTGCAAGAGGGCCGACCAGTCTTGGGCGGCAGGCATGGCTTGGGTCACAGTTTGGGTTCCTCACTATGGGTACAGAGAGTACAGGCTAGAAGTACAGATAGTTATCAACGCAACCATCAAACCTATCTAACCCCACAATGGCCCCCTTCCGCTACGCTGGCAGGCCTAGGCTAGCTCACGCCTTCCCCGTAGGATTGGCATCACAGCGTTCCCCTTAGCAAACCACACCAGCCCCGGCAGCCATCCGCAGGCCAGCTACCCTCTGACCTGCCACCCTGGGGGAGCAGAGCCAGGGCACCAAAGGGAAATTACCCCACCGCCGGAACATAGGGAAAGCCCAATAATGCATATAAGCCAATCAAATGCGACAATCCTAAACATTTCGTAATTGTTTGTTACGCTATAGCCGTGAAGGCGATTTGTTTATTCCTTGGAGGTTTTATGACCTACACCCTAAGTGCTCCTGCGACCGTTTCTGCTGGCCTAGGGACTCAAGTGTCTAGCGCCATTGCGGCCTTCAAAGGCTTAGCTACCGATGAGCAGCTCGGTCTACTCTGGGTGCTCTACGAAAACATGGGTCGAGCCATTACCCCCGCTGCCCCAGGGGCCGCCCGACTACAGTTTGCCCAGGGTCTGCTGACTCAGGTGAGAGATATGGCCCCCGCCGATCAGCTACAGTTTATGCGCGACTTGGTTGAGGGTAAGAGCACTGCGGCTACCCGTGCCTACGGTATGTTGACCAACAACACCAAGCTGGCTTTTTGGTTTCAGCTGGCCGAAGATATGCGATCGGGAACGGTAATTGTTGTGCCTAGCTACTACAAGCTGAGCGAAACAGCTTCAAATGTATTTGGCCAAATCTCTAAGCTCGATTTTAACCAGCAGATCACCGTGCTGCGGCAGGCTGTGGTCGCCATGGGTGTAGACCCTCTGGCCTAACGCCCCTGGCCCCGATGGCGATGCGCATCCCTGAGCGGGGCAAACGCGGTTGATCGATTCACATCAAACTGAAAGGCCAGACTGGCCTTTCAGTTTGGCCCTAAGGGGCCGGGGTTGGGCAGTTTTTCTAACGAGGGGTAGATATGCTCAGCGGTTTGGCCCTCTACCTTTAAAGCATTTATCTCAGGAACAGAGTTATGGTCACCCAGGTCGCCCCGTCAACCTTAGATATGGCCACGATGTGCCCTGTCGTAGAGCGCTACTTCGCTGGGTTTAATGCCGCAGACTACCGGGCCGTGGCGGCCCTGTTTGCCCCTGACGGATTATTGCTGGCTCCGTTTGAAGACCCAATTGTGGGCAGCGAGGCGATCTACGCCTACCTGAACGCTGAGGCAGTCGCCATGCGCGCCACCCCCATGGAGGTGGAAACAACGCCCACCGACGCTGGTGCTCAACAGGTGGTGGTCAAGGGTCGAGTAAAAACCCGGCTGTTTGTTGTCAACGTGCGGTGGACATTTGTGCTGGTGGATAAGGCGCTGAAGTCGGCTGAGATCAAGCTGCTGGCCTCACTGCAAGAATTGGTGCAGCTAGATCGAGGCTAGGGGCTTGAGCCGCTGCCCCAGCTGGGTTAGAGGGCCAGGCCTGGGGGTGAGCTACTGACCTGAGGATTTCTCGACAAGAACTTCCCTGGGTTGGACAAACAGCCGTTTGCCCTAGACCAGAATAATTCGTCAGTGAGGTATTTCCTGGTTGACTGACAAAACTATGGTCTATTGGCCTCAGGCGGCCTTGGGCACGGCGGCTTGGCCCCAGGCGGCGGTGAGCAGCGATCGCCCCAGGTTCAAATGATCGGGGGCACATTGCCAGTCAGGATGGGCGGTGAGCAGCAGCGATTCGAGCGATTCGGCATCGAACAGGTGCCAAACCTCGGCGGCGGTGGATCTGTCTGCGATCGCATAGCAATTTTGGGCCACGCAGTGGAGGGTGATGCGATCGCCCAGGCCAGTCGGCAGAGTTAGCGCTTCTCCAATAGCCAGCTGTCTAAATCCGCGAATTGCCTGCTTAAAGGCCTCTGGGCTCTGAGTAGACAACCCCGGCAACACCCGCCCGACCCGCTGATCGCCATTGACGTAGATCCAGTAACGACGCAGGGGGTCAATGCCTTTCAACCAGGGAGACTCATCGTCGAGGCGGTAGCGGGGTGCTAAAGACAACTCAGAGAACATGAACTTTACCGAAGTCTGGTAATCGACCTCTTAAGCATCAGGTAATCACCCAAGTTTCCTCAATCTGCTGAAACAAAAGTATAGGGAAACTGATGGGAGACTTTACGTTTTTTAATAGGATGGCGGGGATCGGCGGGTTCACTGCCCTGAGGCGAGAGCGGCCAGGGAATCGTCTGGGCTCAGCCACAACCACCAGGGAGTGAACTCCCTGGCTCATAGCGAAAGTCTGCTAAAGCAGACTGGGGAACTCGGCTGCCAATCCTCTTCAGAGGATTTCGGCTTTGAGCCTTGGACTTCAGTCCTAGGCTCAGCGGCCAATTCGAGGGATCGACCCCTAAATCTGCCTCACCTTGACAGGGCTGGGTGGG
>RECJ01000290.1 GCA_007694115.1 Leptolyngbya sp. DLM2.Bin27 | reverse complement strand
CTCTGCAAATCACGCTACCCAACGACGGCCCTTACCTGGTTGGCGTCACCTCCACTAGCCCCCAGCCCGCCGGCAACTATCGCCTGCTCGTTACCGCCCGAAACTAGAACCCTCGATTCTGTTCTGGCCCCTTTGACAGCAACCCACCAAGCCAACCCCCATTGTGCTCAGGCCATTGTGCTCAGGCGATCACCCCATGACCCCCCGGTCGCTCGCCTTTGCCCTGGGTCGCGGGCTCTGTTGAGTGGCGGGTTGCCACCAGCCCTAGCCAGTTCACCCGTGCTGCCTGCGGTAGTCGATTTGTCAGACGATGCTGCGATCGCACCCACCAGCCTGCCAGCGGTTTGGCGCTGTTTGCCCTGGGGCGTTACGACGATGCCACTCTGTCGCTGCGCAACGGCCCTCAGTGGCCATAACGAAACCCTGTGGATGCTGCTGGGGTTTGCCTAGCTGCTGTCTGACCAAGCCACCGCTCTGCTCTCGGCATTCGATGCAGCCCTGCGCCTAGCGCCAGAGTACCCGGAGGCCTGGCTGGGGCAGGGCCATGCCTTAGAAAGTTTGGGGCGCTAGGCCGAGGCGTTGCGGGCCTATGAGCAGGTGCTGGCGTTGTCGGCCCCGACCGCACAATAGTAACAAGGCTGCAACCCCTGATGGCCAAAAAATCAGGGGTTGCAGCCCCTGGGGACAACCTAGCCGCGCCGAATTTGCCAGAGCAAAAACTGCTGGGTCGGCTCAATGGCTACGCCATTGATATCGCCCTGGGCAAAGACGAAGTCTTTGTTTTGCCACAGGGGCACGTAGGGCACGTCCGCCGCCATCATCTCTTGTAGCTGGGCGATGATCGCCTGGCGGGCGACGGGGTCTTGCTCGGCCCGCTGCTGGGCAATGAGATCGTTGGCTGCGGGGCTGTAGTAAAACGAGCCGTTAGCCTGGGAGGCCCCTGCTTCGCAACCGTTGGGGCCGCCGGTTTCGCAACCTAAAAAGGGCTGGATAAAGGTGTCGGGGTCGTAGAAGTCGGGGTACCAGTTGGAGAGAATGATGGGATACACGCCTTTGCCCACGTTTTCCCAGAGGGTGGCTCCTTCGGTGTTTTGCACATTGACGGTGACGAGGCCAGGGAGGGCGGCTTCGACGGATTCTTTGAGGGTGTTGGCAACGATGCTGCGGGGGGTCGAGGCGGAGGGGTACCAGATCTCGACGGTGAGGGGATTGGTTTCAGAGAACCCGGCCTCGGTGAGTAGGTCTTCAACTTTGGCAAAGTTGCCGTCGCCGTAGGCTTCCTTGAACACCGGCTCGGCCACATCAAAGCTGGCGGGAATCAGGCTGTAGAGCGGCTCGGCCTGGCCCTGGAAGACACGCTCGTTGATCAGCGGACGGTCAACCATGGCGGCGATCGCCTGGCGCACCCGCACATCGTCTAGGGGCTCGATGGTCTGGTTGAGCGACATGTAGTTGATCACGTTGGTGCCCGCCTCGATCACTTCCCAGCCGCCGTCGCTTTCTTCGCGCTTCAGGGCGGTCACCTGCTCGGGGTCGAGGGTCTGGTAGGCCACATCGAGGCCGCCGGTTCTAAAGGTGTTGTAGAGGTTGGCGGCGCTGGTGAAAATCTGAATGTCAATGCCCTCATTGGCCGGGGTCTCACCCCAGTAGTCGGGGTTGGGGTCGAGCTTGATCGAGTCGCTGGTGAAGGCGGCTAGCTTGTAGGGGCCGCTGCCCACAAAGCTGTCGGGGCTAAAGCTGCCGGAGCCGATCTCGTAGCTCTCAGGCGAAACCGGCGTCACCCCCGAAAAGCTGAGCAGGGCGGGAAAGGCGGCAAAGGGGGCGCTGAGGGTGAGGGTCAGCTCATGCTCAGCTGTGGCCTCAACGCTGGCAATTTTGTCAGACAGCAGATAGGCAGGGCGGCCACCGTTTTCCATAAACCGCTGAATGGAAAAGGCCATTACCTCGGCGTTAAAGGGGGTGCCATCGTGGAGGGTGACATCGTCCCGCAGGGGAATGGTGTAGATGAGGCTATCGTCGCTGATGGTGGGCATGGCGGTGGCCAGCTGGGGCACCAGGTTAGTGGTGCCCGGCTCGTAGGTGTAGAGGCGATCGCCCAGGTTGTAGAGCAAAATGCCGGGAAACGTCTCGTAGGCGTCGGCGGGGTCGAGGGTGCGCGCCGTCAGCGTGGTGCCGATGGTAATGCGGCCATCCACCGCCGCCCCTGGGGTATCGGTGGCGGTCTGATCATTGGGGGTGCAGCCGAGTGCGATCGCAAACACCAGCCCAAACAGCCCGACAAACTGAGCCACCCGCCGCCCAGGCTGACGCGCCCAGGGACGATTTCGATTACCAAACCACGACGCTAAAACATTCATTGCGTTCTATCTAATTGGCCAACATTGGCATAGTTGTATCACCCTTTGGGGACAGGGAGGGAGTGGGTGATGTGGGTGGGTGGGTGAGTAAGCGCAACGTTACCAACCCACCTACCCACCTACCCACTCACACCTTCCTCAACCGCCTTGCTAGAAAAACGCTGCCACACTGCGTCGGTAAACAGGTGCGACAGCAGCCCCAGGGGGCCAGCAAACAGGCACAGCGCTAGGGAATGGCGGGTGAAGACGCCGCTCTCCTGCCCCTGCCAGTAGATCCAGCGACCGACAAATAGGTCAAAGGCAAGAAAGTGAACCCAGCCGGTGGCGGTGACGTGGGGCTGAGCAAAGATCGCCGCCAAATCGCCCAGGCTGAGGTTGGGGTCAGACAGGGCTTCGACACCTTCGACGTTGCTAAAACTGGTGACAAACAGAAACAGGTACAGCCCGGCCAGGGCGGCGAAGGGCAGCAGCGACCCCATCACGGTGCGGGTGAGTTTGGTGTTGGGCACCAGCACCATCAGCGTCCAAAAGGGCAGCACAAAGAGGTTGGCACCGCTAAACAGCAGCTCTAGCAGGTTGGCATCGACGGTCATAGGGCTAATGGAGTTATAAGACTGGTTCTAGTGTAAGCAGTTCCTGTCAGGCACACACCGCTAGGGTATTGCCCCTTCACCCTTCACCCTTCACCCTTCACCCCCACCTACCCACCTACCCCTTCACCCATCTACCCCTCCACCCCTCCACTCACCCACTCACCAACTTCCTCCGCCTGGGGGTGAAAGTACTCATAGATCTGCTGCGCCAGCTGGGGGCCAATGCCGGGGACGGTGGCCAACTGCTCGGGGCTGGCTTCGCGGATATAGTCGATGGATCGAAACGCCGCCAGCAATTCCTTCTGGCGGTGCTGGCCGAGGCCGGGGATTTCGGAGAGGCGCGATCGCCGCATCCGGTCGGTGCGCTTTTTGCGGTGAAAGCTGATGGCGAAGCGGTGGGCCTCGTCGCGCAGGCGGCGCAGCAGCTGCACGCCGGGCTGGTCGGCCTCGGTGGGCAGGGGGATCGATTCGCCGGGGAGAAAAATCTCCTCGCGCTTTTTGGCCAGGCTGACCACGTTGAGGTCTTGCAGCAGGTTGAGTTCTCTCAGCACCGCCACCACCGCCGAGAGCTGGCCCTTGCCGCCGTCGATCATCACCAGGTCGGGCCAGTCGGGGTTGCCCAGGCGCGGTTTGGTGGGGTCGGTGGCGTAGCGGCGAAAGCGGCGGCGAATCACTTCGGCCATGCTGGCAAAGTCGTCGGAGTGGCCCGGTTTGACCTCGGGGTTTTTGATCTTGTAGTGGCGGTAGTGCTGTTTGGCGGCCATGCCATCGACAAACACCACCTGGGAGGCGACGGCGTCGGAGCCTTGAATGTGGGAAATATCGTAGCCTTCGATGCGCTTGGGCAGGTCGGGTAAATCTAGCGCTACGGCCAAGTCTTGCAGGGCCTGAATGTTGCGGTCGGCGGCGGCCTGGGTGCGGGCCAACTCGTACTGGGCGTTGCGCTCCACCATGTCGATCAAGTCGGCCTTGGTCTGGCGCTGGGGCACCTCCACTGAGACCTTGCGGCCCCGCCGCTGGGTGAGGTACTGGGTCAGCATGTCGCCCTCGGGCAGCTCGTACTGGGCCAAAATCACCGCCGGAATTTCCACTGCCTCTACGGTTTGGTAGTGATCTTCGAGCACCCGCTGGAGAATCGCCCCCGGCGTGCCCGACTCGGCATCGGCGGTAAAGCCCAGGCGGCCCACTAGGCGGCCAGCCCGCACCTGAAAGATTTGCACACAGGCGTGTTTGTCGTCGGCGGCCAGGGCGATCGCATCCCGCGACACCGTGTCGTCGGGCAGGGCCACCTTTTGGTCGGCGCAGAGGCGATCTAGCCCGCGAATCTGGTCGCGCAGGCGGGCGGCCAGCTCAAACTTGAGGTCTTCGGCGGCTCGCTCCATCTGGGCGGTGAGAATGTCTACCAGCTCGGTGGTGCGGCCCTGGAACACCATCACCACCCGCTGGAGGGTCTTGTGGTAATCCTCTGGGGTGATCAGCTGCTGGCAGACACCGGGGCAGCGGCCAATGTCGTAGTTGAGGCAGGGGCGATCGCGGTGTACCGGCTGGGGCCGCTGCCGCAGCGGGAAAATTCGCTTCACCAGGTGCAGGGTGCTGCGCAGCAGACCCACATCGACGTAGGGGCCGTAGTAGCGGTCTTTGAGGCTCTTGCGCCGCTTGCGGGTGATAAAAATCCGGGGGTAGTCTTCTGACCAGGTGACGCAGAGGTAGGGATACTTCTTGTCATCCTTCAGCAGCACGTTGAAGTGGGGCTGATTTTGCTTGATCAGGTTGGCTTCTAGGGCCAGGGCCTCGGCCTCGGTGTCGGTGACGATGATCTCGATCTCGACAATCTGCATCACCATCATGGCAATGCGCGGCATGTGGCCGTGGAAGTCGCGGAAGTACGACCGCACCCGCGTACGCAGGCATTTTGACTTGCCGATGTAGAGGGTTTGGTCGCGGCTGTCTTTCATAAAGTAGACCCCCGGCTCCTTGGGGATCTCTTTGAGCCGCGCCTCTAGACGATCGGGGTCGTTAACCAGGGTGATGGGCTGAACCGAAGAACTCACGGGCAACGCTGGGGGCTAAACCTTTGTACTGACCAGGATAACGGTAAACCCGCCGAGTTAGATGCTGTCTGTACCGACGCTCTGCCGTCGCCATAAAGCTTTTCTATGGGGTGGGGCTGGCAGTTGGGCCTAGAAGCAGGCTGCAATTGGGCCGATTGAAAAGAGTTATGTCGTTGTCAGAGCTTGGCTTAACGATAGATTAAGTGTTTACACAGAGGTAGCTCAAATATTTGCTACGCCTGAGAGACTGTTAACGCAGGCTCCATCGGTAGATTGAGGCCAATTTTGACAACCCCAAGGCCGAAGACTTTTCCTCACGCCGAGGGCTCAGGCTCTGCGCTTCCGCATTGAGGCATCTTCTCTTCTAGAGAACTCTTGGGGAAAAAACTAGGGCTTTATTGCTCTACTTTTGGAGAAGCACCTCTAGTACAGTGTATCTATTGTCACATAACTCCTGAATCGTTACTCTGCAAGGCGCTGAAATTAAATGGACTTAAACGAGTTTGAACTACGTTATCGCGAGCAAATTAATGAGATTTTGAATCGCCTCCAGTCTGCCATAGCCCTATCATCTCAGCTAGAACAACTGGTTACCGATGCTGGCGATGCCGTCCAGCGGCTCAGCCGAGACGTAGAGCAATTTTTAATCGAACAGCGCCCAGGAGAAGACCGTCGTCCGTGAGATATCTCTTCACAGTCGCTTATCCTGGTGATCAATCCCAAGGGGCTGGGGGATGAGGGTTTAGCTGAGATACTTTATGGGTTGGCCTACTCTAATTTGGCTGACGGGGTCAGTAGTCTAGGTCAAAACAGCATAGATGGCCTCAGTGAGCTGCGGTGGAGGTATGGGCTTAACCAAGTATTGCTGTGCGCCTAGGGCTAGGGCACGGCGCTGATCTTCGGCAAAGGCATAGCCCGACACGATAATGACGGGCAGATCTTGCCACATGGCCGACGATCGCAGCTGTTGGAGTAGGGCGTAGCCGTCAATCTCGGGCAGCCCCAGATCTAGCAGCAGCAGATCGGGCTGAAACTCTTTGAGATGCTGATCGAGATCTAGACCGTGGGCCAAGGCTAGCACTGTAAACCCTGAGTACGAGAGATAGTCAGCAAAAAATAGACGGTTGGCGATGTCGTCTTCGACCACGACAATACGAATCCGTCCACCAGCCTGGCTTGATGGAGATGTCGCCATTTCCTTAAATCTCAATTTCCTCTAGATCTCATACCAAATCCGAACTCCATACCCCCGATTGCCAATCGGCCAACCTGTAGGGGCGAACGGCGGTTCGCCCAGGGGTATCGGGGGTAGCCAAGCAGGATTCGATATCAATGGGAGGGCTGGCACCACCAGAGCCGCCTAGGAACTCGCTAGTCCATTAAGTTCCAGCCTTATTGACTGCACGGAATTTGGCCCCGCGCAGGCGTGGGGCAGAAATCTAGCCTAGAGCGTTCAACCTCTCTGGTACCTGTTTCAATGCGGCTCCCCTACCGTTTTGGCTACCCAATGAGTTGCACCCTGGATACTAATAGGTGGCCTACCCGCCTGACATACCAGCCGGGCCAGCCAATCCAATGTTTAACCGCACAAAGCTTATTTTAATGGGTGCTCGATCGGTGCCTAGATGGCTGTCACCACTTTTATCGGCTGGTAACTGGGCCGATTGGGAGAATGCGATCGCGATCGCAGCGGCCCTGTGCTCGACTTGGCCTCAGACGGTGCGGCGCAAAAAGTCAGCCAGGCTGGCAATTCCTCGCTCCAACACCTCCGGCGGGTGGACTAGGGCCAGGCGCACGTAGCCTTCCCCCGCCTTGCCAAAGCCAATGCCGGGGGCCAGGGCCACGCCGGTTTCTTTGACCAGATCGAGACAAAATTCTTTAGAACGCCCGCTCCAGGGCTCGGGTAGCTGAGCCCAGATATACATGGTGGCGGCAGGCACGGGCACCGTCCAGCCAATGCGATGCAGCGCCTGCACCGCCGCATCGCGCCGCTGGCGGAAGGTGTCAATTACGTGGTGCACGGTGTCTTGGGGGCCGGTGAGGGCTGCGATCGCCCCCCGCTGAATGCCCGGATACTGGTTGAAGTCAACATTGGCCTTGACCTGGCGCAGGGCGGCAATAATCTCGGCGTTGCCGATCGCATAACCCACCCGAAAGCCGCCCATGTTGTACGACTTTGACATAGAGAAAAACTCGACCGTGCAGGTTTTTTGGGGGTCAGCTTGCAGGGCTGAGATCGCGGGCTGGCCGGTAAAGGTCAAGTCAGCATAGGGAAAATCGTGGGCCAGCACCAAGTTGTGCCGCCGACAAAAGGCCACAGCGGTCTGCCAAAACTCTAGCGAGGCGGTGGCGGTGGTGGGGTTGTGGGGGTAGCTCAGCACCATGAGCCGCGACTGCTCTAGCACCGCCGCAGGAATGTCTGCAAACCGAGGTAGAAAGCCGTCTTCGGCATGGAGGGGCATCGGGTAAATCTGCCCATTGGCCAGATACACGCCCCCGGCGTGGGAGGGGTAGCCGGGGTCCATCAGCAGGGCAAAATCGCCGGGGTTGAGAATGGCTAGGGGCAGATGGGCGGTGCCCTCTTGAGATCCGATCAGCAGCAGCACTTCGGTCTCGGGGTCTACGGCCCCGCCAAACTTGTCGGTGTACCAGCGGGCGGCGGCTTCGCGCAACCCCTGGGTGCCCGAAAATAGGCAGTAGCCGTGGGTGCTGGGGTCGGGCAGGGCGGCTGCGATCGCAGCCAGCACGTGGGGCGGCGTTGGTAAATCTGACGACCCCAGCGACAGATCGACAATCGACTTGCCGGCAGCCCGAGCAGCGGCTTTGGCCCGATCCATATCGGCAAATACGTTGGCCTGGAGGGGCCTCATTCGCTGGGCAATTTGCATAGGGCTGGCGGGGTAGGTCGGTTTGTCGCTGGGGTCAGGGGGGCGGCGCAAGGTCTAGGGCTACCCCCTGCACCGACCCTCTGTTCTGTCTGGCCTAGTCAAGCTGGTCGATCTGCGACCTGAGGGCTTCGAGTTCCGCATCTACCTCTGCCGATGCGGCTGCGGGAGGGGCGGTTTCAGCGGCGGGCAGCTGCCCCTGGTCAGCACTGCCGCCCAGCATTTGTGCCTTCATCGCCTCTAGCTCTAGATCGACATCGCCCCCGGCTTCTAAGCTGGCAAACTGGCTCTCTAGGTCAGCTCCGGCCAGCTCTGCCGCCGCCTGGGAGGTAGCTTCCATTTGCAGCACTTTTTCTTCCATGCGCTCAAAGGCGGCCATGGCGCTGCTGGTGTTGAGGCTGCTGGTGGTGCTTTGCAGCTGCTCGTTGGCCTTGGCGGCACTGGCCCGCGCCTTGAGCATGTCTTTTTTGGTCTTGGCCTCAGACAGCTTGCTCTCTAGGCCAATTAAGTTGCGTTTGAGCTGCTCTACGGTGGTGCTTTGGCCGTCGAGCTGAGTCTTGAGCGCGATCGCAGTTTCCGCCTGGGTTTTCTTGCGCAGCAGCGCCTGTTTGGCCAGTTCTTCGTCGCCTTTTTGCAGGGCTAGTTGGGCGCGCTGCTGCCAGGTGTTGGCTTCATTGTTGGCCCGCTCATACTGCTGCTGTACCCGCTTTTGGCTGGCGATCGCCCCCGCCACCGCCTGGCGCATCTGCACCAGGTCTTCCTGCATGTCGATAATGGCTTGATCCAAGATTTTCTCTGGGTTCTCCGCCGAACTCACCGCCGCATTTAGGTTAGAGCGAACCACTCGGCTAACGCGATCAAATAACCCCATGATGTGCTGCTTCCTTAATCTGTGGTGTTGCGATGGTCTTCCCTAGTTTACAGAATGTCAGGCGGGATCGGGCGGAAGGAACGGTGTACGGTTCACGGTTTGCGGTTCGGCCTTGCACCGTACACCTTGCACCGTACACCCTTCCCCTTTACCCCAACTCCTCCGCATCCCACTTCAGCACCGACGCATTCACCCCCTGCTCGCGTTTGAGCTTGGCGTCGCGCTCAAACCACTGGGTGATCTGCACGGCGGTCAGCTGATCTGCGGGGGTGTCGGTATCGGCGGCGATCACCCGCAGCAGTTTAGCAGTGGAGATGGTCAGCCGGGCGAGAAATTTCTCGGGGGACGACAGCAGTGCCCTGTCGACCGCCGCCGACTCTTCGGGGGTGAGAAACTGAAGCGATTGGTCAAGCATGGTGGGGCGAGAAAATCAGAGGGCAACTGTCTTTATACTGTCATACCAAATAAAGGCGGCGGACAGGAACTCCCTGGTCGCCGCCGTTCACTGGAGAGGGTTGTGGTAGATCTACGCTTCGGGCAGCGCCTTGGCTGCCTTTGGCGTGAAACTGCCCAGCCAGGCTCCGATCAGGTAGCCCGCCGTACAGAGCAGCAGGCCGTAGATATTCACCCCCAGATCCACGGCGTAGCGGCCCGTGCCCAGGCTCATCCAGGCGGGGAAGATCGGGGCAGCGATGACGTTTTCGGCCACCCGCAGCACGCCAAACACCAGCCCCGGCCAAAAGGCGAGGTGAAAGCTGAGCGCCCCAGCTCTCGGCAAAAACGCCAGCAAAAAGATTGGGGCCAAGCCCATCACCATGGTGCCGCTGATGGTGGTGGCCAGAATGATGGCGGGGCCAACCCGATCGCCCAGGTAAATACTCAGTAGGGGTACATTGCCGAGCAGTGCGATCGCAATAATCCACCAGCGACCCAGACGGGCTTGGCTCTCGGTGGGGGCACCCTTGCGGTGAAACCAGTCGCGCGCCCCCACCTTGGCGGTGCTCGAAAAAGTCGAGTCTAGGGTTGACCCGGCGCTGGTCAGCATAATCGCGTTAAACACCAGCAGCATCGGCAGGCCAAACAGTGCGGGCACCGTCAGGCTGGGCGGCCCCTCGGCCCCCACGGCGCGGGCATAGAGCCCCACGCTGCTAAATAGAAAAATAAACCCGCCGCTGAGCAGGCCCGCCCAGATAAAGCCCTTAAACATGG
>RECJ01000299.1 GCA_007694115.1 Leptolyngbya sp. DLM2.Bin27 | reverse complement strand
AAGGCAGAAGGCAGAAGGCAGAAGGCAGAAGGCAGAAGGCAGAAGGCAGAAGGCAGAACGGGAACCCCATGTCATACAAGGGTTTCGGCGTTAGCGAACTGGTTGGTTTATTTCTGCCTCGGGGTACTAGTCAGTGCCAGTGCTACCTACTGCATGGGAGCTGAAATAGGGTCTACAGGGTAGGTTCACCCGGGGCAGGCTCAGAGGTTGGTACTACCGGGGTAGGGGTCACCGCCCCCGGCCTGCCCGCCACGCCCCCGTAAAAGTAGAAAATCACACCAAAGATCGCTGCCACTGCCGCTAGGGTAAAACCTAAAACTACGCCTGCCGAGAGGCTATTGCCGGTCTGCGAATTGAGCTTTTCACTGTATAGCTTGGCCTGGGCAGCGCGGCGACGATCTTGCTCAAGTTGGCCTGTGGCTCTACCGCGAACATAGCCATTGCGGTAGGCAATTTCGTCTTTGGTGACGGGCCGAGTGTTGATCGACGCTTCAAAGTCTCGATTGTTAGGGTTGATGTTTTGAGTAGACATAGGGCGGTTCTCCCACATGCGGGCATTTACAGTCAGACCTTAGCCTGGCTGTAAACGCCCTAAAAAATTTTTCTAACTTTGCCCAATCTAGCAACCAAAGTAGACTAGATGCTTCTACCTCGATAGGGACGTGGGAGGAGGAGATCGTAGCCTCTGGGGATCTATCCGAGGAAGGATCAGAGGCAAATTTTGGCCCTTTTCAACCCGGTTAGCGATCGCTCTCTAGGCTGCCCTGGGTGACATTGTAGAGCTGGTAGCGCTCTTCGACGAGACGGTCAATATCTTCGTTGGCCAGGCGTTTGACGTAGTTGAGCTTCACTTCTTCGAGGAAGTTTACCACCAGGGTTTCGAGTTCTTCGATGTTCTCATTTTCTTTGAGCTGAAGTTTGAAGGATTCACCAAACTTGTCGATTAAAACTTTGGTTTTTTCACCCCCGGTCTCATTTTCGAGGGACCCTTTGACGGCTCCGTACAGGTTGGCTGAGAGCTGAGCTACCACCTGCTGGGCCACCTGATCGGGCAGGTTGCCAATGCCCGGCAGTTGTTTAAACCCTTGATAGCCAGGGGCGCGGTCAAAGGCCTGGGTAACGGTGTGCTTGAGTAGGGCATCGAGTTCAGGTTTAACCTGGGGCAGCACGTTGTATACCGTCAGGGCCGCCAGCCGTTGGGAGAGCACTTCTAGGTCGTTCATGCCGCTGACATCTATGTAGCGGCGACCAGAGGCGGGCTGCAGCAGGCTCTGGGTAATACTGCCGTCGCGCACTAGGGCCTGCGTCTGGTCTATGATCCGCAGCACCACAATTTCGGTAACTTCTACCGCGACTTGGCTAATTACAAAGCGACTAATGCTGTTTTGGATAGGGTCAAGGTTGATCAAGTTAGACTGGTTGATGCGGATGACAGCCGGGATGACCCGCGACAGCGCCAGCCAGGGCAGCCTCAGGGCGCTGAAGGGAATAATCAGCAGCAAATCGTACCAGCGCCAGAGAATGGCGTCGCGCCAGGTGAAGTTTTTGTAGCGACGATCGAGGTAGATGCTGCGGGCCAACAGCTCTAGGCCAAACAGCAGGTTAAACCAAATGTCAATTCGCCAAAACCGGTCTTCAAAGCCGCCGTGGATGGCGATGCGCCGAAAAAAGTTAGTCTCTATTACTGGCCGAATTTCGCTATTGAAAAACGCAATTTCGCCAGGAAAGCCCGCCCGGCTGAGGTGGGAGACATCCCAAAAGGCGGTGAAGGCGTCGGTGGCAGAGTCGACATTCATGCGATCGCGCATGGTGTTCTTAATTCTTTCTAAATTGCCCGATCGGTTGGCCAGCTGAAACGGGTTTTCGGCAATCATGGCGGCGCTTTGCTGCTGGAGATCGGCCAAGATCGCCTGGGCCTCGGGCGAGGTTAACCCCGTTTGTGAAGCCTGCTGTTCGAGTTCATCGACAGTCTCTAAGTAGTTGGTGGTAAACCGGTGGGGCTCGATGCCTTTAAACGTTTCGCCATACCAGGTAGTCACCTCCGGCAAAAACCGCAGGTATAGGTCGCGCAGGGGAATGTAGCTGAGGTCGCCAATTACCAACGCCAAGTTGAGCAGAGCCACCGTGGCCATCAGGCGCTCAAACCACAGTGACTTGGTGCGGTGGGCGTCGAACTTAGAAAATTCGCGGCTATTGGAAGATTTGCGGGGGCGAGATAGAGCAGCCATAGTACCGGTAAAGGCATTCCTTTGAAACAATGCCTGGTATTCGTCATTTTGTCATCCTCAAAAGGCTGGTTCGGCCCAGATTCGCTACCATCATAATTAACATTTGTTTACGTAATTGTTTACGCCCCTCCTATGACCGCCACCACCTCTGCCATCGACAGCGATCAGCATACCTATTGGCCCTGGCGTGACCAGGCGATTCACTACGTGATGGCCGGGGAGGCGCGCACCGATCGACCGCCGCTGGTGCTGGTACACGGTTTTGGTGCATCCACCGACCACTGGCGCAAAAATATCCAGGGTTTGCAGGGCGACTTTCAGGTGTGGGCCATCGATTTGCTCGGGTTTGGCCGATCGGCTAAACCTGACTGGCAGTACAGCGGTGACCTATGGCAGGCTCAGCTCTACGAGTTCATTACCGAGGTGATTGGCCGTCCGGCGGTGCTGGCGGGCAACTCTCTGGGGGGGTATGCGTCGCTCTGCGTCGCGGCCAACCACCCCGAAGCCGCCGCCGGGCTGGTGCTGCTCAACAGCGCCGGGCCGTTCTCTACCCCAGCCCAAACCCCGCCCCCACCGCCCAACCCGATCGCCAAGGCGATGCAATCGCTCATGCTGCAGCCGCTGCCGAGTTGGCTGCTATTTCAGTACGTGCGCCAGCCCGCCATCATTCGCCGCACCCTCAAGCAGGTGTACCTCGATCAAACGGCCATCACCGACCAACTGGTCGAAGACATCCGCCGCCCCGCCCTCGACCCCGGTGCCCCCAAGGTGTTTGCTTCGGTATTTAAATCTCGCCAGGGCGAAAAGGTCGATCTGCTGCTGCAAAAGCTGGCCTGCCCCCTGCTGATGCTCTGGGGCGAAGGCGACCCCTGGATGAACTGCCGAGCAAAAGGGGCGCAGTTCCGTGAGCACTACCCCACGCTGACAGAGCACTACCTCCAGGCGGGCCACTGCCCCCACGACGAGGTGCCCGACCAGGTGAATGGGTTACTGCGAGATTGGGTGCTAGAGCTAGGGCTCTAGCTGCGCCTGAAGCAGAGGCAGGTCGTCTTTGATGAAAATGGCCATGCGGCCCAGGTAGGCGGTGCCAGCACGGTCATAGACAATTTCCTGCCAGTAGGCAAAGCGATCGCCCTCGCGCACCTCTCCCCGCAGCACTAGGTTCTCGTCGGGGGCTGGTCTAAAGCCACGGGCCGGGTAGCGCAGCAGCACCGCCGCTCGGCGGTAGTCGTTGAAAATTTCTAACCCATAGATCTCCCGGAGGGATTCATCTAGACGCTCGGGGGTAATGGGGTTAGCGTGGTCGACAATGCTAAAGCGCTCGGTGCGAATCTGGCGGCGGTTTACCGCCGGGCTGACACCGCTGACCGGAAATATCAGCGCCTGAAAGGTGAACCGCTGCCCTGGGGCCACTAGGCGATTGATCGCCAGCCGTTCCCCAGGCGATGGGCGCAAAGTCGGGTGGTTGCGAATCCAGGCCTCGGCTAGGGTCACAGACTGCCCTGGAATGGCCCAGCCAGGAGCAGTAGCCAGGGCTAAGGTAGCGATGGCTAGGGAAGCGCCCCGGCCAATCCTCCACCCAATCCAATTCGTCAATCCCATCACCATTGCCATACCTCCCAGGGAACCAGTGCCCGATAATAACAACTGCGGGGCACAACGAATCACTTGAGCAGGGAGGTAACGTCTAGCTCAGGGTAAACCCGCAGTAGTGAATTCTGAATTTTAAGGGCTGAGGTTTGAGTTCAGTAGCCCTCAAACCTCAACCTTGGGCAATCAAACCTCATTGCCGCCTAATATTCGGGCACCGAGGGGTCGACCTCTTGGCTCCAGGCAGCAATGCCGCCCTTGACGTTGGTGCCCTCAATGCCGTGCTGCTTGAGAATGCCCAGGGCCTTGGCCGATCGGCCGCCCATCTTGCAGTGCACAATCAGCCGATGGCCATTGACCAGGCTTTTCACCTGGTCGACGCCGTCGCCGTTTTCGATGTCGGGCAGGGGCACCAGCACCGAGCCAGGGATGCGGGCGATCTCATACTCGTTGGGGTTGCGCACGTCGAGCAGCAGCACGTTGTCGTCGCCGCTGTCGAGCACCTGCTTGAGTTCGGTGACGGTCATCTCGGTGAGACCGGCCTTGTCCTGTTCAGCTTCCATACGCGCCTGGGGAATACCGCAAAATTCTTCGTAGTCAATCAGCTTGTCGATCACAGGGCGCACCGGGTTGGGGCGCAGCTTGAGTTCTCGAAAGGTCATCTCTAGGGCATTGTAGAGCAGCAGACGACCGCTGAGGGTGGTACCCGTGCCCAAAATTACCTTGATGGTTTCGTTGGCCTGAATCACGCCGATAATGCCCGGCAGCACCCCCAGCACGCCGCCCTCAGCGCAGGAGGGCACCAGCCCCGGCGGCGGCGGCTCGGGGTAGAGGTCACGGTAGTTGGGGCCAGCTTGGTAGTTAAACACCGTGGCCTGACCCTCAAAGCGAAAGATCGAGCCGTAGACGTTGGGCTTGCCCAGCAGTACACAGGCGTCGTTGACTAGGTAGCGGGTAGGGAAGTTGTCGGTGCCATCGACCACCACATCGTAGGGCTCGAAAATACCCAGGGCGTTTTCGGCGCTGAGGCGGGTTTCGTAGAGGTCGACCTGGCAGTGGGGGTTGATTTCGAGAATGCGGCTCTTGGCCGATTCAATTTTGGGTTTGCCCACCCACGACTCGCTGTGGATAATTTGGCGGTGCAGGTTGGACTGGTCGACCGTGTCAAAATCGACAATGCCGATGCGGCCAATGCCAGCGGCGGCCAGGTACAGCAGCAGCGGTGAACCCAGGCCGCCGGTGCCCACGCAGAGCACGCTGGCAGCCTTGAGCCGTTTCTGCCCGTCGAGGCCCACCTCCGGCAGAATGATGTGGCGGGAGTAGCGTTCGTACTCCTCTTTATTGAGTTGAATATCGTCCAGGTTTGGGTTGAGCATGGCCTCGGCGGAGAAACTGTGGCGGCAAAAACAAAAACGGCCTGGGGCATGGCCTTTTTTACATCATTTCAGCTTAGGACAAGAACGGGGCATTGTTGGCAGATGATTCGATCATTTTCACCGGCTCGCTCTGGAACTGGTGCTGGTCGTCGAGCCGCCAGCTTTTGAGGTCAACAACTTGGCCTTGAACCACAGACACAATCACGTAGGAATAGACCGGCCAGGCCAGGGCGCGATCGCACTCCGAGGGCACCGCCGGGTGGTCGGGGTGCGAGTGGTAGATGCCGACAATTTCTAGCTGCTGGGCTCTGGCAGATTTCTGCACCCGCAGCAGGTCGGCGGGGTCAATGTAGTAGCGATCGCCGAGGCTATGCTCCCGCCCGCTATCCCCCTCGACATCGGTATAGCCTAGCAGCGAGGGTTGCCAAGCATTCTCTAGCGCAACAACCTGCACCACCTCACGGTAGGCCTCAGCCCCCTGAACTTCAGCCCCCTGGGCAGCGGCACCCTGGGCAGCGGCACCCTGGGCAGCGGTACAAGAAGAGGCCAATACCCGCCGCCCCACCAAAATGCCGCAGCACTCGGTGGGGTAACTAGCCATCGCCCAATGGGCGATCGCCCGGCCAAGCCCCGACGCCATCTGCAGCTCAACCATCACGCCCTCCGGGACGGTGCCCTAGAGATCCTCAGGGCCACCGAGATTGCTAATCGACCGCTCTAGGCGAGCCAGGGCGCGATTGTAGTTGAGCACGGCGGTGACCAAGTTGCCCTCGGCCTCAGTCAGGTCTCTAATGGCGTTGATCACCTCCAGCTGGGTGCCAACCCCAGCGTTAAACCGCAGGTTAGCCAAATCAAGCGCCTCGACCGCCTGATTCACCGCCACTGAGGCGGTGTCAATGTTGGCCTGGTTGGCCACCAGGGTGTAGTAGGCCTCCTCTACCTCAATGCGGATGCTGTTGCGGGCATCTTCAAACTCGGTCTCGTCGATTTGGATATCGATTTCATTTTGGGTCGCCCTGGCCCTGGCCCCACCGCCGTCAAACAACCGCCAGCTCAGCTGTGCCCCCACCGTAAACCCATCGTTGATGCTGGCACTCGCTCCGGTCGAAGAACTGAGCAGGCTTTGCACCCCGTACTGGCCAAACACCCCTAAGCTGGGGCGCAGGGCCGCTAGACTGATCTGGCGCTGGGCGTCGTTAAACTCCCGCTCCACCAGAAACTGCTCTAGCTCTGCTCGATTTTGATAGGCCAGCACAATGCTTTCTTCCAGCGAGAGCGGCCAGGCTCCAGCGATATTGACCGCCAGGGTGGTGAGGTCAATCGAGGGCTGTATATTGAGCCGTCGGGCCAGCTGGCGCTGGGTAATTTGCCGCTGGCTAATGGCCTGGGTCAGGGCTTGGCGAGCGTTAGCCACCTGCACTTCGGCTTGCAGCACGTCAAACCGGGTGCCGACCCCCACCTCTTCTCGCAGGCTGGTATCGCTGAGGTTGCGCTCGGCAGCCGCCAAAAAGGCCTCGTTGATACGAATTTGCTCCAGCGCCTCCTGGACAGCATAGTAGTCGGTGGTGGTGGCCAGCCTGAGTTCTTCACGGGTTTGCTCAACCCGAATCTCGGCTAGGCGCACCTGCCGCTCTGCCGCTCGAATGCGGGCCGCTCGCTCCCCCGAGAGGCCCAGGTCGTAGTCAGTTCTGAGGTTGCTTGAGAGGGTGGTGGTAGTCGAGTCGCCACCGCCAAACCCCATGCCGCCGCCCCCAGGAGCAGACGAGCTACTGGTTTGCAGGTTGCCGCTGAGATCGACCGTGGGCAGCAGCCGCGATCGCTCTGCCTGCAAGCCGGCCTGGGTGCGATCGAGCTGCAGTAGAGCAATGCGCAACTGCTCGCTGTTGGCAAAAGCCAGATTGATCGCCGTCTCTAAGGAAAGGGGTTGGGTGCCAATAATTTCGACGTCCTCGGGCTGAGTGGGCACCAGCAGCGGGTTGGGGTCGGGCGTCAGATAGTCGGGCGGCGTATCAAACCCCTCATCGGTGGGGCGCTCAGACTGGGGTAGGGGGGGCTGCCCTAACTCAGTCTGAGCGTCCGCTTCATCGGTAAATAGGGGTACAGCGACCTCCCCCGGCTCTAGCCCTGAGGTGTCGGCCTCTGGCATCGGCGCTTCGCTGGGGGCGGCGGGATCGGTGTCGCCTGGGGTGCTAGATTCCGCCTGGGCTATGTCACCTCCAGCTAGATCCCTAGCCAGATCTTTAGATAGAACAGCAGAGTCAGGAGCGGCCAGCCCCACGGCAGACCAGCTAGATAAGGCAATACCCAAGCTTAGCGGTAGAAGGCGGCGGCGATAGGAGTAAAACATAGGCACCATGGACTATCACTAGCAAACTTGAGTCACCAACGGCAAAAATGGAAATTTTCTACCCCAGCTACTTAGCATATCGGCATCCGGCTTGAGTTTAGCCTGCCCTAGACGATCTACGTCCCCCAGACAGAGCCAGCTGCTGCCCAGCAAGAGAGGGATTGAGACCAAATCAAATCCCATGGCCCGATTCCCCCAAGACCAAACCGTAGGAGCGTTGGCGGAGCCGAGCCAGAGGCTCTAGGGCATTGGCCCTGCTCAATTGGAGGTAAACAAGCAGGAGTTGGGATGATTACAAAATTTTTTCCGTCAACAGCTTAGCAAACTAAACGGTTTAGTACAATCACGTGGGCGTCCAGTAGCCAGCGGCAGGCTGTAGGTCAGTAAAATAATGAGTAGGCAAATCGCCGCAGCAGGCTTTGACCAGAGCATCGGTGTCATCGACTGGCAGCACCGGGCAGCCCAGCTTGCGGCTGACCTCGGCCACGCTCATATCGTCTAAAAATAATGTGTTTTGAGGATCGCCTGAGTCGCTGGGCTTGAGCATAACGGTGGGCAGCAGCAGCGCATCCCCCAGGGCGCTGTCGCCCAGCCCCAGCAGTAAATCGTGCCCCGTCAGCAGGCCAGTAACGGTCAGATCGCGGCCCCAGTAGTCGCTGGTCAGGGCGGCCAAGCGCACGGTCAGCCCCGCCACTGTATTGAGGCGATCGACGATGGGTTGAAAGGCATGCTCTACCGCATTGCCGACGACCCAGGTGAGGGTGCGCGGCGGGCTCACAGCGGCCTTTAAGTGATCTTCGGCTGACTGCTCAAACTGTTTCAGAAACTGACGAATGGAGCCAACCCCGTTGCCCAGCTGGGGATAGTCTTCGTAGTGGCTTTCGGCGGGCACCGCCTGCTGGGCCAGCAAAAACCACTCGTCGGCCAGCCAGACAAAGTTGGTGCCGAAGCGCTGCTGGCAGTCAGCCTGGAACGCCTGCACTTGAGCAATCACCTGGCGGGCCTGGGCCTGGGTAACAGGGGTCAGCTCGTCGTCGGTGGGGCGAAACCGGGTGAGGCCCACGGGCACCACCGCCGCCGAGGCTACCGCTGGCATGTCTCCTGCATGGAAGCGAGCCAGATCTTGCAGGGTGGTGGCCAGATGGTCGCCATCGTTAAGGCCGGGACAGACCACTACCTGGGCGTGGATTTGCAGCCGCTGGGCCTGGAACCAGGCCAGCTGATCGAGAATTTGCCCCGCCCGGGGATTTTTGAGCAGGCGCGATCGCACCGCCGCCTCCGTCGCATGCACCGACACATACAGCGGTGACAGCCGCATCTGAGCGATGCGATCCCACTCCTGGGGCAGCAGGTTAGTCAGGGTCAGGTAGCTGCCGTAGAGAAAGCTCAGGCGATAGTCATCGTCTTTGAGGTAGAGGGTGTTGCGCTTGCCGGGGGGCTGCTGGTCAATAAAACAAAAGGGGCAGGCGTTGTTGCACTGCATCAGTCCGTCAAACAGGGCCGTCTCAAACTCCAGCCCCAGATCTTCGTCGATGTCTTTTTCGATCTCGACCCGGTGGGTTTTGCCCTTGGCATCGAGCACCTCTAGGGTCAGATCTTCGTCGGCGCAGAGAAAGCGGTAGTCGATCAGGTCGCGGGGCGGCTGACCGTTGATCGAGACCAGGGCATCCCCCGGCTCAAAGCCAATGTCTTCGGCGATGGAATCGGGCAGCACGGCGGTGATGCGGGCGGGACGAATGGCCTGGGTGCCCATGGGAATAACGGGATGAAAATCTGCCTCTCTATATTAGGAGGTGTTGGGTGTTGGGTGTTGGGTGCAAGGCACAGGGCACAGATGTACGCCTACCGTAAATCGAGACCCGACACCCAAAACTCACCTCGATTCAAACTCTACCCCCCTAGAGATTTGGCCTGTGGCCCAGGGCGATCGCAGTTAAAATCGCCACCCCAAAGGCCAGGCGATACCACACAAATACCCAGGTGGTGTGGCGCTTCAAAAAGCCCAGCAGCCAGACAATCGACAGGTAGGAAGAAATCACCGTGGCCATCATGCCCGCCGCCATGGGCACCATGCTGACGGTGGGAGTCCCGGCGTCAAAAAAGTCTTTCATTTCTACTACCCCCGCCAGCACGATGGCCGGAATCCCCATCAAAAACGAAAACCGAGCCGCCGTGGCCCGCTCTAGGCCCATGAACAGACCGGCAGTCAGGGTGGCCCCAGCCCGTGACACCCCTGGAATAATCGCCAGCGCCTGACCCAGGCCCATGGTGATGCCGTCGTGAAATTTGAGCGACTCAAAGGTGCGAATGCGGCTGCCGACCGTCTCGGCTATGCCCAGCAGCCCGGCCATCACAATCGAGACCATCGCGATGGTGGCGCTGCCGCGCAAAAACGAGTTGTCGTAGTCGGGAATAAACACCTTGACGAAAATGCCGCCCACAATCAGCGGCAGGGTGCCCACCAAGATGCCCATACCCAGGCGAAAGTCGGGGGCATCGTAGTTGCGATCGCGCACCGCCCGCACCATGCCCGTGGTCACCTGCACCAGGTCATCCCAAAAGTACCAGAGAATAGCGGCAATGCTGCCCAGCTGAATCACCGCCGTGAAGGCCACCCCAGGATCACCCCAGCCCAGCATCACCGGCACAATTTTGACGTGGGCGGTGCTGCTAATGGGCAAAAATTCTGTAAACCCTTGCACTACCCCAATCACGATGGCCTGCCACACCGTCATGTCGGTCAGCATTGTCCCCGCCTCTTCGCCGCCAGTGAGGGCTAGCCAGGGTAAGAAGTTCATAAGGTATAGAGTCATAGGTACGCAACCATAGTATTTTCTTAGCCTTGTGGCCCTTGAGCCGCCCGCCTAGGGCTGAAGGCTAGCCGCCATTTAACCCGATCATTTAACCCGATCAGTTGAGAAGCTTGTCCGATTTCGCCTGGTTCTGTTTTGCTCTCTCTACCTCTGCCAGAAACTGCCAAAACCCAGGGTAGCCCCCTTGGGGGGTAGAAAAGTTTACAAATTAATACATATACTAAACAGGTAGATAGGCAGCGACCAGGCCGTCAGGCCTTGTGTGGCATTGTATGTAACCCCGCAGTGGCCTACCCAGAGAATACAAATTCTTTGTGCAGGCTTAATACCCAGGTCGATTCCTTTAACAGAGGCTTACCTTGGCTCTGTGGAGATTCAGCCCTGTGCATGCCCCTGGGGGGCATGCTATGTTAACAACAGTTAACCCAGCTCTCAGGATTCCATTGAGTCTTTCCTATTCCAAAAAAGTATCTGCCCTGTGGTTGGCCCCGGTATTGGACTGGGCAACCGCATCTCGGCTGCAACTTCAGGTGTTTGCGGCATCCCTGGCGCTGGTGATTTTACCGGTCTTTGTGCAGGCTCCCCTGGTGCGCTATTTCCCGTGGGTGAGCCTGGCCATCACCCCCCTGTGGCTGTGGCTCGGTGCCTGGATGATGAAACGCCCCCGGCTGCACCTGTGGGGCGACTTAGCCATGGGCTTTGGCTGGATCTGGCTGACGGGGTCGCTCTACTGGGGCTGGTTTCGCTGGGATCCGGTGGTACATTTGCCGATCGAAGCCTTGGGTTTACCCATTGCGCTGGTCTGCCTGATGCAGGGCTGGGGCCGAGTGGGCAGCTATTTCTTTTTGGGTTCGCTGCTGGGTACCGCCATCACCGATCTCTATATCAACTGGATGCACCTGTTCCCCACCTGGCGGCAGCTCATGCTGTCTAGCCCCGATGTGGCTCCCCTGGTGCTGCGGGAGGCCAGCAGTTCCCTTGAGTCTGATGTGGCGGCCTGCCGGGCGCTGGTGCTAGTGATCTTTCTGCTGGTAGCCACTGCGATCGCGCTGACCACCTCACGGCAGCTGGCCTGGTGGGCCTTTGGTGGGGCTGTGTTCAGCACATTAATTGTCGACGGGCTATTTTTCTTGACTGCGTCGCTGGCCTAGTTCAACGTCAAACTTAAAAATCAGGGTTGGCGTAGGTTGGGTGCAACGAAGTGAAACCCAACAGCCGCAAGCCTTTGTTCGGTTCCGCTGGCGCTCCACCCAACCTACAAATCAAAGCTTGACAAAGCACTAAATAGATCAGGGAGATGGCATCTCTGGCATAATAAATGCAGGTTAGGGAAAAATTGGGGCTGCCTGGGGCAACTGTGCCCTAGCTGAGAGACATTCACGCCCTACCGCTTCAAGCTGTGCCCTAGATATACCGTCGTGAATTTTTCCTCTGGTCCCTACCTTGCGCTTAGAACAGGTTCCGGCGACCGCCAGCTTTCCTTGGTCGGCGGCAACTATTGGACAGTGGGTCGCGGCGATGACAACAATTTTGTGCTTCCCGATCGGTGGATCTCGCGCAACCACGCCATGCTTCAGGTCACCGATAACGGCAGGTTTTATCTGATTGATCTAGGCAGTCGCAATGGCACCTTCATCAACGGACGGCGGGTGAGTGTGCCCATCGTATTGACCGATGGCGACTTGCTCACCTTTGGTCAGACCGAACTGCAATTTTTCTCGCCAGTTGATACCTGCATGGCGGCAGATGCGGCCCTTGGCAGTGCCCCCGGCCAAGACTCTACGGCCACCGTCATGCTGCACATACGGCAGCTGATCTCGGTCATGGTGGTCGACATTCGCGACTTTACAGTTATGACCCGTCAAACCGACGAACAGGTTCACTCCGAAGCCATTGGCACCTGGTTTCGCCGGGCCGGAGAAATTATTGGCCAGTACGGCAGCTGGGTTGACAAATATATTGGCGACGCGGTCATGGCCGTGTGGATTCACGGTGAAGAAGGTGCAGATCAAGCCGGAATGGTGCGAATTTTGCAGGCGGTGAGCACCCTAGCTGAGATGACCAGTCAGCTTCACGAGCAGTTCCCGCTGCCCTTTCCCCTCCGGATTGGCGCTGGCATCAACACGGGTTATGCCATGGTGGGCAACACTGGCAGCAGCGACCGCCCCGACTATACGGCCCTCGGCGACACCGTCAACTCGGCTTTTCGCCTAGAGTCATCGACCAAACAGCTGGGGCTAGACATCGCTATGGGCGAAACCACTTTTAATTGCCTGCAAAAGGCTGGTGTCGATGCCCAGGGCTTTAAGCGCTTCGCTGTCGACCTCAAGGGCTATGATGACCTGATCACGACCTACGCTGGCACATTCACCGACTTAAACCAGTTCTTGGCCGAATACTCCTAATGATTCGAGCCGAGCAGCCGGGAGATAGTGAGGCGATTCACCGGGTCAATGCGATCGCCTTTGGTCGAGCCAACGAAGCCGATCTAGTGGATCAGCTGCGAGGGTTGCCCCATACCCTCTCTCTGGTGGCGGTGGCAGAGCATGCGATCGTGGGCCACATTTTCTTCAGCCCCGTTACGGTGGCAGTAACCCAGGCAGAGGATACCCTGCTGCTGGGCTTGGCTCCCCTAGCGGTGCTGCCAGCATTCCAGCGCCAAGGCCTTGGCTCCCAGCTGATTCGTCAGGGGTTGACGCTCTCTGCCCAAATGGGGGCCAAGGCGGTGGTAGTGCTGGGTGACCCCAGCTACTACGGGCGCTTTGGCTTTGTACCCGCCCAAGCCAAAGCGCTGACCTGTGAATACACCGTACCCGACGGGGCCTTTCGGGTGCTCGAACTCCAGCCTGGGGCCTTGGCGGGGTGTCAGGGGCTGGTGCGGTATCGACCCGAGTTTGCGGTTTGTGAGTAGGCAATCCAAAATCTAAATTCCCCAATGGGGATAAGATCGGTAGGCAACTTCCCCCAGCAACCGCATGACAGCCTTTTCTACCGCCCCCTTCAGCCCCGCCGAGATTGCCGCCGAGGGCATCAAACCTGAGGAGTACGACGACATTGTGCAGCGCCTGGGCCGCCATCCCAACCGGGCCGAGCTGGGCATGTTTGGGGTGATGTGGTCAGAGCACTGCTGCTACAAAAATTCGCGCCCCTTACTCAAACAGTTCCCCACCGAGGGGCCGCGCGTGCTGGTGGGGCCAGGGGAAAACGCCGGCGTGATTGACGCGGGCGACGGTCTGCGGGTGGCCTTCAAAATTGAGTCCCACAATCACCCCTCGGCGGTAGAGCCGTTTCAGGGAGCCGCCACCGGGGTGGGGGGCATTTTGCGCGATATCTTCACCATGGGGGCGCGGCCCATTGCCGTGCTCAACTCCCTGCGGTTTGGCGATCTAGCCGACAGCCGCACCCGTCGCCTGTGCCAGGGGGTGGTGTCGGGCATCGCCCACTACGGCAACTGCTTTGGGGTACCCACCGTGGGTGGCGAGGTCTACTTTGACGCCGCCTACAACGGCAACCCCCTGGTCAATGCCATGGCGATTGGCATTATGGAAACCGATGAAATCGTCAAATCTGGTGCAGCGGGTCTAGGCAACCCGGTGGTCTACGTCGGCTCGACCACCGGGCGCGACGGCATGGGCGGGGCCAGCTTTGCCAGCGCCGAACTCACCGATGAGTCTGAGCAAGATCGCCCTGCCGTGCAGGTGGGCGATCCCTTTCTGGAAAAATCTTTGGTGGAAGCCTGTCTAGAAGCCTTTAAGACCGGGGCGATCGTCGCCGCCCAAGACATGGGGGCGGCGGGCCTCACTTGCTCCACCGCCGAGATGGCCGCCAAGGGCGGCGTCGGCATTGAGCTAGATCTAGACCTGATTCCGGTGCGCGAGACCGGCATGGTGCCCTACGAGTACCTGCTGTCTGAGTCCCAGGAGCGAATGCTGTTTGTGGCCGCTAAGGGCCGCGAAGCCGAGGTGATCGAAATCTTTGAGCGCTGGGGTCTCCATGCCGTGGTGGCTGGCACCGTGATCGCCGAGCCCATCGTGCGGATTCTCTTCCAGGGCGAGGTGGCCGCCGAAATTCCGGCCCTGGCCCTGTCGGAAAATACCCCCATCTACCATCGCGACCTGCTGAGTGAACCGCCGGACTATGCCCAAAAAGCCTGGGCCTGGCGTGAAGCCAGCCTGCCTGCCTGCTCCATGGCAGGGATAACGTTGCCTGACACAGGAGATACGTCCTGGACCGGGATTCTCCACCGACTGCTGGCCCAGCCCACGATCGCATCGAAAGCCTGGGTCTACCGCCAGTATGACCACCAGGTGCAAAACAACACCGTGCAGCGCCCCGGCCAGGGCGACGCCGCCGTAATTCGCCTGCGGCCCCAGGAGTCGGTGCCGGGCTACCAGCCCGGAGCCGTGGCGCGGGGGCTAGCCGCCACCGTCGACTGCAACGCCCGCTACGTGTACTTGAACCCCTACGAAGGCGCTAAAGCCGCCGTCGCCGAAGCTGCCCGCAACCTCAGCTGCGTGGGGGCAATGCCCCTGGCGGTGACCGACAACCTCAACTTTGGCAGCCCCGAGAAACCCGTTGGCTACTGGCAGCTGGCCAACGCCTGCCGGGGCCTGGCCGACGCCTGCCGCGAGTTTGAGACCCCGGTGACCGGTGGCAACGTCTCGCTCTACAACGAAACCGTCGATAGCCAGGGCCGCCCCCAGCCGATCTACCCCACCCCCGTAGTGGGCATGGTGGGGCTAATCGACGACCTCAGCCGCACCTGCGGCCAGGGCTGGCAGCAAGCGGGCGACTTGATCTATCTGTTGGGCGTAACCATAGCGCAGACGGGAACAGCAGCGGTGGAGGGCAATCCCCTGGTCACCCTGGGCGGCTCAGAGTATTTGGCGGCGATCCACGGGCTGGCAACCGGGCAGCCCCCGGCGATCGACATGGCTCTAGAAAAGCAGGTACAGGCCGCCTGCCGCCACGGTATTGCCCAGGGCTGGGTGCGATCGGCCCACGACTGCGCCGAGGGCGGCCTAGCCGTGGCCCTAGCAGAATCCTGCATCAGCGGCCAACTGGGGGCGATGATTCAACTGCCCCTGACAGCGGTCCAGGTCGACCAGCGGTGGGATCGGCTGCTGTTTGGCGAGGGCGGGGCGCGGATTGTGGTCTCGGTGAGCCGTGAGCACCAGGCAGCGTGGGAGGCATACCTCAGCCGTGAGCTGGCTGAGGCCTGGCAGCGACTGGGCAACGTCCAGGGGAATGAACTGACTGTAACCACCCAGGCTGGTCAGGCGGTGATGGCAGAGGCTGTAGCTGAGTTGGCAGAGACTTGGTCTGGTGCGATCGCGCGCAAGCTGGTCGGAGATAGTTAAGGTAGCCCTGAAAGCGTATCTCCCCCCGCGCCTGGGGAAAGCGGCAGGATGCTATGATGGCTCGTATGTTAAGGAATCATTAAATATGCCGAAGCAGTTCGGTAGTTTTTAATGCAGTTTCTAGAACCCCCACCCTATGATGAAGCTGGGCACGCATTGCTGCAAAATGCGGCTGTCACATGTGTCGTGCTAGATGTGTTGATCGATCAAGTCCAGCTTGGGATCGGTAACGTTCCCACAGGCAAAACTTTAATTCTGGACTTGGATGAGGTTTAGACTCCGCTCCTCTGCCATTGCGTTCCTAAAGCCACCCTGCACCACCAATGACGTTCCCCTCTGAATCTTTCCTCGACGAGTCCTTTGAGCTTGAGGCGGGCGATCAGCTAGATCGCCCCGACAAGCCAGAAGAAGCCTGCGGCATCTTTGGCCTCTACGCCCCCGATGAAGAGGTGGCACGATTGGCTTACTTCGGTCTATTTGCCCTGCAGCATCGGGGCCAAGAGTCGGCGGGCATTGCCACCTTTGATGCCTCGGGCAGCCACTGCTACAAACACATGGGCTTAGTTTCCCAGGTGTTTGATGACCAAATTCTCAAAGGCCTCACCGGGCACATTGCCGTCGGCCATACCCGCTACTCGACCACCGGGTCAAGTCTGGTGTGCAACGCCCAGCCCGCCGTAGTGCCCACCCGCCTGGGTGAGTTAGCCCTGGCCCACAACGGCAACCTGGTCAATGCCAACGATCTGCGCGAAGAGTTGATCGACCGCAACCACGATCTGATCACCACCACCGACTCTGAGATGATTGCCTTTGCCCTGGCCGAAGCGGTCAACGATGGGGCCGACTGGGTGCAGGCCGCCGAAACCGCCTTTAACCGCTGCTATGGGGCTTTTAGCCTGGTGATTGGCACCCCTGGGGGCATTCTCGGGGCCCGTGACCAGCAGGGCATTCGCCCCCTAGTGCTGGGGGTGCTGGGCAACGAGATGCCCGAGGTCGGGCAACCTGCCCAGTATGTGCTGGCCTCAGAAACCTGTGCCCTCGACATCATCGGGGCGACCTACGTGCGCGACATCGAACCCGGCGAGCTGGTGTGGATTACCCCCGAGGGCATCGTCTCCCACCAGTGGGCGGAGGCCACCGAGCGCAAGCTCTGCGTATTTGAGATGATTTACTTCTCTCGGCCCGACAGCATTGTCAACGACGAGAGCCTCTACAGCTACCGCCGTCGCCTGGGCCACCGGCTGGCCAAAGAATCGCCCGCCGATGTGGATTTGGTGATGGCGGTACCCGACTCTGGGGTGCCGGCGGCCATTGGCTTTTCACAGCAGTCGAAGATTCCCTACGCGGAGGGGCTGATCAAAAACCGCTACGTGGGACGCACCTTTATTCAGCCTACCCAGTCAATGCGGGAGGTGGGCATTCGCATGAAGCTCAACCCGCTCAAGGACGTGCTAGAGGGCAAGCGGGTGCTCATCGTCGACGACTCGATCGTGCGGGGCACCACCAGCCGCAAGATCGTGCAGGCGCTGCGAGATGCAGGGGCCACCGAGGTACACATGCGAATTTCGTCACCGCCAGTGACCCACCCCTGCTTTTACGGCATTGACACCGACAACCAAGACCAGCTGATCGCAGCGACTAAATCTTTAGCCGACATTGCCAAGCAGATCGACGTTGACTCATTGGCTTACCTCAGCTGGGAAGGCATGCTGGAGGCGACCTACCAAGATCCGAGCAGCTTTTGCTCGGCCTGCTTTACGGGCAAATATCCGGTGGAAATTCCGGAGCCCTTTAAGCGGGCCAAGCTCAAGTTTGAAGCTAAGGAACCTGTGACCACCTAAATCGTATTTCATCAAACCCCACCCTTTTCAAGGTTGTGAACTCGGCCCCACTGGTCGGTCGCTGTAGAGAGGATTTTTATGGCCCTGAGCTGCCAATCGCTACTGCAAACGCATCCTGCTGCCTGGCAGGGGGCCACCATCCACCCCTTCTTAACCGGCTGCCACAGCGGCAGCCTGCAATCGGCTCAGTTCAACACTTGGCTGGTGCAAGATTACCTATTCGTCAAAGACTTTACTCGCATGGTGGGGCGGGTGCTGGGGACGGCCCCCGACGACCACATAGATGTGCTGCTGGCGGGCCTGGGTGCCCTCAAGGACGAGCTACTGTGGTTTGAGGCCAAAGCAGCCGAGCGCGACCTAGATTTGGCAACTCCACCTCAGCCCACCTGCCAGCGTTACTGCGAGTTTATGGCCAGCCTAGCTCTCCAGCCCTATGCGGTGCAGGCCACCGCCCTGTGGGCCATTGAGTACGCCTACAACCAGGGCTGGCAGATCCCTGGCCCCATGCCCCCGCCCTACACCGAATTTGCCGATCGCTGGGGCAACCCTGGCTTCACCGACTATGTCGATCTGTTGGGTGCCCAGGCCGATGCGGCGCTATCCGTCGCCAATGATACAGCCCAAGCCCGGGCAGAACAGGCCTTTCTGCGGGTGGCCGAGCTAGAGGCCGCCTTCTGGCAAATGGCCTTTACGGCGACAGCTGTACCCAACTGAGGATGCCTAAAAAAACGCTTTGGTTCATCCTATAGACATAGATAAAAACCAAGGAAACGATGACCTACGACTTTGAGCTGTTTGTAATTGGCGGTGGCTCTGGGGGCATCGCAGCGGCGCGACGAGCGGCGGAGTACGGGGCTAGGGTTGGCCTGGCCGAAGCGGGTCGGCTGGGGGGTACCTGCGTCAATCGCGGCTGTGTGCCCAAAAAGCTGATGGTCTACGCGTCCCACTTTCCAGAGCAATTTGAGGCGGCGGCAGGCTATGGCTGGAACCTGGGCGATCGCAGCTTTCACTGGCCCACTCTGATGAATGCCGTCAATGCTGAGGTCAGCCGTCTCAATGACGTTTACCAATCTCTGTTAGATAAATCAGGGGTGCAGCTCTTTCGCCAATATGCCCGGTTTGTTGACGAGCACACTCTAGCTGTGGGCGACACTACCGTCACCGCTGCCAAAATTTTAGTGGCCGTAGGGGGGCAACCTACCCGACCCGACAATATTCCAGGGATTGAGTACGCCATCACCTCCGACGATATTTTCCATTTGCCTCAGCAGCCCAAGCACATGGTGATTATAGGCGGGGGCTACATTGGCAGTGAGTTTGCCTGCATTCTCCACGGGCTGGGCACTAAGGTCACTCAAATCATTCGCGGCGACAAAATTTTGCGCGGCTTTGACGACGAGCTTCGTAGCGAAATTCACGGGTCAATGCAGCAGCAGGGCATCAGCATCATTGATTGCAGTGAGCAGATTGAGATCGCCCCGACAGCCGATGGAGTGACGGTGAGGGTAGCCACACCGCACAGTGAAACAACCGTTTGCTGTGATGTGGTGAGCCTGGCAGCCACAGGACGGCAGCCCAACTTGAATGGTCTGGGGCTCGATCGCACGGGTGTTGAGGTGAAACAGGGTGCGATCGCAGTCGATGCCCACCATCGCACCACTGTGCCCCACATTTTTGCCATCGGTGATGTGATCGATCGGCTCAACCTGACCCCGGTGGCGGTGAAGGCAGGCCGGGGCTTGGCCGACACCGAGTTTGGCGATCGGCCCACCGTGATGGACTACAACACCATTCCGACCGCCGTATTTACCTCCCCCGAGATGAGCACCGTGGGCCTGAGCGAGGCTGAGGCCATCGAGAAATTTGGGGCTGACGAGGTTCAAGTCTACCGCTCTCGGTTTCGGCCCATGTACTACACACTGCCCGATATCAAGGTCAAAACCCTGATGAAGCTGGTGGTGCAGAAGTCTACGGATCGCGTACTCGGGGCGCATATGGTAGGCGAGCATGCGGCTGAAATCATCCAGGGGGTGGCGATCGCCGTCAAAATGGGAGCCACCAAGGCTGACTTTGATGCCACCGTAGCCATTCACCCCAGCTCTGCGGAGGAGTTTGTAACCATGCGGTAGGCAGACTATGGGGTGAGCCGCAGGGATATGAGGGAGTGGCTGGGCAAGCAGATACCCAAGGTAGGGGGGCAGGGCCTGCGCCCTTGAGAGGAAGCAGAAGGCTGGGGTATTTTCGTTGACAGAATTAATTATCCTCAGACGATCGAGCCGCTGCCCTCAGCCGCTGGGCTTGCCTACAATGCGGCAATCGCCTTCGTCTTTCCCGACCTCACCCTATGTCCTCTACCAAAACCGCGCTGATCCAGGTTCATATCTCGGTCTTTTTGTTTGGCCTATCGGGGCTGTTTGGCAAATTTTTGGCCCTGCCTGCCACGGTGATTGTGCTGGGGCGCACGGGCTTGGCCGCCCTAGCCCTGGGGCTGGTGATCGCCTGGGGCCGACCCAGCATTCGCCCCAGATCGGCCAGCGATTTAGGCGGTATGGCCCTGCTGGGCCTGCTGCTGGCCGGTCACTGGGTAAGTTTTTTTTACAGCATTCAGCTGGCTACGGTGGCGATTGGGCTGCTGACCTTTTCCAGCTTTCCGGTGTTTGTGACGCTGTTAGAACCGCTGTTGTTTAAAACCCCCTGGCGATGGCGCGATGGTGCGATCGCACTCCTTGTCGTCGTTGGGGTGGCCCTGGTGATCCCCGACTATCGCCTCGGGTCGGCGACCACCCTGGGGGCGTTCTGGGGGCTGCTGTCGGGGCTGTCGTTTGCGCTGTTGCAGCTGCTCAACCGGGGGTATCGGCAGCGCTATTCGGCCATGGCGATTGCCTTTTACCAAAACCTATTTGCCTGGGTGAGTTTGCTTGCGATCGCACCACTGGCTAGCCTGGCCCTCAGCCCCAGAGAAATTGGCCTGCTGCTAATTTTAGGCATACTGTGCACAGCCGTCGCCCACACATTGTTTATCGAGAGTCTGGCGGTGCTGCGCACCCAAACCGCCAGCGTCATCAGCGCCCTAGAGCCGGTCTACGGCATTGGCCTAGCGGTGCTGCTGCTGGGAGAAGTCCCCAACCTGCGCACGCTGTTGGGGGGGGCTTTGATTGTCGGCACCACCGTCTGGGCCAGCTGGTTTGATCAATTCGATCAAACTGAAGCCCCCTAAAGCGGAGCCGAGAAGAAATGCCATTATAAAGACGGTGGTTGTGGCTGCTACCGCCAACCCCAGGTGATTTGTGTAAGATCAAAGCGACCTTGAGGACAGCCCCATGCTCGTACAGCTCGTTCGCCCCCTGGTGCGTACCCAGGTGCAAATGCTCACCCAAGCCCAATCAGCTAGCGGCAAACTGGTGGGTATGGTGTCGCAGTGGCTGGGCTACCTGGGCATCCATGCCGAAGTCACGCAGCTAAAAACGGCGGGCGATCGCATTCAGGTCTCTCTTTGCGTAGGCAAACCCGAGCAGTGTACCGAAGCCGAATGGCAAAAAATTCTCGGCAACCTCAACCAAGATCCCAGCACCGCCATCGAAACCGACGCTTTGACCTACCTAGCCCTGCCCCCAGGCCAGCAGAGCAAAGTGCAGCGGCTACTGGCGGCCATCCTCCAGGCCAGTGGGCAAGACCCCCTAGCCGATTGGGCGACCCTGCGCCCACGCCTGGCGGCCATGGGCCTGAGCGAGGCCATGCTTGAGGGCGTTCACTCCGCCCTCAAGGTGTCTATGCCCATGGAGCTGTTAGTCGAGCAGCTAGAGCCTGAGGTAGCGGCCTTTGTGCTGTCTAAGGCGATCCACATCGCCCTGCTCGACCAGCAGATCAGCACCGCCGAAGACACCGCCCTCAAGGCGCTGCTCAACGCCGTTGACCGCCCCGCTGTGGCCTAACCGATGGATTCAACCGTTCTATTTCACCTGGCCTTTCCGGTGGCCGACATCCCCTCGGCCAAAGATTTTTACGTGGCGGGGCTAGGGTGCCAGCCGGGGCGCGAGACGGCTAATTCTCTGATTCTCAATCTCTATGGCCACCAGCTGGTAGCCCATACCAGCCCCGATCTCACCCCCCAAAAAGGCATTTATCCCCGCCACTTTGGCCTCGTGTTTTTGAGCGAGCCCGCCTGGGAAACGCTGCTGCACCGCGCCCAAGCTCACCAGATCACCTTCTATCAGAGCGAAAAGCGCCGCTTCCCCGGCACGCCGCTAGAGCACCGCACCTTCTTTCTGCAAGATCCCTTCTACAACCTGCTGGAGTTTAAATACTACTGCCACCCCAGCGCCATCTTTGGCGAGGTGGAGCAAGGATTAGTCGGCGACGCCCCGTAGGGGCGACCCCACGTGTTCGCCCAAATCCTCACCCTGGAATAACTCGCGGTCACTGGGCCGTAGGGGCGAACCCACATGCCCACCCCGATCGCCGCCGCCGCCCCGTGCTAGGTTGAGAATCGACAATTCTCTAGGTCAGACCTCCAACATGCACAAAATTCCAGTCACCATCGTCACCGGCTTTCTGGGGGCAGGCAAAACCACCCTGATTCGGCAGCTGCTGCAAAACCCCGAAGGGCGACGAATTGCCGTGCTGGTCAACGAGTTTGGCGAAGTGGGCATCGACGGCGATCTGCTGCGAGACTGCCAATTGTGTGATGAACCAGACAGCTCCGCCGCGCCCGAGGCCAATAGTCTAGAGTCCAACATTGTAGAACTCACCAACGGCTGCCTCTGCTGCACCGTGCAAGAAGAATTTTTGCCCACCATGCAGGTGCTGATGCAGCGCCGCGACCAGATCGACTGTATTGTGATCGAAACCTCTGGCCTAGCCCTGCCCAAGCCCCTGGTACAGGCCTTTCGCTGGCCCGAAATTCGCACCGCCGCCACAGTCGACAGTGTGATCACCCTGGTCGACTGCGAAGCCCTAGCCGCTGGCGATCTGGTGGGTGACCTGCCCGCCCTAGAGGCCCAGCGCCAGGCCGACGACAGCCTCGACCACGAAACTCCCCTCGAAGAACTGTTTGAAGATCAGCTCAACTGCGCCGACCTGGTGCTGCTCACCAAGGTAGATAAGGTCAGTGAGCGCGATCGCACCCGAGTCGAGCAGTGGCTCACCGCCCAACTCCCCCGCCCAATCAAAGTTTTAGGCATCGAGGGCAAAGCCCTCAGCCCCGACCTACTGCTGGGCTTTAACGCCGCCGTCGAAGACCACCTCGACAGCCGCCCCAGCCACCACGACCACGACCACGATCACGACCACGACCACGATCACGATGACGACATTGTGGCCATTCCCATCGTGCTCGATCAGGGCTTTGAGCCTCAAGCGCTAGTCAAGCGGCTAGAACAGCTCGCCGCCAAGCACGAGATCTACCGTATCAAGGGCTTTGTAGACGTACCCGGCAAGGCCATGCGGCTGGTGGTTAACGGGGTGGGCCAACGGTTTGACTCATTTTTTGACCGCCCCTGGAAAGCTAGCGAACCCCGCCAAACCCGTCTGGTGGTCATCGGCAAAGCCATCGATGGCGTGATGCTCAAAGCGGCGATCGCTGCCTAACTCACTCTTTCCCCCGCCCCCGCCCCAGATCGTCAGGCTTTCTATTGACGCCGGAGATGCACCTGGGGCAAAACCAGCTCAAACCCGAGCTTAAAATACGGCGGCGGTCAGTTGCGGCGGCCAGTTGCGGCGGTCAGTTACTGAGTGAACCTAACTCAAAAACATGTAACGTTTTGGGCGGTCGGTCGGCTCAACCTCGGTGTTTACTCTGACAGAATTGAGCCCCCTGGGTCAGCACAATCGCCTGAGACTACTGCATGCAGCAGGGAAAAATGGGTCTGACTCGGCTCTAGATCAGTGAGAATCGGCTGGCTTAGCTAAAAATTCATAAATCCATAGCAGTTTAATAAATAGCGCTGAACCCCTGATGAAATGGAGATCATCTCCGCCTCTGTCGAGGCTGATCTGGCCTAAGACACCAGGCTCAAGATCACTTTTACGGCCCGAGGCCAAGAACGTCGTAGAACAGAATCTTCAGCCTATATACTAATGAAGCGAGTCACATTGTCTCAGTAGATATGCCATTGTGACTCT
Source organism: Leptolyngbya sp. DLM2.Bin27 (assembly GCA_007694115.1). Classification (GTDB taxonomy): domain Bacteria; phylum Cyanobacteriota; class Cyanobacteriia; order Phormidesmidales; family Phormidesmidaceae; genus Nodosilinea. Next base: position 13,996 of record RECJ01000299.1, on the reverse strand, counting down.
CAGCAGCCACGCTTAGGCTGATATCACGAGCACACGATCCATTCTTCTATGCGTTGCCCTGCCCCTAACCGTTATTGAACAGGCCTGAGTCACTGGGTTAAACCTGGTGCCTAGGGGCTGCGATCGCAGTTGGGCTACCCCAGGGCTGCTCTTCTAGGAGGCATAGTTGTCGGCTTCCCCCGCTGGATTTGACGTTTCCTGACATCGCCATGGTTGCTACTACTACCCGTTTTCAAGCTCAAGGCAGCAATCTAGAGCTGCTGAGACAGTACCAAAATCAGCCCAATCTCCCTCTTCGCAATCAGTTGGTGCAGCTCAATATTGGGCTAGTACGGCGTGAGGCCTATCGCTGGCTACAGCAGACGACCGAGAGCTTTGACGACCTGATGCAGGTCGGCAGCCTGGGGCTGATTCGCGCCATTGAGCGCTTTGACATGGGCAAGGGCTATGCCTTTAGCTCCTTTGCCATTCCCTACATTCGGGGCGAAATTCAGCACTACCTGCGCGACAAAAGCACCTCCATGCGAATTCCGCGTCGCTGGCAGGCGCTGCAAAGCCAGTCAACCCGAGTGATTCGTCAGCTGCAAGCCGAGGCGGGTCGCTTGCCCACCGACCGAGAAATTGCCGCTGCCCTTGAAATCTCTGTAGACGAGTGGCAAGAGGTAAAACTAGCCAACCGCAACCGCTCGCTGCTGAGCCTCGACGCCCCAGTGCAGGACGAAGAATCAACCTGCCTGGGTGATATGCTCCCCGACCTCAAGTACAAAAGTTTCCAGCTCGCCCAGGAAGACCAAATTCGTCTACAGCAGGGGCTGCATCAGCTCGAACAGCGCACCCGTGAAGTGATCGAGTTTGTTTTTCTCTGCGATCTGACCCAAAAGGAAACCGCCGAGCGCATGGGCATTAGCGCTGTGACCGTGTCCCGGCGAGTCAAGCAGGGGCTCAAGAGCCTCAAGAGCCTGATGGCGTCCACTACCGACGACGACGTAGCCTAGGGCGTTCTGCATCAGCAGAATTGAGCTATCGTTGGAGAATATCGGCTCAGGGAATAAGGAGGCTGGCCATGGGGGCGATCGCATTTTTAGTACTGTTTATTCTGGGGTTTGTGCTAGCCGCCACTGGCTTTATCGTCAGCCTGGTCGATGCGTTTCGGGTAAGCCCAGGGTGGGGTCTGCTGGCGCTATTGATCCCCGTGATTGGTCTGGTGCTTTTTGGTGTCAAGTTTTGGGGTCGCAAGTGGGCGCGCAATGGCTTGATCCTTTTCCTCGGCGGCATCGGCACTATGTTGTTGTCAAGTCCCCTGAGGATGTTTACGACCCAGCGGGCTGGGGACTTGGGCGCTTCCCCCGATGAAACCATGCCTGCCCAGATCCCGATTGAGCCGTTGCCGATGCCCAATGGCGAAGCCGACGATGACCAAGAGTTTGCCGAACCCCTAGTGCCCGTTGCCCCCCAGCTGTCTCCCATGGCCCGAGCCGACTTGATCCAGTCGACCGATGCCAATGAGCGGCTCCAGCAGATCAGCGATGGGCGCACTGACCCCTTTGCAACTGTGCCAATTCCACCACCGCCTCAGATCGTGCCACCGCCGCCGCCAGCGGGCACAGCCCCCGGTGCGGCGACTCCCGCTGCCGCGACTCCTCCGGGTACAGCGCCTACCCCTGGTGCCCCCGCTGCCCCTGGCACTACGGCTGCTGCCCCTGGCACTCCAGTGCCGGGTACTCCGGGCGCGCCCGGGGCGACAGCCCCCAGGCCCACCCCAGGGGCTACGCCTGGGGCACCGGGCACTGGCCAGCCCGCAACTCCGCCACCCTTGGCACCTCTGCCCGCGCTGCCGCAGCCTGCCCTAGCTGAAGCGGTTCAAGTGACTGGGGTGATGACCATCGGCAATGAAAACTTCGCTGTGCTGCAAACCGCTGCCGGTAGCCAGTATGTCAGGGTAGGTCAGCGAGTCTCCAATGGGCAGGTGTTAGTCAAGCGCATTAACATGCGCGGCAGTGAGCCCATCGTGGTGCTAGAAGAAAATGGCATTGAGGTATCGCGCCCCGTAGGTGCGCCAGCCACCACCGCCGAGCCATCTGCCTAGCACCCTCCTCAACTGACCGATTTGAAGCAAGCCCACGAACAACCTCGTGGGCTTTGCTGCGAGTATAGACTTCTGCACCCCGCATCAAGTCGTGTCAGAATGTGAGTTGCCCGATTTGGTGTGAGAAATTGTATGCCGCTTGAAACGGTCGTTTGGCAAGGGGTATGGGGTGCGATCGCAATTGTATTAGCAGAGGCCATCCGCGATATTTACCACGTGGTGAGTCACGTTTGGCCACCGCTGATGCGGCTGCATAACTGGCATCATCGCGCCTACAAAAAAGATTTCACCCCCGTTAGCCCCACCCTCTATCGCCAGGCACAGCTCTATAACGACGCCCCTGAGGCGATTGTGATGACTGTGGTATTGGCGGGGTTGGCCACTACCACAGGCATCTATGGGCTGTGGCTAGGGGTGTTTTACAGTCTGGGGTTTTTGGCGGCGGCGATCGCCCGCGCCCAGGGCTGGCTCCTGTCCACCGACTTGACCCACGAACCCGGTGAACTGATCACCATTCCCGGCAACTGGCGGGTCAATCGCACCTATCACTGGCGACATCACTTTGACGACACCAACGCCTACTTTGCTGGATACCTGACGCTGCTAGATAAGTTTATGGGCACCGCTGTTTCTCTCAAGGGTAAAACCGTTGCCGTCACCGGGGCATCGGGCACCATGGGCCGGGCGCTGCTGCGAGAGCTAGCCCGACAAAAAGCTCGCCCTATGGCGCTGACCACCTCTGCCCATGCCACCTTTGAAGCAGAGATTCCCTGCTTACAGTGGCAGCCTGGGGCTGAGGCTGACCTAAGGGACGCGCTCAAGAAGGTGGACATTTTGATCGTCAACCACGGGCTGAATGTGCACAGCGATCGCACTCCCGCCGCCATTCACACCTCCCTAGAGGCCAACGCCCTTGCGGGGGTGCGGCTAATGGAGGTGTTTTTTAGCACCGTGGAAACATCGTCCCAGCGGGCCAATAAAGAGGTGTGGGTCAATACGTCTGAAGCGGAGGTCAGCCCGGCCTTCAGCCCGCTTTACGAGGTCTCTAAGCGGCTGATGGGTGACCTGGTGAGCCTACGACGGCTAGATGCCCCCTGCGTGGTGCGCAAGGTGATCTTGGGGCCGTTTAAGAGCAATCTCAACCCTGTGGGGGTAATGTCTGCCGACTGGGTGGCCTGGGCGGTGGTGGCCCTGGCCAAGCGCAACGTGCGCAATATTATCGTCACCATCAACCCGCTGACCTATCTATTCTTTCCGATTAAAGAACTGAGTCAGGGGATCTATTTCAGGCTGTTTACTCGTTCTAACCAGCGCTGATCGCCTAGCTGCGGTTAAAAAACTCCACCTCGGGCAGGCGGGCATCGTTAACCATGCCCAGCCCCTGAAAAGACCAGCGACCGATCATGGGTTTGAGGCTAGAGGCGGTCACGGTTTCGACCGCAAACTTGTCGCTCAGGTCGGGGGCGTGGGCGTTGAGGTAGCTGAGGGCGTCGTAGTCGGCGGTGAACACCAGCAGAAAGCCAGTGGGAGCCGGTTGGCCGGGGTCGCCTTGGCCGTGGGGGTGAGCGACTAGGTAGCTGCCGTCGGCGCGCGATCGCAGCAAATAGTAAAGCTGAGAGATCATAGAAACTAGTTCATATCAGAGAGGCGAATGCGGGGATCGACAAAGCTGAGGGCGATATCGGCCAGCAGGTTGCCAACAATCAGCATGATCGCCCCCATCATCAGGCTGGCCATCACCAAATAGAGATCCTGGGCCTGCACCGCTTCGAGAATGAGTCTGCCCAGCCCCGGCCAGTTAAAGTAGGTTTCAGTGATAAACGCCCCCCCCAGCAGGCTGGCAAACTCAAACCCCAGCAGGGTAATCAGCGGGTTGACGGCATTGCGCAGGGCGTGAATGTATATTACCCGGTTCTCAGATAGCCCCTTGGCGCGGGCGGTTTGAATGTAGTTTTGCCGCAGCACATCGAGCAGCTGCCCTCGGGTAATGCGCTGAAGGCCAGCAAAGCTGGTAATGCTCAACGCCAGAGTCGGCAAAACCAGGTGCCAGCCCACGTCTAAAATGCGGCCAAACCAGTTGAGATCGTCGTGGATAATGCTGGTGCGCCCGCCAATGGGAAACAGCGGCGCAACGCTCTGGGCAAAAAATAGCAGCAGCAGGCCCGTGACAATGGTGGGCATACCCTGACCCATGTAGCTCAGCACCCGTAGAAATTTATCCAGAAATCGGTTTTGGTGGACAGCCCCCACCACCCCGAGGGGAAGCGCAATCAACCAGGTGACCACAATGGCAGCAAAGGAGAGCAGCAGCGTATTGGGCACCCGCTCCCAGAGCAGCTCGACCACCGGGCGCTGGTAGGCAAAGCTGAGGCCAAAGTTGCCGTAAAAAATCACCTGGTACAGCCAGTTGAGGTACTGCCGCCAGGCAGGCTGATCGAGGCCAAACTGGGCCTCAAGCTGCGCTAGGGTCTCAGGCGAAAACTGTGGGCTCTGGCGATACTGATCGAGAAAGTTGCCCGGAGCCAGCTGAATCACAAAGAAGCTCAGGGCCGAAGCCAACAGCAGCGTCAGCGCGGCCTGAGAAATCCGTTTCACGATGTAGAGCACGGTTTCGCTAGTGGCAAAGGCCACCAGACGCTCCCAAGGGCTAATTTGCAGGCGGCGGGGAGTAGAAGACTGAGCCATCCCAAATGACAAGGTAAAGGGTTATCTGTGGTGATTCTAAACCAATCACGCCTGGCTCTTGGTAGGTGTTTGCCGACTGATACCAAATCCGAATTCCCTACCCCCGATTGCCAATCGGCCAACCTGTCGGGGCGAACGGCGGTTCGCCCGGGGTATCGGGGGTAGCCAAGCAGGATTCGGGATGAAGCGATCGCAGCCCTAGCCCAGGCCACAAAAAACCCCAGCTGTCCAAAGCCGGGGTTGATCAGTAAATGGCTGATTTAAGGTTTTGATTTAAGGTTTTGATTTAAAGGTTGAATCTATGGGAATGCAAATAGTGAGAACTCTGCCTAGAAACTGATTTTGCCCGAGAGCCTAGCCCCCAAACCTTTGTCAGTGCCTTTTGACGTGATTAACACCATGTAGACAATATATTAGCTCATTTGCCCCTGCCGTTACACAGACTACGATTGAGTAAATCTACTGAAGTGGGCGTTGCACAGCTGACCGACCAGTAGGGGGGCGCAATCAAATGAAAGACGGGGGGTAACGGTACAAGTTTAAAGGTCTGAACCGTGAACCTTGTACCGTGAACCTTGTACCCGGCCCCCAATATCCCTGCTGACAATTCATTAGACTCGGCTACTTAGCCCGTCATTCCCGCGCAAGGAAGAACGACGTAGGCACCTGCCAAACTGAAATGCAATCCTGCCCGCAGGCTGGATGGCAATCGACTGATCTACAGCAGCGCAACCCTAGCGGATTTCTCGGGCGGCATTGTAGATTTTCTCGTTGGCGGCTACCGACTTGTGCAGATCGACCACCGGGCGCGGGTAATCAACCCCCAGGGTAACCCCAAACCGCTTTTGATCCACCGGCTGAAGCTGCCAGGGGGCATGCACTTTGGCAGCAGGAATCTTGCCCAACTCTGGCAGCCAGTGCTTCACGTAGTGGCCATCGGGGTCGTAATCCTTGGACTGCTTGGGAATGTTGAAGTAGCGAAAGCCCCGGGCGTCATTGCCCACCCCAGCGGTATAGTTCCAGTTGCCGTAGTTGCTGCAGGGGTCATAGTCAATCAGCAGCGACTCAAACCACTCGGCCCCCATGCGCCAGTCAATGCCCAGGTTTTTAGTCAAGAAACTGGCCACATTCTGCCGGCCCCGGTTTGACATAAACCCAGAGCAGGCCAGTTCCCGCATATTCGCATCCACCAGCGGCAAGCCGGTTGCGCCAGAGCGCCAGGCGTCGAAGCGCGGCCAGTCTTGCTGCCAGTCGATCAGCAACCCCCGCAGCCCCGAGGGATAAAACACCCGATCGCCATGTTTGGCGCAGATCAAGCGAAAGTAGTCGCGCCACAGCAGCTCAAAGATCAGCCAGTAGGTTGAGTCGTTGCGAATGCGCTCAGCCTCGTAGGCTTGCACAGTCTCGTACACCCGCCGGGGTGAGAGGCAGCCCAGCGCCAGCCAGGCCGACAGTTTAGACGAATAGTCGGCCCCCACCATGCCGTTGCGGGTTTGCTTGTAGGTTTTGAGGCAGTCGGCTTCCCAGACGTAGTGGTTGAGCCGGGCGATACCAGCGGTTTCGCCGCCCTCAAAGGCGAGCACCGCGCGGCTGTCTAAAGTAGGTGCCTCTAGGCCAAAATCCGACAGACTGGGCAGAGAGCCCGCCGCCACCTGGGGCAGGGGCGGCATTTTTGTCGGCCTAGGCAGGGTCATATCGACCGTGCTGTGCTGCTCGACCTGTTTGCGAAACTGGGTAAACACCTCCGGCAGGCGGTCAATGCTGAAGGGCAAGTTGTCAGGATGGTAGAGCGTAGTCCCCCAGTACACCTCTATCGCGCAGCTGAGGTCGGCCAGCGTTGACTCCACCGCCCGCTCTACCTGCAATTCCTCGGCGGTGACTTCTTCATGCCAGTAGACGGTTTTGATCTGGTGGGCCTTGACCAGTTCGGGAATGATGGCCTCTGGCTGGCCCACTCGCACCACTAGATCACTGCCCAGGGCGCGCAGCGACTGACGCAGGTCGGCCACGCTCTCTAGCAAAAACTGCGCCCGATAGGCCCCGGTCTTGGCAAAACCAAAACTGGTCTGGCCAAACTGGCGCGGGTCAAAACAATAGAGCGGCAGAATGGGCTGCCCGGCACGCAGTGCCTCATCGAGGGGCTGGTGGTCGTGGAGGCGAAGGTCGTTGCGAAACCAGACGAGGGTGGGCATGGGCGGGCAAGGTGGGAGGTAAGAGGTGCAGTACGAGGGGCAAGGTTTACGGTTCAAGGCAGTGCGTAGGTGCATTCGGCGGCAGATACCCTGGCCTATGACCCAAGCCCCCCATGCCGCCAAGGCACCGCAGAGGCCATATCCCCAGCGGTGCATTGGCGGGTCAGAAGTGATCGGCGGGCAAACGAGCCGGCCCGCCCGCCGAATGCACCCTACGGGTTGGAGAACAAAACCAATCTGCCAGCCACTCCGCCGCTTTATTAAGTATTCTAAATAACTATCTATTCCCGTGCAGGAGAACCCATTGATGGCGATTAAAGTAGGCGATGCCGCTCCCGATTTTACCCTGCCTAACCAGGCGGGCGAGTCGGTCACCCTGAGCAGCTTTGAGGGCCAGAAGGCCGTGGTGCTGTACTTTTACCCTAAGGACGACACCCCCGGCTGTACGGTAGAGTCGTGCTCTTTTCGCGACAGCTACGAAGAGTTTTTGGCGGCGGGGGCTGAGGTGATCGGTATCAGCAGCGACTCCCCCGATTCGCACCGGGCCTTTGCCAGTAAGCACAACCTGCCTTTTACCCTGGTGAGCGACAGTGGCTCAGCGGTGCGCAAAACCTACGGTGTCCCTGCTACCCTGGGGCTGCTGCCGGGCCGAGTCACCTATGTGATCGACAAAACGGGCACTGTGCGGCATATTTTTAATTCGCAGTTCAACCCCAAGGGCCACGTAGCCGAGGCCATGGGCGTTCTTCAAACCCTGTAACCACATGAGTATGAAACTTCAGCCTGAGCATTATGAGTTGGGAATCACCCTGTCGGCGATGGAGGGGGCGCTGGGCGGGCTCTGGTACCCCAGTGAAAGCGACGCCCTGGTATCGCTGGTGATCTATGCTGACCCCCTGCCCGATACCGAGGCCCTAGGTCGCCATTTGGCGGCGGGTGATGACAGCCTGCAAATTCAGCCCGCCGAGACGTTTTTTCGGCCTGTGCTCCACAACCCCTACTGGGCCAGCGAGCAAGGGGGGCACCTGGCCCAAAAATACGCCAACCTCCGCGATGTGCTCGAAACCCACCTCGAAGACCTCAAAAGCATTCGGGTGGGCCGGGGGAATGTGACGCTGTACCTGCTGGGGCGACATTCTAGCGGCTGCTACCTGGGGGTTTGCACCCACATGGTCGAGACGTAGCCACTCCGCCCAGATGACGGTAGCCTATCGGTAGCAACCGAGGCAAGAACCTATGGCTTTTCAAACCCCAGACTGGGTAAAGCACGCTGTTTTTTACCAGATCTTTCCCGATCGGTTTGCCCGCACCCAGCGGCATCTCGATCACCCAGCGATGGCTGTCACGCTAGAACCCTGGGAGTCGCCGCCTACCCCCTTTGGCTATAAGGGGGGCGACCTCTGGGGGGTGGCCGAAAAGCTCGACTACCTGGCGGATTTAGGGGTGACCGCTATCTACATGACGCCGATCTTTCAGTCGGCCTGCAACCACCGCTACCACACCCACGACTACTACCAGGTAGACCCGCTGTTGGGGGGAGATCCGGCTTTTTTTGACCTGCTAGAGGCGGCCCACGCCAAAAATATTAGGGTTGTGCTAGACGGGGTGTTTAACCACGCCAGTCGGGGGTTTTTCTTCTTTAACGATATTCTTGAGAACGGCCCCAACTCCCCTTGGCTAGAGTGGTTTAAGGTCAACGCCTGGCCCCTGTCGGCCTACGATGGCACCCAGCCAGCCAACTACCACAGCTGGGTTGACAACCGCGCCCTGCCCCAGTTCAACCACGATAACCCGGCGGTGCGCGAGTACATTATGCGGGTGGGTGAGTATTGGGTGCGCCAGGGGATTGATGGCTGGCGGCTAGATGTGCCCTACGAGGTCGAGACGGAGGGCTTTTGGCAGGAGTTTCGCGATCGCATCAAGGCCATTAACCCCGAGGCCTACATTGTTGGCGAAGTCTGGACTGACGCTACCCAGTGGCTCGACGGCACCCAGTTTGACGGGGTGATGAACTATCTATTTACGGGGCCGACCCTAGCCTTTGCGGCGGGCGATCGCATCCGCATGGATCTAGTCGAAATGCCCCACTACTACCCCTACCCGGCGCTGGATGCGGCGGCCTATGGCGATCGCATCCAGCACCTGCTCCAGCTCTATCCCTGGGAGATTCAGCTCACCCAGCTCAATTTGCTCTCTAGCCACGATGTCGCCCGGGTCTATTCGGTGGTCGGGGAAGACGAGGCCAGTATGGTGCTGGCTACCCTGCTGCTGTTTACCTTCCCTGGCGCGCCCAGCATTTACTACGGCGACGAGGTGGGCCTGCCCGGTGAGCTAGATCCCGACTGCCGCCGCACCTTTCCCCCTGAGCAAGACTGGCACCCGGCCCTGGCCAGCATTCACCGCCAGCTAATCGCCCTGCGCCACCGCTACCCGGCCCTGCGCACCGGCAGCTACGAGGTGCTCTACGCCGAGGGCAATGTCTATATATTTGGCCGAACTTTGGCAGACGAGCAGATTGTGACGGCGCTCAACAGCGGTACCGAACCTGTCTCCCTCAGCCCTCACGCCCTCAGTTTGGAGACGGTATTGGCTAAAAAAACCGCTCTACAGCCGGTGTTTACCTACGGAGGGGCGACGTGGGACAGCGACAAGCTGCATCTGCCGGGACGCGCTGCGATCGCGCTGGCCGCTAACCCTCAAACCTAAGCCGGCTGCCAGTCGATTGCCCAGCTAAAGATGACCGGTTAGTGGGGTTCGAGTCGGTAGCTATAGCCTAAACTGCCGCTACAACCCCATCTCGGGAGTATGGATGACCAAGCGCTCGTAATTTTTATCTGTTTCATATCTTTTGGCTATATATTAAGCACGTCGCTAGGCATCGGAGAATGGTGATTTATGCGCGAAACCTTTACCGACGAAGAATGGATTACGCTGCTGCAAGCCCCTATGCAGGCCATCATGGGCATCTGTCTCGCCGACCGGGTTGACCCGGTCACTTTTTTGCAAGAGCTGAGGGCCGGAGTCACCATCGTGGGAGAAGAACTGCGCCGCAGCGATCTAGTCGGTCAGCTGACCTCGGCACTAGTCGCCAGCATGGCTCAAATCGACGCCGCCGATGCCCTCAATGGCGAGCAACTCTTGCTCAAAAAGCAGTTTGAGCTGCTGGGGACTATCCAGACTTTTAAAAGCTCTAAAGAGGGGCGGGAAGCTGCCATTGACCATATGCAAAAGGTCGCCGCCATCCTAGAGATCAGGGTGACTGGCGAACAGGCTAATGAGTTCAAAGCCTGGCTGATGGCGGTGGCGGTCAAGGTGGCCGAGTCGCAGCGCGAGGGCGGCATTATGGGCATTGGGTCTAGCCGCATTAGCGACCGAGAAAGCGATGTCCTCAAAAAGATGAATACCGCTCTGGGTCTGGTAGTGTGACCAACCTACTGGCCAGAGATCTAGAGCGAGGCCCAGCGTCTATGATTTGGCTGATCGCAATGGCTATCGCTATCGACACGAGATCTCTGCTAGCCCTGGGGCTAGATTGCTCACGAGGTTGACCCTGCCGACTTTTCTTTAAAAATAAATAGCAAGATCGTAGCAAACGCTACTCAATAGCCGATAATTTCAGGGGCCGCTGGCGCTTTCGCTTTTCCACTTTCGTTGTCTAGTGACTAGCCTCGATCATTTATCCCTGTGAGGAGAAACGCTTATGTTGATTGGATTTCTGATTAGCGTGGTCATTCTGGCCATTAGCCTGCTGATTATCTCTAAAATCCCCCCCATCGGGGTCGAAATCGACAGCCCCATCAAAGCTCTGCTCGGTGGCGCTATCATCGGTGCCTTCAGCGGCATCTGGGGATTTTTCCCTGCTGTTATTCGCAATCTAACCTTCTGGTTCACTTTGGGTATTGTTCCTCTGATTGGATCTATCATTGTCTTTGGTCTAGCGGCCTGGCTGGTCGAAGGCTTCCGCCTGCGCTACGGCATTTGGAGCGCTATTTTGGGTGCGATCGCACTGGCCATTGTTAGCTCCATTCTCAACTACATTCTCAGCGCCGTTGGCTTGGTGGGCGTTTAGGTCAACTGACCACCACCCCGCTGCACTGCAACCCAAAGCCGTAGGCCACCAAGCCCCGAGCTAGATTAGCTCGGGGCTTGGTGTTTCACCGTCCGCAGCCCATGCTGAAGCCGCCTTGGCTAGCCCCGGTGGGGCTGGGCAAGCACCGGTTGCCCCTACGTCAGCGGGCCATGTGGCATTGAGGTCAGGCGCTGTAGGGCGCAGGGCCTGCGCCCTACAGCGGGGTCTCTTCTTTGGCCGAGATCGTCGGCGGGCGGCTTCTCCCCGTCGCCCACCAGGCAAATAGGCCGCCAGTGGGAAGCATCAGCAGGCTGTAAATGGCCGCCGGAATCGCCAGATTTGGCTGGTTGAGCAGGGTCGGGGCGCTGGCAATGGCGATCGCCAGCGTGCCGTTTTGCATCCCCACTTCTACGGTGATTGCCGTCGCACTGGCCCGCCCTAGCTTGGCCACCCTAGCGATCAGATAGCCTAGGGCCATGGCCGCCAGGTTGAGCGTCAGTGCCACTAGGCCCACCTGGGCGAAAAAGCTCACCACGCTTGCTCTCTGCTGCACCAGCAGCCCCGCAATAATCAGCCCCAGCAGCGCCAACGAGAGCCCCTTGACCCCGCGCTCCAGCCGGGCAGCAGTCTGGGGTAGGTAGTGGTGCAGCGCCATCCCCACCGCCACCGGAATCATGGTAATCACCGCAATTTGCAGCACCGTAGCCACAAAGGGCAGCTGTAGTGAGGTGGCCTCTCCCATAAACGCCCCCGTCGCCAGATTGACCACCAGGGGAATCGTAAACACCGTAACCAGGCTGCTAATGGCGGTTAGGGTAATCGACAGCGCCACATTGCCCCGGGCCAAGTAGGTCACGAGGTTAGAGGTCGGCCCGCCAGGGCAGGCGGCTAAAATCATCACCCCCACCGCCAATTCTGGGCTGAGGGGAAACACCGACGCCAGCACAAACCCTAAAATTGGCAGCAGCAGTAGCTGGGCCAACAGCCCCACCACCACCGCCTTGGGATAGACCAGCACGCGGGTAAAGTCTTCTAGCTTGAGCCCTAGCCCCATGCCCAACATGACCGCAAACAGGGCCAGGGGCAACAATACCGCCGTCAAAAAGGTTGATTCCATCACGCCACCGGGGTTGTGCTGCGAGTAGTTTAACCAAACCGGGAATCTGCTTGAAACTTATTTTTGAGGCTGTTTTCTGGACTGTTTTTGCCCTACGACTCAAGGTAGGTAAAGACGCTGGCCATCAACCCCAGGGCGACCAATACCAACCCAGCCCCGATCACGTTGGTTTGCAAGGCCGTCAGCCGATAGGCGGGGCGCAGCCAAAAGCGCAACCCCCGACTCACCCTGGGCATCACCACCCAGGTCAAAATTGACGATGTCACCAAATTGTTGATCACCAAAGCCTTGGGCAGGGGCCAAGCCTGCATAATGCCCAGGGCTTCAAACACCATGCTCTGAATCATCAGCGTGGGGTAAAGACCCAAAACCACCGCCAGCACCTGCTTCCAGGGCGGCGGCCCCAGGCTGCTGCTCTCGGCCCCGCCAGTGTGGGATGAAAACCAGCCCTCTAGCCCGGTACTGAACGACTTGTAGCGGTAGGCCAAAAAGGTATCGCGCCCCTGCTCGAAAATTTCGGCGCGATCGCTAGATTTGAGCCAGCGGTTAAGCTCTTCTGGAGTTCTAAAGTGAACGATAGAGTACCACTTCACGACCCCATCGCCGCAGTCTAAAGGGGGGCACAGGTCGGTGCGAGTGTGGCCTGCAAATCCCTTGGCGGCTTTGGTTAAGCGCTCATACCAGCTGCGAAAGATGGCTTCATGCCCTTTGGGGACAATATATTCCATCACAAAAGTTGAGTAGAAATACTCATCTGGAGAGGCCTGCCCATCGGGGGCGTCCTGAGGGTCTTCAGCAACAGAGGCCATGGCGGTTTAGAGCAGGGTAGTGGGAAAGAAAAACGACCGGGCCGCAAGAAACCGCCTACCAGCAGTTCAAACCCGACGCTAGCGCTGCTATATCTTGCCGCTGTCCCAGCGTTAGAAACCTTAAGATTCTGTAGCAAATTAACCACTGGTTCTTCAAAGTACGTAACATCTAATTAATCAAGTTAACCAAGACTACGCCCTTATCTCCTTGGCACAACATACCCTCGAAGAACAGACCGAAGACCTCAGCAGTCTGCTGAAAAAGGCTGCCCTAGTGGCGGTTGCCCTAGTTATGGCGGTTGTGCTGAGCGTTGTAGCCGTGCGTTACTCCCAGGCCTCAGATCCCTACATTCATGAGGTGCTGGCGTTGCAGGGCGACAGCAGCCGAGGCGAAGCCATTTTTAGAATGAACTGCGCTGTTTGCCACGGTCTTGAGGCCAACGGAGAAGTCGGGCCCAAGCTGCTAGGCGTCTCTGATCATAAGACTAAGGTGGGTCTGATCAAACAGGTGATCAGCGGCCAAACCCCACCCATGCCACAGTTTCAGCCTGATCCCCGAGACATGGCCGATCTGCTTGACTACCTAGAGCGGCTCTAGAACCTAGGGGGTGCGATCGCAGCCCAGGTTGGCGATTGTGACAGCCAATTATGAGAGCCCAGGGTCTGGCTCAGACCCTGGGCTCAGCAGCAGCTGAGCCGACCAAGCCCTAGGCAGCTGCCGTCAAAGCCCTGCCAGCAAAGACTTTGAGCTTTTTCATAAGCCGACCTGATCAGCTCAGCCAGAGGCAGACGATTAAGTTTCAACGGAATGTTTCTTTACAAAACTCCACGACTACGATAATGTTATGAGTGCAGGGCAACAAATCTAAACGGTTTGGCCCATGCACCTTGAAAGATAAATACCCAAGGACTAATACATCATGACTACGACTCTACAGCGGCGCGAAAGCGCCTCCCTGTGGGAGCAGTTTTGTCAGTGGGTCACCAGCACCGAAAACCGCCTGTATGTGGGCTGGTTTGGCGTGCTGATGATTCCTA
>RECJ01000192.1 GCA_007694115.1 Leptolyngbya sp. DLM2.Bin27 | reverse complement strand
ACCGCAAAGGCCGCCCCGATCGCCTGCTGGCGAAACAGCCCGACAAACTTGCTGATGATGGTGGCCACGGCCACAATGCCCGCGATATTGGCGAGAGAACGAGAAGGTTTTGCGTCTGACACAGATCCTCGCCGGGGGTAAACAGCATCTGGGCCACCGTCGGCCTCCAGAACCATCCCCCATTTAACTGCATAGTGGAGTTTATCGGCAGACCCAAGCAGCCCAGCCTGACGGTGTGCCGACTGGCGGGGCAAGATTACGAAAAGCGGGTTTATCGACTGGGAGATGCGATCGCATCCCGCCAATTCCCCGACCTACAGCTGCGGCTAAACGACCTAATGCCCTAGGCCCAGGAGACTATCCCACGGGTGTTCTCCACTGGGTTGCTGGGTGTGGTTTCAGGGCAAGTCGTAGGGTGCATTCGCGAAGCAATGCACCGCAGAGAAGCTAAGTTATTAGACCACAACGGGCTTCAGCGCAAATGTTAGAGTCTTACCACGCAGAGCTTTCTCACTTGGCCCATGTATGACCTTGTTTCAGCCGCCCTGGGGGCACAGCAGCTCACCCAGGCGGCTCAGCTGATCAAACAGTGGCAGCAAAAAAATCCCCAAGACCCTTGGCTAAAGCTGGCCATGGGGCAATATTGGGAGGCCAAAACCGAGCTAGAAAAGGCCCAGGTCACCTATACCCGGCTCTTGCAAAGCACCGCCAACACCAAGGTGCTCAGCCAGGCGCGTGAGGGCGTGCAGCGGGTGCGCGACCAGCTGGCCCAGCGGCGAGAGCATGATCTCAGAGCCGCCAAACAGCAGCCGGGGGCCGAGGTGGCGGCGGTGCTGGTGCTAGAGCCAGTGGTTGGCGATCGCCGAGAAGCCGCCGCCCAGGGTCTGGCCCGGGTGACGCAGATTGACGCCTACACCGCCCGCACCCGCCTGCCCAGCAAACACTGGCGGCTGCTCAGAATGGGGCCAGCCGGGGAACTGCAATACCTCTGCGAACAACTCAGGGCCGAGGGTGCTGCGGCTCGCTCGGTGACGGTCAATCAAATTAAATCCCTATCTACCTTTCGGGTGCAGGCCATTCAGGCGGTAGAGCCTCGGCTCACGGTGGTCTGTCAAAACCAGGCGGGGCAGCGGGGCACCATTCAGCTGGCCTGGGGCGACATCACCCAGTGGGTGGTGGGGCAGCTGCCGATCTATGAGTCGGTGGTTGACCTCGATGCCCGGGGCAAGCTCAAACGCAAAGACGCCACCCAAGACTACGGCGAGATCATCGACTGGCATTTGCACGGGCGCGGCTGCATTTTGCGATTCTGCGATCGCGCCTACAAATACCGCGACGCTCTGCCGCTGCCCCCCGCCGAGACCTGGCCGTCGCCGCTGATTGCCACCGTCGCCTGGAAGGCAATGAAGCGCTACTTTGAGGCCCACATCACCCCAGCCCCCATTGCCGACTTTAGCGGCTTTGGCGAAAGCGCCCTAGATTTTATTGACCTGCTGCCCCCCTTTGAAGCCCAGGTAGACCTAGGGCGCACCCTGCCCTCTCCCTGGGATGAAAGTTTTCACCTCTACAGCAGCATGCGGTTTCTCACCCAAAGCACCAGCGCTGAGGGTGCTTAACCCCCAGCGCTGGTGCCTAACCTAGGCGACCGAACCCGGCTGAGTTCAGATAGCCCCCAATCGCCTATCTACCGTTTACCTGTTTAGCCATCTCCATAAACGGAGACAGGCTGGGGCCGGGGCGACGGCGACGGGGCAGCGCTGTGCCTACGCTGGTCAAGTAGTTGCTGGCAAAGCCTGTGGGCACAGGCTCAGCGGGGGCAGCGGGCACAGGGGCCGGGGCGGCCTTGGCCGGGGCTTTAGTCTGGGCTTTAGTCTGGGCTTTGGTCTGGGCCGGCGCTTTAGGCGCAGCCTGGGCGGGGGCGGGCTCGGCCTTCACAGCGGCAGGCTCAGCCTTGGCAGGCAGGGGGTTGACCTGAGCTACCGGAGCTTCAGTCGCCTGACTGCTATCGCTGTCAGACTCATCTAGCTCCATAAAAAACTCAGATTTTTTGCCCAGGCCCACTAAACCGCCGATGGCTTTGAAGGTACCGCCGATCAGCCCAAAGATTGCGCCAAAAATCGCCCCAAAAATAGACTTGATTAACCCCATAGGTCTGTCCTTATGAATCTGCATGAATCTGCGCTTGTGACCTAATTATCAAGTTCCCTTACGCCCCCTCACAAGCAAAGGTGACATCTAGACAAAAAAGTTAATACTAGCTCTCAGGTTAAAGCAGCACCCCTGGGGCCGGGCCGACCAGTGAGTGCCCTGGGTTTGGGGGCGATCGCCCCCGCCCGTGCCCCAAAAAAATATCCTGGTTGGCCTCACCCAGGTGTGGGGAGACCAACCAGGATATTTTTTTGCTTAAAAAGCAAATTTGTATAAGCAGACCCTTTACTTCTCTTAAAACTTCGTTACGATATCTAATAACGATGTTAATTTTTCTTAATCCCCATGGTTGTTCAACAACGCCTTCTGTCCCTGGGCGGCCTTGCGCTACAGCCCAACCAGTCGACCAACACCGCCTTTCAGATTTCTTGGACAATTCTGAGAGTTGTGGCCGGGGTTGTGATGGTGCATAACGGTCTTGACAAACTAGCCAATATCGAGAGCTTTGCCCAGGCCTATGTCGCCTACCTGGGTCTGCCCTTCCCCATCACCCTCAGCTACATGGCCGCCTACACCGAGCTGATTGGCGCTCCTTTGGTGGCTCTGGGGTTGTTTACCCGCCCCGCCGCTCTGGGTTTGTTTTTCACCATGACGGTGGCCATGTATCACCACATCAAAGTGGCCGGTTTTAGCATTCCCTACCTAGAGTTATCGGCCATCTACGCCGCTACCTTCCTGTTCTTTGTGATCAATGGTGGCGGTCGGTTTTCGGTCGATGCGCTGCTGGCCAACCTGCTCAACGGTCTGCGCACCAACCAAACCAACGGCAAGCGTGCTTCCCTAGAAGATGTGTTCCAGCGTTCAGACAAAGCCAAGTCTACGCTGTAGCCGAGCCTGGCAGTTTAGCTAAACCCGCGCGCACCTAACGTGCGCACGGGTTTTTTGCTGGCGCTAAATCGGGCCTGCTGAAAAAGTCAGCGAGGGCTAGATAGCGCTTTGTAGTTAGGCCAGCGATCGCCCATCGCCAGCCCTGCTAAACGCGTTAAGTCGAGCGATTCCCTAGGGGGTACCCCCTACGGTTAATGGTTTAGCAGCGGGAAGAAATGGCCGATGGGGCCTTGGCCTTGGCCGATGGTCAGGGCGTGGCTGAGGGCGCTGGTGACGTAGGCCTTGGCAGCTTTAACGGCGGCTAGCTGATTTTGGCCTAGGGCGAGATTGGCGGCGATCGCAGCCGATAGCGTGCAGCCGGTGCCGTGGGTGTTTTTGGTCTCTACAATTTCAGCGTCTAAAACCACCAGTTCATCTCCGTCAAACCAGATATCGGTGCTGCGCAGGGCATCGGCCATGCCCCCGCCTTTGACTAGCACCGCCTGGGAGCCGAGCTGGTAGATTTTGCGGGCAGCGGCTTCCATATCGGCCCGAGTATTGATCGATAGGCCGCTGAGCAACTCGGCTTCGTAGCGGTTGGGGGTAAGAATATGGGCCTGGGGAACTAGGCGGCGGGTGAGAATTGCGATCGCATCGTCGTCAATCAGCTGTGCCCCGGTGCGCGACACCATCACCGGATCTACAACTATCGGAATCGACGGAGACAGGGCCGCTAGCGCATCGGCTACCGCCTGGATAATGCCCTGATTTAGCAACATGCCAGTCTTGATCCCCTGCACCGCGATGTCGCTAGTCACTGCTTCCATTTGAGCGACAACGGCCTCAGCCGGCAGGGCGTCAACCCGAGTGACCCCCAGGGTGTTTTGGGCGGTCACGCAGGTGAGGGCGCTAGCTCCGTGGATGCGATGGAAGGCAAAGGTGCGCAGATCGGCCTGAATACCCGCTCCACCACCGCTGTCAGAGCCAGCAATGGTGAGGGCCGTAGGCCAGGAAGACGGCTTGGTCATAGTTAGCGGTTGTTATTGGGTCGCCGCCGCTGTAAAAACTCGGGAATATCTAGCCCGGCTCCGAGACCACCGGCACCGCCGCTAGCGGGTGGGTTGGCAGGCGGTGCGGCCAGGGTGCGCTTAAACGGGGTGACGCGAGCCACCTCTAGCTCGGGCTGCGCCCCGGCCCGGGTGTTGAAGCCAGTGGCAATCACGGTGATGCAGACCTCACCCTGCATCCGTTCGTCGATTACGGCCCCAAAGATAATGTTGGCGTTGGGGTCAACCCCTTCGTAGATGATCTCGGCGGCGGCGTTGACTTCGTGCAGGGTGAGGTCAGATCCACCGGTGACGTTAAACACTGCACCCGACGCCCCATCAATGGAAGACTCTAATAGCGGCGAAGAGATGGCGGCGATCGCCGCCTCTCGCGCCCGCGACTTGCCCGACCCCATGCCAATGCCCATCAGCGCTGTGCCCGCGTCGGCCATAATTGCCCGCACGTCGGCAAAGTCGACGTTGACCAAGCCGGGAATGGTAATAATGTCGGAGATACCCTGCACTCCCTGGCGCAGAATGTCGTCGGCGGTGCGAAACGCCTCCTGCACCGGGGTCTGCTCAGAGATCACCGACAGCAGCTTGTCATTGGGGATAATGATCAAGGTATCGACTCGGCCCTGGAGAGCGGCAATGCCCTCATCGGCCTGGTTCATGCGGCGGCGACCTTCAAACGTAAAAGGGCGCGTCACCACGCCCACCGTCAGAGCCCCAGCCTCTTTGGCCACTTCGGCTACAACCGGGGCGGCACCGGTGCCGGTGCCGCCCCCCATGCCAGCGGTGATAAACACCAGGTCAGATTCTTCGAGGGCGGCGGCAATTTCTTCCCGCGACTCCTCGGCGGCCTTTTGACCGATGGCGGGGTTGCCCCCAGCGCCTAGCCCACGAGTTAGCTTTTGACCAATGTGTAGGCTGTTGGTCATAGTGTTGTTGTCGAGCGCCTGAGCGTCAGTATTGACCGACCAAAACTCAATGCCCGCTAGACCGCTGCTAATCATCCGATTGACGGCATTACAGCCGCCGCCGCCAACCCCAATTACCTTAATCCGGGCGACGCTACTGGGCAAAGCCGTGTTGTTTGTGTACGTTTCTCCGGGCATAGCTCTGGCATTATGGGGTTGACTGGGTTTAAACTCGCCGTGGCTAAAGGGGTTGGACGGGCTAGCAAAGGCGGTCACAGCGTCAGCTGATGAGCGTGGGTCAGAAGTCACAGACTTAGCTGGGTTCAGCGAGTAAGAATCGTAGCCAGCATCGCTGTGACTAGCACCATTGCCGTGGACGTCGTCAGGGAACATAGGGGTTGGGGCTGTAGACACTATATTAATTACCCATACATAAGTAGATAACAGAAGATAACACCTAAGTCCTAAGAAATCTAAACCCCGATGATTCTAGACAACTATAGAGTACTTCGATGGAAAAAACCAAATCACCTGAGCAAGTTTTTGACTGCCCAGTTTGACCACTGAAACCAGAAAAATCCATGTCCTGGCCTAAATATATTGAAGGACGAAATATTTATCCCGAAAAGACCGCCCCATAGATGGATGTAGTAGGTTAGGCATTGTGTGGTAGCGGCATCCGCTAGGGGTCAAGGGCCGGCATTTGCCGCCCCAGTCCTAGGAACTTCTACCACCGCAATTGTCGGTACATCGGGGTTGCTCAGATCAATGCGGGCGACCTCGGAGTCGGCAAGCTGGTCGGGTAAGTGGCGCATTCGGTCTAGGGTGGCCAGCTGCTGCTCTAGTTCTGGAGAGTAGGGGCCCAGGTACACTGTGCCCAAGATGGTCTCTAGCACCAGGTTGTTGGGGTCTTGCCAGTCGATCTCGGTGATGGCAACTGGGCTGCTGCTAATGGTGTCGTAGATCTGAGGCCAGTAGCGCTGGTACTGGGGTTGAATGCCCCGCAGCTGAAGAGTAGGCAGCTGTGGGGAGGCCGGGCCGATGCCAAAGCTGGCCAGGGGCATCCAAGCGCCCTGGGCGTCGAGAAACCCGGCTTGGAGAAACTGGGTATCGGTGGTGCGATCGCCCTTGCCGACGGGCAGCACCAGGGCTACCGGGACGCGCTCTTCTACCCGCACATTGAGCCGGGGCGGTAGCAGCTGCCGGGTGACTTCGGCTGAGACAATGGGGCCGCGATCGCGCAGCTGCCGGGCCAAAATTTCAGGTTCTACTTTCATCAGCGGCTGCGGATACTCTAGGGGGATCAGATTTTGTACTGCCTGATCGCTGAGCAGATGGTTACCGCTGACGTTGATCTGATCGGGGCTATGGATCAGCCAGGTGGGGCGAGTAGTACCCCAAAACACAGCAACGGTGAGTCCAGAGAGCGCCCAAAACCGCCACAGGGTTTGGCCGATAGCAATCCGCCGCCGCCGCCGGAGGCTTTGGCGTCGAGTTTTAATTTGGTCACGGGAAAGGGGAGAAACGCGGGTCATGGCATCAGGTGAGGGCTAGCTAGCCCGGCGATCGGAGCTGCCACAAAACGCAGGCCGCAGCGATCGGGGGCAAAACCCTTGCCAATCCTGGGCCGCCTTTAGGCTGATGCCGATTTTAGCGCTTGAAGAGATTGATGCAACGCTTTTTCCCAGCGGCGAGCCAAATCGCTGTCAGTAAAAGGAATGCTATAGGTGTCGCCACCGTCTGTGGTCAAGGTCAGCTCAACCTTTCCCTTGGCAGGCAGATCGCCGTCAGCCACAGGCTGACCATTGACCTGGAGCTGTAGGGTGGCGATTTTGTGCAGCGGCAGGGTGATGAGGTCGATCGGCCCTCGGCGGGTAGGCCGCCCCCAGGTGAGGTGCTCGCCGCGCTGCCCCAATATGGCGAGGATGTCGTACTTACTGCGGTCAAACCCAGTAGCCCAGGCCTCGTAGGCCTGCACCTTCTGAAATTCGTGCCAGCCAGCCCAGGCTAGGCCGATAAACGCCGCCAGTAGGGGTAGCCAGAGTAGTCCTCGTTCCATAGGTGCTGGGGGGTACAGGGGGCAACAGTGGTTGGGGAGAGCCAAGCGAGATCGGGGTACACCTTGTATCCTAAACGCTGGGCGGCCCTAGCCAAATGTAAAGTCTTGCTACAGCAGACAGCCGAAATTCCCGCACCCGTGGAAAAGTAAGCCTTAGGCAGGCACTCTGCCGATCTAAATGCACTTTATGGAGGCTGGTACATTGGCATTTATTCCTCTTTTGGCTGCGGTTCCCAATACCCTGAGCTGGAGCCCCAAGGTGGCGGCCGTCATGATTGCCTGCAACATTCTGGCCATTGCCTTCGGCAAATTCACTATTAAATATCCGAGTGCCCCGCCCGCGATGCCATCGCCTAACCTGTTTGGTGGCTTTGGCTTGCCCGCCGTACTGGCCACCACTAGTTTTGGCCACCTGATCGGCGCTGGCGTAATTTTGGGCCTGGCCAACATCGGGGCACTTTGACCGCTGCTGCCTAGAATGTCTCCCCTTTGGCCAAAGGCCAAAGGGGAGGAGCAGGTCGCCAGGGCTGCTCCGGCTAAGCGGGCCGGGTTTCAGGGTTGGCCTGGGGCGGGTCAGCTGCGTATGGGTCAGCTGCGTATGGGTCAGCTGCGTAGAGGGTTTCCGGATAGCGGATCGATTTGAGGTACCAAAACGCGACCGCCAATGGCAGTACGTAGCGATCCCAGGGGATAGCTTTCATCATAATCAGGGCGTTAAACACCACGATCCAGAACAGCAAATCTGGCTTGGCAAAGCGCAGGCAGGTGAGCAGGGCCAGACCGTAGTACATCGCCATCACCATCCCGTAAAACGGCAGCAGATCGGCCACCTTGCCCATATTGCCGTAGGGGGTATCTAAGGGTGGAAAAATCAGGCAAAAAACCAGCAGCCCAGCAGCTATGAGCAACCATGGTTTCTGGTTTTTGCGCAGCGACTGCAGGGGGTTGGGAGGGCGAAACAGCAGCCATTCTGGAATGACAATATAAACGCCAACAAAGGCTAGAAAGTTGATTGTGCCACCGGGGGTCAGCGCCCATTTGCTTTGTTGGACTTCGGGAGCATGAGCAACAATCGCACTGGCGGGAGCAAGCCCGCCAAACAGCGCTACCCAGCCCAAGATTGACAGACTGGCCAGGGCTGGGGCCAACCAGCGCTGGTGCTGACCGACCGTCTGCCCCTGGCGGTATTGGTTGGCTGTCGCCAAAAACTCGTAGGTGGCGATCGCCATCGGAAAAGCCAGCATGTACTGCCGCGAGGAAATTGCCAAAACAAAGGCCAGGCAGCTCAACCAGTGGCGATCGTGCACGTAGGTCACAAACCCCAGCAGCACCCAGGTGCAGGCAATCATTTCGGTGTAGAGCCGACCGCTCAGGAATAAAAAATACGGGCATAAAAATAGCCCAATCAAACACAAAATGGCCCGACTGCCCTTTTGCTTGCTGGGCCAGCCAATGACAACCACGATGCCCAGAGATAAAATTAAATTTAACAGTCGTCCTGCCACCATACCCTGGTTAAACAGGTACTCCAGAAAACCAAAAATCATGAAGGGTAGGGGGGTATTCAAGCTGTGATACTCCCGCAGGTCAGAGAGCGATGGCAGTAGGCTATCGCTAAAGGTCAGGCTCGACTTCCAGAAATTGACTTCATCCCACCAGGGAGGGCCCTGCAAAAAATCGAGCCAGGCCACAATCGCTAGATAGATAGCGGTAATGCCGCAAAGAAAGAGAATCTTTTGCTGGGAATGGCTGAAGGATTGCAGTTTCATGGCGGAAAAAGATCTCTAAACTCAGTAGAAAAAAGCTGGGCAGACCTTTAGTCAGCGCCAGGGCCGACGCCGACCTAGCAGACTAGTACAGGAAGGCAGAAGGCAGAAGGCAGAAGGCAGAAGGCAGAACAGGAGTTCTCTGTATTCCAGTGACTACGCCTTGCGGGAATAGGGGGGTATTGCCGCCTTTGGCTACTAGCAGGAAGCTGCTGGCGTCGAAGTAACCGAGGACTTCTGTTGACTGCGCTCCCAGAAAAATCCAGCCACGTTGGCCACCTGAGATAAAAATAGCAACCCCGACAAGGTCATAGCCCGAATCTGAGGCTGGCGTGAGAGGGGGTACGTCAGCAGCTGCCAGTAGAATTTCAAGGGTTCTACCTTAACCGGCTCATCGGCCCGACGAGCCCTGACTTGGTGAAAACAGTAGGCTCCCCGACCATAGTTAAAATGCTGCCGCCAAAATCGCCGCAGTGACAGGTGGTGGGTGTGCCTAACTTTAGCCTCGGGAGCATAAGCCAGGGGCAGGCCCTGCTGGAGCCAGCGATCGCAAAATTCCCGATCTTCCCCCGCTGCTAGCGGAAAGGAGGTGTCAAACCCTCCCAGCTGCTGAAACTGCTCGCTAGCCATGGCAAAGTTATTTGAGGCAAAAAAGCTGGGCTGGTGGTGACTGTTGTAGTAGTCGTACAGATAGTCGATCAGGAGCTGGCTGGCGGTTGAAAACGGATTCTCAGGCAGTGCATTGACGGTGTAGCCACCCACCAGAGCAGTCTGCTGACGGCGCAGCGCCGTCTCTAGGGCCGTCAGCCAGTCGGGATAAGGCTGGCAATCATCGTCAGTAAACACCAGGTACTGGGCCTGGGCCTGGGCGGCACCCGCATTGCGGGCGCAGGCGGGGCCGCTGTTTTCTTGACGCAGCAGGGTGAGATTGAGGGCCAACTCAAAGGGCTCGGTCACCGGGGCGATCGAGGGGCTGCTGCCGTCGTCCACCACAATGACCTCGAAGCGATCGCAGGGGTAGCTGAGCTGAGTCAGGCTGTGCAGACAGCTAGCCAGGCGCTCGGGCCGGTTGTAGGTGGGAATAACAATCGAGAATAACGGGGAAAAACTGTCCATGGCATAGGTTCGTAAAGGCTCTGAAGACCCGGAAAATTAGCGACTAAAATGCAGTACGCACATTACTCTTCTCAATTCCGACTGGATGCTCCGCCAAATTTAAGTCGTAGAGTTTCCCAAGCGCTGATGTAGCGCACAATCACCATCACCGACGACACTTTAAATTTGTGATCTAGATTTTTAAGCCGCGTATCGCCAAAGGCATTGACCACAAAAAACACTGGCGGCACCAGATTTCGCAGCAGAGCCTGCACAAAAACCCTCTGGCGCTGCCCTAGGGTTCGAGCCTGCTTGAGCTGCACATCGTAGTAACCGCCCGCTAATCGCACCGTGCGTTGATACAACTCCCTGAGCGACTGCCGTGCCGGATGTCCTACCTGTACCTCATCGGCATAGACCTGCTGAAATCCAGCTTCAAACACCCGTCGTCCCCACTCTAGATCACCGTTTGATTTCAGCTGACTGTCAAACGGCCCAACCTGATCGATCACCCGTCGCCAGGTCAGCACGTTGGCGGTGGCTCCGCCGCGCTGTTCACGTAAAAGCCGCTCCTGGGGAAAAGCCGTCAGACTTTCGTAAAGCTCTACCGCCGTGGGGCGCTGGGAATCGGCAAAAAACAGATTGACCTTGCCCACTACTTGCCCACAGTTAGGCAGCTGAACCAGCCGCGCCACCCCTCTCTCTAGCCAGTCTGCTGCAGGAATGCAGTCGGCATCGGTAAAGGCGATCACCTCTCCTTTTGCCAGAGCTAGCCCCCGGTTGCGGGCCGCGTAGGAGCCAGGGATGGGCTCCACCGCTAGCGCCGCGTTATTGTAGGCCGCTACTATCGTCTTGATCTGCTCAACGTCATCAGAGCCGTTGTCGACCACGATGATCTCAAAGCGCGATCGCACGTAGGTTTGCTCAGCTAGGGCGGCCAAACACAGCCGCAGTCGTTCCCCGTCGTTGAAGACCGGGATAATCACCGACACAAAGGGGACTTCAGATCCACTCATAACGTCTCCTCGCTGATGTGCTCAAGCGGCCCGCGCAATCGCTGGCTACCCGACGGGCACTAGCTTACCCCCAGGCTTGAGCTTCGACCATTCCTGGTCGGTGAAGTTTTCGTGGTACGAGCGCTCAACGTTGATGTTCCAAATGTCGTGGTTTTCGCCCATGATATTCTTGACCGCCAAGAGTGCCGACAACATCGAGTGGTCTTGGTTGTTGTAGCGGTGCATGCCGTTGCGGCCTACGGTTTGCAGATTCTCAAAGCCGCGAATGTAGTCTTCCAAAACCTTGAGATGCTGCCGATATTCGCCATCGTACACTGGGTATGCCTTAAACTGGCGAATTATGCAGCCGTCTTCCACATCCTTACGCTTGACTCCAAGGCCTAGACGGGTAATTTCCTCAGAGGCCAGATCAATCAGCTGCTCGTTAGACATTTCCCATAGGTCATCACCTTCGCTGCAAAAATACTCCATGCCGAGGCAGGTTTTGCTGGGGTCTGGCACCATTTCAGGACTCCAATTTTTGAAGTTCTGAATGCGCCCTACTTTAAACTCAGGGCTATGAATATACAGCCAGTTATCGGGGAAAAGATCGGGCTGATCAATAATCAACGACACAATCAAAAAATCGCGATACTGGAGCCCCCGGGCTGCCGCCAGCACCTCCTCAGGGGGCAGCGGATCGAGGCGATTTAGCAGCAGAGAAATAGGCATAGAATTGATGAAATGATCGCCCACCAGATCAAAGGTCTGATCGCCTTGTTGGGCTACCACCTTGGTAACCCGATTGCCCTCACGCTCTACTCGAACAACCTCAGTATTGAGGTGAACCGGCGACCCATACATATCGAGCAGTTCTTGGCAGCGCTCCCACATCATGCCGGGGCCAAGCCGGGGGTAGTCAAATTTCTTGATCAGGCTCTTAGCGTTCTGGCTGCCAAAAACTGCATTGATCACTGCCTGCTTGAGCGACATGTTTTGAATGCGCTGGGCTGCCCAGTCGGCACGAATTTGACTACAGGGAATACCCCAAACCTTCTCAGTGTAGGTCTTAAAGAAAATTCGGTAGAGACGCTCACCAAAGCAGTCGATTACCCATTCCTCAAAGGTTTCGGCCTCAATGCCAGGGTTCATGTACTTATGAGCTTTGGCCTTGAGGTAGCTAAAGAGAATCAGGGTGCTGGTGACGGGGCCAAGGTTTTTCAGCGTCTTGATCAACGACAGCGGATAGTCGTAAAACTTATTATCGTAATAGATACGCGACATTCGAGGTGTTTGAATAAAGTCGTTACCTAAAATCTCTTTCCAAACTTCTTGAACTTCGCTGACTTTAGTGAAAAAGCGGTGACCGCCAATATCAAAGCGATAGCCCTTGTAGGTTTCAGTGCGAGAAATGCCGCCTACCTTATCTGCTTTTTCGAGCACCACCGACTTTTTACCGTGCTTCATAAGCTCATAGCCTGCGGTTAAACCAGCCGGCCCGCCGCCAATGATAACTACAGGTAAAGACTGCATTGATTCAGCTCCAAAATTAGGTAAAAACACGTTTTAATCAAACTTGAGAAGGGCGTTGACTATCAACAAGAGTAGCAAATTGTCGATATCGATAGATCATCGTGCCATAGGCAAAGGCTGCGCCGCCGTATAAAAAATAAAACCAGTGCCAGGGAATCACTCTTAGGGTAAACAGCGGCCCTCGCTTTCGCCAAAAGAAGCGATAAACCCGCTGATTAATGATCAGTAGCCCTATCATCGCGGCGACCGCCACAATCCAGAGAAAAGGGTTGATCCCTCCGCCTACCAGGCATCCCAGCGCCATAAAGCTCAGCCCAACACTGAGTTGGTTGGTGCGGTCAAGATTGAGGTCATTCATCGGCTGGCTCTGACTGAGAATAAGCTCTGTCCAGGGCAGGGCGCGGTAAAAAATTTCGGCCCGTAGCAGCGAGACCGGTTGCCAACACTTTAGGTGCTTGACCTGAATATGCTTACACAGGCGAATGGTATACCCAGCTCGCTTGAGCCGATAGCCCAACTCAATGTCTTCGACGCAGGGCTTGCGGTAGCGCTCGTCAAACCCGCCCACTGCCCTAAACGCTTCTGCGCGAATGGCCCCACAGGCACCCCAAAAGGTCGAGGCTTGCTCAGATGACACCTGATGGGTGTAGTGGTGAAACAGGTTTTTGTATTGCGATAGGAAGTTGTCAGCTCCGGGCTGATCGTCGTAGGAGCCAATCAGTGCGGCTAGGTTAACATCTTCCTGGAAGGCTTTCTCAATGCTTAAGATAGTGTCTTTGCCCACCGTGACATCGGCATCGATAAAAAACAGTAGATCGCTCTGGGAGAGTTTAGCGCCCTGGTTGCGGGCCCGGGCTGGGCCTCCGGCCGAGTCGTAGCGAAAAACCCTTGTCCCATAGTCTTCTGCCACCTGCCAAGAGCCATCTGTGTCACCATCGGCCACGACAATCACCTCATCGGGCTGTCGGCTCGACTGCCTCAGGCTGTCAAGACAGCGGCGAAAGCTCTCGCCACCATTGTAAACGGGAACGATAACAGCAATACTGAGCGGCTTTGATGCATGACCTGAATTGGAACTCATGAATCTGCGATTCCTAAAAAGGTTTGGCTTCAGTGACTCTTGTGGACGTAGGGTATGAGCAAGTGCCTATAACTCTGCTCCAGCAAGGCTCTGACTGTACTTTAGCCAAGGTAAAATCAGCTATGACCTGAGCAGAAAAGTTGGTAACGCAGGATACTAGTTCGACAGAATTTTTCAAATATAGGAAAACTTTAGGAATTAGCAACTGCTTAAGGGTTAGCTGGAGCTTGGAGAAGCGGCGCTTAAAGTCGGCATTCATTAAGATTTAGTCTTGCGGCGCAGTCGGGCACTCAAGTATAAAAAGTTAGCATGTGTGTCTAGGCAAAAGCGTAAGAGGGATCTCATTTTACATTCCCTTTATAAGATTGTTTGATTACAGGAAAAATGGTGGATATTTCTTGTGAGAGATACTAAGTACGGAGTTGTATTTGTTCCGCTAGGGTTCCTCCGATGCCGACCCAGTCGCTGAATTCTGCCACCACGAGGGTCGCCTAGTTACGACCATACCTCTCCTAGGATAGATGACAACTGAATTACAGCTCAGGCCAACCTCCGGATGGGGTTGTGCCGCAGCCAAAAACTAGCTAGCCTAGGGGTACGTTGACTCTGTAAGCTGCTATGCCCACTGGAGCCCTGTTGGCGATCGCCTATGCAGCCCTCTCTGCCATCGGCGGCCTGATCGGCTATGCCCAGGCCCGCAGCCAGGTGTCGCTCGTTAGCGGGCTGGTGAGTGCCGCCCTGTTGCTGGTGGGGGCCTGGCTGTGGCAGGCGGGGTCGCCTGGGGGTGCGGGCTTGGCCATGGGTGTAACTGCTGCCCTGGTGGTCATTTTTATTCGTCGCTGGATGCAGACGCGCAAAGCTATGCCCGCCGTCGTCATGATTGTGGCGGGGGTGCTGGTGTTTATTGGTATGGGACTGGCTTTGCTGGGCGCTGGGTAGGTGGTTGCATCTTGGGTGCATCTATTTATCCAAGCTGCCTGACTGCAAGAATTGCCGATCAAAAAGTCCTTGTTTCCTATCGACTAGTCGGTTCCTCGGCTACTGCTTGGGATCGAGAAGCGGGTGATGGTCGCGCTAGCAGGTCTTCTGCAGAGATACCTTCGGTCTGGTTGCCAAAGCGCCACAGGGCGGCGGCGGCTTCGGCCTCGGTGACGCCCTTTTGGGGCTGAAACAGGGTGGTATAGCCAAAGGCGCGGCGAATATTGGCGAAGTCGCCATTTTGATGGTCGGCCAGCACCGCCCGCAGGGCCAGCGGCTCTACCTGGGCGGTATCTTGAAAGCCCCAAGCGGTGGTCACCGCCTCGGCATTGGCGGTGGGTAGCGCAGCTCGGGTGTCGAGGGGCACCTTCCACAGCACCAGGGTTTCGCGGGTGAGGGGGGCATCGGGCCGAAAGTTGACGGCGGTGGCGTTGCCAGTTTTGGCGCTGGGGATGATGCCCGCCTCGGCTAACCCCTGAATGGCGGCAAAGTGGGGGTGAGAGGTGGGTACGTCTTGAAAGGTGGGGGCAGCGCTGGCGGTGCTGGGGCGAATGCGCTTGGCGGGTACATCTTGGTAAAATGCATTGTTGGCGGTGAGGAGCCAGTGGGCAAAGTCGCCTCGGGTGATCGGCTGGTTGGGTTGGAAGTCTGGAGCAGCGGTTGCACCGGTGGATTGCTCGGCTAGACCCAGGGCCAGCCAGTTGCGTACGTAGGGTCGCAGGTCTTCGGGTACGTCAGTGAGGACGGCAGCGATGCTGGGGCGAGACGGAGCGTCGGTGTCAGGGTCAGAAGCTGATTCAGCGTCGGTTCCTGACGCCGCCGCCGCTGATTCCTCTGGCAAATTAGGCTCCGGCTCGGCGGCGGTTTCAGGATCTTCTTCAGTAAATACGGGCCGATCTTGTAGCTGTGGGTCGGCTTCGAGGGCCTGTTGCAGAGAGGTGCCTGAGCAGCCTGTGGCCAGCAGCAGGCTCAGCCCAGATACCATGAGAGCCGTGAGACGAAGCGCAGCAGACAAAGGGATACTCTCCTGAATGACAGAGGTGGGCGACTAGGCTTTGGAGAACGGATGCGATCGCACCCTAAAGCTATCCACCGCCCGTCTATACCTTTATTTTAGGCCAGCACCCGTGGTCTCGACCGGGGCCGCTGTGCCACTCAAGCTTCTCTGAGGAACGTTCTATGCCGCCCCGACCGTTGATAATTGACTGCGACCCTGGGGTTGACGATGCGATCGCCCTGCTCCTCGCCCTCGCCAGCCCGGCTGAGTTTGACCTGCTGGGCATCACCACCGTGGCGGGCAATGTGCCGCTGGCGCTGACGACGGCCAACGCCCGCCGCATCTGCCACCTGGCCCAGCGGCCCGATGTGCCGGTGTATGCCGGGTGCCCCAGGCCAATGCTGCGATCGCTGATCACGGCCACAGAGATCCACGGGGCCACGGGCTTGCAGGGGGCCAATCTGCCCGAGCCTACCCAGCCCATGCCAGCGCAGCACGCCGTAGCGTTTCTGATTGAACAATTCACCACGGCTTCGGCTCCCATTACCCTCGCCACCCTGGGGCCGCCGACCAATCTAGCGGTGGCTCTGATCCAGTGCCCCGAGATCGCCCAGGGCATTGACCAGGTGGTGATGATGGGTGGCGCTTTAGGGGCAGGCAACATTACCCCCGCCGCCGAGTTTAATCTCTATGTCGACCCCCACGCCGCCAGGGTGGTGGTGGAGGCGGGGCTGCCCCTGACCATGCTGGGCCTCGATGTCACCCATCAGGTAGTGACCACCCCTGAGCGCCTGAGCGCCCTCGACCAGTTGGGCACCCCGGTGGGCCAGGCCGCCGCCGCCATGCTGCGCCACTACGGCCAAATTGACATCGAACGCCACGGGCTCGCCGCCCCGCCGCTCCACGACCCCTGCGTAATTGCCTACCTGCTGCGCCCCGATCTGTTTGCTGGGCGACCCATGCACCTGGCGGTTGAAACGGAGGGCAGGCTGTGCCTGGGCCGCACCGTCGCCAACCCCTGCCCCAATTCCTCCGCCAACGCCACGGTGATCGAAACCGCCGATGCCGCCGGCATCTATGCGCTTTTGACAGAACGGCTGGGGAAACTATAGTTGGGCCAGAGTTGAACCAGAGTTGAACCAGAGTTGGGCAAGTTGGGCACAAAATGCCCCCGGTGTGCTTGATAAGATAGCCCCATGGCCTACACTACCGAACAACTGCTGGAGTTTCTCGATCGAGAACTGCGCGCCACCTGGAAGGGCGAACGGGTGGTGCTGTCATCCGCCGATCGGATCGACAACCCGGTACTCTCAAAGGCGATCGGAGCCGACAAGCTCAGCAAAGTGTTTGCCATTCAAGACTTTCGCGCCCAGATCCACGATTACCAGCACCAGCACGGGGTGTCGGGGCTGATGTGGCACACCTGCCAGTTTCGAGGCCGCAGCATTCGCGTCCCCGAGCGCCACCCCCAGCTGATTGCCATCCCCGCCGACAAGGCAACCCTGGCTGCGGCTCGGCCCGCCATCCTCGATTTTTGGCGACAGGCGATCGACGGGCTGCGCCTGTGGATGGCGGGCAGCGACCCCCAACCGACCACCCTGGCCGCCGTGGAACAACTCATGGCCGCTAGTGAGTGGGCCGAGCTGTCGGCCACCCGCGCCGAGCTTTACCTGAGCCTGTGCTGGGGCGACCCCAAGGACTGCCACTGTGAATGGGCCAAGCCCGAGTCGGGCTGCGATCGCATCATCGCCACCGCCGGAGAACCCAGCGGCATCAAGGTATGATGGAGAGCTGAGATCCTAAGGAGCACCCCATGGCCATTGCCGTCGGCGTCATTGAAACTCAAACCTTTCCGGCAGTGCTAGCCGCCGCCGATGCCATGGTCAAAGCGGGCAACGTCACCGTCTCGGTGCAAGATCGATCCGAGAGCGGGCGGCAGTTTGTGGTGGTGCGCGGCCTGGTGGCCGAGGTCAAACGCTCCATGGCAGCCGGGCTGGTGGCGGCCAACGCCTGCCCCAATCTGGCCGAAGTCACCACCCATGTGATCATCCCCAACCCCACCGACAACATCGACGCGATCTTGCCGATTGGCTTTACCCCGGCCTCAGAACCGTTTCGGGTATGAGGGGGCGGGTATAAGCGCTGCTGTTACAACCCCTCAAGGTCTTTAATAAATCGACACGGCGCGATCGCTACCACCGCCCCGTACAATGAAGGTTGGAATTTTTTACCTACAAAACTTTCTCAGGAGTACAACCATGCCACAGGCTGTCGGGTCGCTCGAAACCAGAGGGTTTCCCCCCGTGCTCGCCGCCGCCGATGCGATGGTTAAAGCCGGGCGCGTTACGCTGATTGGCTACATTCGTGCCGGTAGCGCCCGCTTCGCTATCAACATTCGTGGCGATGTCTCCGAAGTTAAGGCCGCTATGGCTGCCGGGGTAGAAGCCGCCGAAAAAACCCCCGGTGGCATTCTCGAAACCTGGGTGATCATCCCTCGCCCCCACGAAAACGTAGTGGCTGTGCTGCCCATCGAGTTTAACGAGGAAACCGAAATCTACCGTCAGGCGGTAGAGCAGCCGATTTTGCCCGGTGCTACGGGTCGCTAATCCTCTAAGGCGACAATCAATTACTTGTCATAAATTCCCCCTTCTGCCTGCTCGCTTCTGCCTTGAAGTCATAGGCCACCGCTTTTCTGTAAACCCCTGGATGATCGCTCCGATTATCCAGGGGCTGATTATCAATGCACGGGGTAGACACAGCCCCCAGACAGGGGTGCTGACGGGCTTTTTTGGCTAGAGTAACGGGGTGAGGCTGGGAGATTTGCTGTGACTGCATCGCGTTTTGCTGCTGACAATGGGCCAGAGCAGCCCAGTTCTCTACCCCGGCCATTGTTTCGGCAAACCGGTGGGGACGATTTGGCCGGGGGGCTGCCGGATGTCCCGGCTCCAGACGACCCGGTTCCAGACGACCCGGTTCCAGACGACCCGGTTCCAGACGACCCGGCGATAGAGGCGGCGTTGACCCAACTCGGGCAGCAGTTGCGGTGCGATCGCATCTTTCTCTACCTGCGATCGCCGCAGACGGAATTGGGCAGGGTGCCCTTTTGCTGGCGGCAGCACGGGGCGGTGCCCCTAGTCTACGACCCCGACTGGAAGGCCGAACCGGCCTCCCTGGCCGACGAAGACCCCCTATTTGCGGCAGCCCTCCGGGGGGAGCCCAGCATTTTTGTCGACGATGTGGCAGCCGCCAGC
Organism: Leptolyngbya sp. DLM2.Bin27; assembly: GCA_007694115.1. GTDB lineage: Bacteria > Cyanobacteriota > Cyanobacteriia > Phormidesmidales > Phormidesmidaceae > Nodosilinea. The sequence goes on along the minus strand of RECJ01000192.1, from coordinate 19,015 downwards.
CCAGCGGTGCTAAACCGCGAGTTTGAGCGTCGCACCTTTGGCCACCGCGCCCTGATCCATGCCCACCTGTGGGCCGATGGCCAGTTGTGGGGGGTTTTGCAGGCCTGCATGTTTGACACCCCGCGACCGTGGAGTCACAGCGATCGCCAGGGGGTTGACCAGGCGGTGGCGGCCTTTACCCCCTTGGCCCGCGCCTACGTGCAGCGCCACGCGCCCCCGGCCTGAGCGACCCTGCGGATCATGAATCTGCCCTGGCTAGCCCTAGTTGGGCTGGGTCAATGCCGTTATGGTGGTGGTTGTGTACGCTGGGGTTAAGGTCTCTTTGCAGCACGGTGCTAGTCATCGGTCTGGGTGCGCAGCTCTTGGGCACGCAAATAGAGCTGCACCCACTGAGCCTGAATCTGCCTAGCTCTTAGATTTAATTGGTGGGCCAGGGCGTCGATGGATTGGTTGTCTTTGTAGGCGGTCAAAACCACCTGCTCTTCGGCATTGAGGCTGTGCCAAAACTGATCCCACTGGGCGGGGGTGAGGCCAAAGTTGTGCTCTTGCAGCGACGTCTTGAGCCAGCCCAGCACCAGGGTGGGCTGCTCGCGCAGGGCAAAGATGCGAATGGCGTGGTAGCTAATTTTTTCGCGCAGGCGGTACACCTGCTGCACGGGTATGCCCAGCTCCTGGGCGATCTGATCTTGGGAGAGCCCGGTGAGGTGCAGCTCTAGCCAGCGGGCGGCGGTGTCGTCGAGGTTGCGGCTGAGGTAGTTTACAAAAGAGCTTTTCACCTGGTGACGCAGGCTCTGCTGCTCCAGTTCAGTCTGCTCTTCCTGGTACTGGTTCCAGGCTTCTACATCCAGCAGACTGAGGCAGTCTTCGCGGTCGTTGGGGGCGATCTCGTCTGACACTAGGCGAATCAATTCGCCCGTGGGCACCTGGGTCATGCCGCCCTTTTGGCTGCGCCGCAGGTAGTTGACAAAGCGGTAGATAATCAGCGGCTGGTTGCGAATTGGGCGCAGGCAATATTCTTCGATGGTGGCCAGCATCAGCAGATTGCGCAACCGCGAATTTTGGGTGCAGATCGAGATCCACTGGAGCTGCTGGGCCAGGTGGCGATCGCTGCGCATCATTTCCTGGATCACCTCTTGGATCACATCGACCACAGTGCGGCGGCGATCGCGGCTGAGAGCAATCCAGGTTTTAACCTTGCTGCGAATCAGAAATAGGCCACTGAGGCGCTTAATTAGCCGCTGATAGCCCTGATCGGGGCTGACATTCCAGTAGCGCTGCTGCAAAATTCGGTAGCGATACTCAATCGCCTTACAGGCGATCGCTAGATCGGCCTCAGCCAGCGCCGCAAACCGCTCCGGCGACTCCCCCAGCAGCCAATGGACAATGCTGTGGCAGATAGACTGGGGCTGGTCGGGCAGCTCTTCCTGTAGGCGGGATAACCAATCCTCAGTCATAGTGTCTACCGCGACCATGCAATCAGTCCTTGTGCGCGTGCTCGAGTTGGCTGCAGGCTTTATCTTAGTATCTGTTCTCTCTAGACTTACAAACCGTTTGCAAGTCATTGTCAAAACTATCGCCATAGTCTTTGATGGCAAGGGCGATGACTAACGCCCTATTGGGGGCCGTCAGCGTCTTCGATGCCCTCTGAATCGGTGGCAATCACCAGGTTGTCGCGGTGGATCACCGTGTCGGCCCCGGCGTAGCCCAAGATGTTGGCAATGTCCTCTGAGCGGTGACCGAGGATGCGCTGGAGGTCTGCGGCGCTGTAGTTGACGATGCCCCGAGCAATGTCTTCGCCGCTGGCCGAGCAGATCACTACGGCGTCTTGGGCGGCAAAGTCTCCTTCCACCTGGGTAATGCCGGCGGCTAGCAGCGACTTACCTCCCTTCAAAATCGCCGTAGTGGCCCCGAGATCTAGGAAAACTCGACCAGAGGGGGCCAGGCCAGCGGCAATCCAGCGCTTGCGAGCGCGGCTGGGCTTGGGAGAAGGGGCAAACTGCGTGCCTACGGCATCCCCCGCCAGGGCTCGCACCACGTTGTCGGGCTGGCGACCGTCGGTGATCACCGTGCGTACCCCGGCGGCGGTAGCGATCTGAGCGGCCTCTAGTTTGGTCAACATGCCGCCGGTACCCCAGGCTGACCCTTGCCCTCCGGCCCCAGACTTTAAAGCCTGAATGTCTGCGAGTCGATCAATGGTAATAATTGGCTGGGCCTCGGGATTTGAACGGGGATCGGCGGAGTAGAGTCGATCGACATCGGTCAGCAAAAACAGCCACTGCGCCCCAATCAGGCTGGCCACTAGGGCCGAGAGGGTGTCGTTGTCGCCAAACTTGAGTTCTTCCACGGCCACGGTGTCGTTCTCGTTGACGATGGGAATGACGCCTAGCTGGAGAAGCTGGCGAAAGGTGCGGTAGCTGTTAACGTAGCGCGATCGCACCCCCAGATCGCTGCGGGTCAGCAGCACCTGGGCAATGGGCTGATTGAGGGCCGAAAATAGATCGTCGTAGATTCGCATCAGCCGCCCCTGGCCCACGGCGGCCACCGCCTGCTTCATCGCCAAGGTCTTGGGCCGCTCGGCCAGATTTAGCCGTCGACAGCCAATGCCCACCGCCCCCGACGACACCAGCACCACCTGGTGCCCCTGCTGCCGCAAAACACAGAGGGTTTCGACTAGGGCCGCCAGGGTAGATAAGGCAAACTGACCGGAGGTGGTGCCGGTGAGGCTAGAGGTACCGATCTTGACCACCAGGGTTTGAACTGGGTTCACGGGCAAACGTCAGCGGGAGTAAAGCTAGCCCTGGCAGTATAGCAACCGCACCTGGCCTAGGGGGTGACTGGGGACAAGTCTAAGCCGATCTCTAGCCAAGAAAATACTCTGGTGTGGGGCCGCAGAGCCTGCGCCCTCAGATTGCATATCAGCCCATCCTTAGCCGATAAAAACTTTGGGTGCCAACCCAAAGGTCAACACCCAAAACCACTTATTAAAGTAAGGGCCTTTATCGGCTTGGCCCCTGTTTATGTTGCCTAATTATCTCAGCGCTCCATGGGTTTCAGCATAGGTCTAATGTTTTCTTTATATTTACCGTCCTAACGTTTTACCCACGGTATATTGCGCTGTGTAACGCTCGATTCCTCGCGTTAACGCCGATTTATGCGCTGTTGGCCGGTTGGGGGCTGCCGTTGGCCTGGGCTGCTGTGATCGAGTTAAAGCGTGACCCCAAAGCACTGTGAGACCAACACCTCTAGGGCTCGCACTGGCGAACTACGAGCAATCTGGTTGAGGCCCGGCATCGGCTCAACCAAAATGGTGAATAGACCCAGCCGATTGCCCGCCAGCACGTCGGTGAACAGGCGATCGCCCACCATCGCCACCTGGTTGACCGGCAAATCCATCGCGGTTAGAGCCTGCTTCAGCTTGCGGCCCGAGGGTTTGCCAGCGCTGGTAATGTAAGGGACGTCTAGCAGGGTGGCAATACGGCCAATGCGGTGGGCGTTGATGTTGTTGCTCACCAGCCACACCGTAGTCACCGACTTCATCTGGTGCATCCACTGGGCGAGGTCGGGGTTGGTCTCGGCCTGGCGCAGGGGCACCAGCGTATCGTCTACATCTAAAATCAACCCCTTGATACTGTGCTCCGACAGTAGATCAAGGGAGATCGCCATAACGTTGCCGTCTAGGACTAGATTGGGTTGTAGCAGACGAGAGAAAGGCATAACTAGATTAATCATCGATCCCCAAGATCAGCATAATCTAGAACGGTGGTCTCCGGTTAGCTGTGCAGGGGCTGGCCCCACCCATTACTCCTAACTCGAGTCGGGTTGAGTCGGGTGATTGCCCTCTAGACTGCCTTGGCGACACCCCAAAACCATCACAACCGCAGGAGACATGGCTTTGCAGATCCCCGACGCCAGACTCTGATCAGAGCTAGTTATCGATGGTGGCGCGAATAGCATCACGGGCGGCTTCATGTTCAGCCAGGGTGCGGCTAAAGACATGGGTGCCGTCATAGCGGGCCACAAAAAATAAATAGTCTGTAGGCTCTGGGGCCAGGGCGGCTTCTAGGCTGGCCAATCCGGCGCTGGCAATGGGGGTAGGCGTCAGACCGAGGTTGATGTAGGTGTTGTACGGCGAAGGAATAGCCACCTGGGCCCAGGTTAGAGGCTGCTCCTTGGTTTGGGTGATGCCCAGGCCATACTCCACGGTTGGGTCTGCCCCGAGGGGAATATCTTGCTCTAGCCGGTTGGTAAATACCCCGGCAATTAACCCCCGCTCCTCGGGCACCACCGCTTCCTTCTCGATAATGCTGGCCAGGGTGGCCCACTCTAGCACCGTGTAGTCAGTGTTAGCCTGCTGATAGACGGGTAGAGCGATCGCCTCAAACCGTCGCAGCATGATGTCTACAGCCGCCTCAGGCGTAACTCCTTCAGCCGGAAGCTGATAGGTATCTGGAAACAAGAACCCCTCTAGATGGGGAATGCCCTCGGGCAGCCAGGGATAGCGATCGCGCGGCACCTGGGCGGCAGCTGCTAAAAAAGCATCGGCAGAGAAAAACCCGGCCTGCTCAAAGTAGGCCGCCATCTGTCTAAGATTCCATCCCTCGGGAATGGTAAATGATGTTTGCACGACCTGGCCGCTGCGAATGATCTCAGCGATGGCCGTCATCGGGTCGCTGGGGCTAAGGGCGTAGGTGCCCGCCTGAAACCCGCCTGCGGGGTTTTGCCAGCGCGACCACAGCCGCCAGGCCAGCGCCGAGCGAATCAACCCTGCCGCTTCTAAGTCTTGGCCAATCTGCTGCCCTGGCGTACCCGGCGGAATTTGGATCTGTACCGTTTGGGGAGAGGTTTCGGCGGCGCTGGCGCTCACCGGATGGTTAGCCCAGCTCCACCAGGCCCAGCCCTGCCAGGCTGCTATCCCCGTTGCCAGAGGCACCAGCAACCCTAAAAAACTCCACCGTACCCAGCGTGAACCCTTAGCCATAATGTCAACAGTCGCTAGTTGCCATGGTAAACGCCCCGGTTGTGAATGTCCCGGCTGTGAGCGTTCCTTCTGAACGTCACTAATCTAATAGATCAAACAGTTTCTCTTCGAGGCCGCCACGAATCGTTTGAAATTCTTCTGGAGTGACGACTTCCAGCTCGCCGCTGCCAGTGCGGTGGGCAAAGATCAGCAGTGGATCTAGGGGAGTACAGAGAGTATACTCTTCGTCTTCGTAAAAACAGGTGGCTAAGATCTGAAACTCTTCGGTGACGGCGTTGCCGTCGTCGTCTAGATCGTCAAGTTCCAGAGTCAGGCAGTTATCTGCTTCGGGCTCGGGCAGCTCACCCGAAGCGGTGAGGGTAATGGCGGTGCGCTGCAGCGTAAGATTTTGCTCAGCCAGTACTGCCTTGGCGGTCAAAAAAATCTGGTCGATATCCTCGTCTTCCACATCCATTAAGACCTCATCGTCGTCGTTCTCATCCTGCTGCCAGACAAAGATCTCAATGGGAGCATCAATGGGCAGCAAGAGAAGGTATTCGCGATTGTTGAGCTGAAAGCTCTGCTCCACCTGGCAGGGTAAAAACCGCCCGGTTTCGTCGGTGAGAACTACAGCTGAATCATCAATGGGTTGGGTGTTATCCGCCATGGAGGCTACTCTTCTCTGGGTAACGGGTGCAGCGGTTGTAGGCCGCAGCCCAGTATGAACAACTTAACGGTTTGATCAGAACGGTTTTATCAGAATATCCCATCCTGTTGCGCCTATAGCCACAGCTAGAGTGGTTAGGCCATGACTTAGCCCCCGAAAACGATGGCTACAAGCCACGGCGACGCCCCGGGTTTTGCCACTGGCAGGGGCGATGTCTTAGGTGCCATGGCCATGGCCATGTTTACGCTAGACGGCGCTCGTCTAGCCAGCGCTGCAAGATAATGGCGGCAGCTTTGCGGTCAATCAGGGCTTTTTCCTGGGCGACGGAGATGCCCTCAGCTTGCATCAGCTGCTCGGCTTCCACAGAACTCAGGCGTTCATCGACATAGACCGCCGGTAGGCCGAGGGCCTGGCTCAAACCCTTGGTCAGCTTGCGCACCTGGCGAGCCTGAAACCCTTCTTCGCCATCCATGGTTAGCGGCAGACCCACCACCAGCACCTGGGCCTGCCGCGACTGGGCAATGTGTTGCAGGTCGGCCACCAGCTGCGCAAACGATCGCCGCTGTAGGGTCGCCAACCCGGTGGCAATCAGGCCAGTGCCGTCGCAGCCTGCTACCCCAATGCGGCGGCGACCAATATCTAACCCCAGCGCCGAAACCGATGCCATTTAGCGATCGCCCTGGGAGGCTGAGGCCTCGGGAGGCGGCTCTGGGTTGACAGAGGCAGACTGGCCGGGGCCTATCAAGGTCTGCCAACGCTCCGCCGACCAGGTCATGCGCCCTGGAATTGGCTTGCCCGCCGGCTGTAGCCCCGTAAACACGTCAGAGAGCTGGAGCCCCTCTAGGGACAAATGACGAGCCTCGCGCACTTTGTGCCACACCGAGCGCGACATCAGCAGAGTGTGGGACTCGGGGATAGCCTGGATGTGGGTAAAGCAGGCTTCACGCTCGGGCTGGTAGTCAAGGGAGGTCAGCCGCAGAGACTGGGGCGGAAAGGGCTGCAAGATTTTGGCCATTTGGGTCATCAGCTCTGGGTAGAGCCAAGTGTAGGCCGGATGCACGGTCAGCCCGGCCTCGTGGGGCTGTTTGCCGTCTCGGGAAATCGTCAGCTTAAATTGGCCAATGGCTGCCTTGCGCTGCTGTTCAAACACGTAGGCAGCAACGGTTTCTACCTGCTTAACTAGACGATTAGTCGTGACGCTAGCACCGGCGAACAGGTTGGTCTTGAAGTCTTGGATCTGATGGTCAAACACCTGGCGCACCAGGGGCGGCATTGAAGCCGTATCGAGCTGATAGAGCAGCTGGGCGTCGGCATTGCTGATGGGCAGCAGGTTGGGCAGATCGGGTTCGCGCTGGGCCAGGGCCACAATTTGATCGGGCGGCAGCGCCCAGTAGGTGGTCTGGGCCAGGGGCTGAAAGCCGTTGAAGCGATAGAGACCCATAGCCGACTTATGGTTGATGTCTACCTCCAGCATCCAGGTTCTGGCTTCCCAGACCACTTCAAAGCAGTGGCGCAGCAGCCGAGAGCCCACATCCATGTAGGCAGAGGCGGCAGTGTGGGCGAGGGCCTGGCGGTTGATCACCACCTGCTCTACTCGCCAGGTGCTGCGGGTGCGGTTAAAGGGCGATACCTGAATAAACCCCACCAGGGTTTTTTGACGCTCTGCGACAAACGTGGCCGGGGTTTGAGGCATGGGGCCAGGCAGCCAGCTCAACACCTTGAGGGGGCCATACCACCGTCGCTGGTGGTCAATCCACGAAACAGTGGCCTCAGCGGCGCTCTGATCACCACCGGCCTCTAGATCCTCAGACTGCCACTGCTTGAGGTCATCTAAGTCGCGGTATTGCAGTGGCCTCACTGTCAAGCTTGGGCCAGGGGGTGTCATAGGTGCCATGGGGTCTTACGAATCTGACCTTGATGTCGATATCCTAGCCGATTTTCCAAATTTCCACACCGTAGCCCCACAGGTGGACTGTCACCCTTATACTCGTGTTCATTGAGATGTCTGAGGAGAAGCCCAAGCCGGTTTCTGCTCAAAATTTTCTCCTAGGGGGGTAGCGAGGCGGCAATCTAAAAGTCATCGTTTACAAAACTTATAATTTAAGCGACGATTGCAAATACGGTTGTTAATCAGCCCGCCCAGGAGAATGATCAGCAGCTGAGCTGCATTAGCTTGGCAAGGGTATCTAGGACTTACCATGAGAAATCTTTTAGCCATCGAACGGTTTTGCCTGTACGGTCACATAGTTGCCATGGCCTTTGGTCTGGCGGGGTTGCTGTGGGTCGTGCCTCATCCCGGCATCTTAGAGTATTTGCCCGCTGGGCAGACTATGTTTCGCTGGAGCATGGCCGGGGGTGGTGTGGGCTACATTTTGTTGGGCACGATGGCGGTGGCTCTGTACGCCTACCGCACGTTGGGGCTGGGGAGCCTGGTGACTTTTGCGATCGCAGCCGTGGGCGTTTCTCTCACCAGCGAGCTGCTGGGCACCAGCACGGGGTTTCCCTTTGGCGACTACACCTACCTAAATGGGCTGGGTTACAAGGTGGCTGGCCTGGTGCCGTTTACGATTCCGCTGTCGTGGTTTTACCTGGGGCTGGCCTCGTTTTTGCTGGCCCGCAGCGGGCTAGCCGCTGGCGGGGGGGCCAGACGCTACAGCTGGGTGCGATCGCTAGCAGCGCTACTGCTGGGCTCGGTGCTGCTAACCTCCTGGGATTTTGTGCTCGACCCAGCCATGAGCCAAACGGCTTTGCCCTTCTGGTACTGGCATGAGCCCGGTGCCTTCTTTGGCATGCCCTACCAAAACTTTGCTGGCTGGCTGGGTACCGGGGTAGTCTTTATGGGGGTTGCTCTGGGGTTGTGGAAGGTGTTTAAGTTCTCTCCAGAGTTAGACCAATACCAGCTGACCCTGCCCTTAGTGGTTTACCTAGCCAACTTTGGTTTTGCCCTGGTGATGAGCTTAGCCGCTGGCTTTTACGTGCCCATTCTCTTGGGTCTGCTGACCGGAGCTTTGCCGGCGGTGCTGTGCTGGCGCGCTACCTCCCAAGAGCGTCTGTCCGATGCGATCGCCGATCCAGTGCAGGTCATGGGGGCGGTAGATGCGGCCAAAGTCGCCCTAAAATAGGACTCTGCCCAATCGCTGCCCGTCCAACATGACCATTTTGAGGTGTTCCTTTGCCCGCTGATGTGGCCGCCCCGTTTCCCTGGTTAAGCACCTGTGCGGTAGTTTTTTTGGCGCTGCAGCTGCCGATGGTAGCGGTGCTGCTCTCCCGGCTGGTGCAGGGTCCCTTTCGCCGCCCGCCCCTAGGCCCTGAGTCGCCCAGCCTCAGCCAGCTCGGCACGGTGTCGGTGGTGGTGCCCACCCTGAATGAGGCCGAGCGCCTGCGCCCCTGCTTAGAAGGGCTAACGCGCCAAAGCTACGAAGTGCGAGAAATCTTGGTGGTAGACAGTCGTTCTACCGACGGCACCCAGGCCATTGTCAAGCGCTACCAGGCCCAAGACCCCCGGCTGCGCCTGTTAGAAGATGACCCGCTGCCCTCGGGCTGGGTCGGTCGTCCCTGGGCTCTAGACTATGGCTTTCGCCACACCGCAGCGGCCAGCACCTGGGTGCTGGGTGTCGATGCCGACACCCAGCCCCAGCCAGGTCTGGTGGCTGCCCTGGCTAAAGCCATGGAGCAAGAGAGCTATGACCTGGTGTCTTTGGCACCGCGATTTATTCTCAAGCAGCCGGGTGAGTTTTGGTTGCAGCCCGCCCTGTTAATGACCCTGATCTATCGGTTTGGCCCGGCGGGCAGCCCCAGCGGCGTACCCCAGCGGGTGATGGCCAACGGTCAGTGCTTTATGGTGCGGCGATCGCTGCTTGAGCAGCTCGACGGTTATCGATCGGCGGCGACATCGTTTTGCGACGACGTTACCCTGGCTCGCCATGCGGCTGACCAGGGCGCTAAGGTGGGGTTTTGGGACGGCAGCCGTCTGATCAAGGTGCGTATGTACGAAGGCATGGCTGAGACCTGGCAGGAGTGGGGCCGATCCCTCGATCTCAAGGATGCCGCCCCCGCTGCCCAGATCTGGTGGGATTGGGGCTTTTTAGCCCTAGTGCAAGGACTACCCTGGCTGCTGGTGCCCGCTCTGTTAACGACCCAACGCTGGACACCGACCTCCTGGTCATTAGCGCTACAGCTGCTGCTGCTGGTCAATCTTGGGCTAGTGCTGATTCGGGTTGGCATGCAGGCGGCGGTGGCCTCGGCCTACGACCTCAAAGGAGCCCCAGGAGCCTGGGCCTTTTGGCTGTCGCCCCTAGCCGACCTAGCCGCAGTGGCCCGCATTGGTCTGTCGTCGCTGCGGCGGCCGACCCGGTGGCGGGGTAGGGAATATCCGGGCGGGGGGTGAGTTTACCAGGCGGTGAAGGGATGGCGAGCGAGGTTGGCGTTTTGGTAGCGCAGGTCGTGGGTGACCTCTGCGCCCACCCAGTCAGGCAGATCTACGATCTGGTCTGGGCTGGTTAGCTCCACCTCAGCGATGATGAGTCCCTGGTTTTGACCGTGAAAGTCGTCGATTTCCCACACCACCGGGCCGAGGGGCAGGCGGTAGCGGGTTTTTTCGATCAGGGGTGGCTCACAGAGCGTGGTGAGCATGACCTGAGCGTCATAGACGGGGATGGGGTACTCAAACTCGGGACGCACCAAGCCGACGGCGGGGCCTTTGAGGGTGAGATAGGCGCGATCGCCAACCCGCCGCACCCGCACCGTGCGTGCATCCTGGGTGGGAATATAGCCCTGGCTAATCACCTCGCCTTGGGCCGCCTCGCGCCAGCTGTCGCTTACCACCAAAAACTTGCGTTCAATTTCCTGGCCCATGGGGATGCTCTAGCTGGGTTGGGAGTTACCTGTGCAAGCTACCACAATGGATAGCAGACCTGTACAAACCATTGGGGCATCGGCCAAGGGCCAAGCATACCGCTACCCGTCGCCACCGCCTAGGAGATCCGTCGCAGCACGTAGCTGGTTAGATCTTGCAGGGCTTGGCGAGCGGCAGACGGGGGCAAGTGCTCTAGGCATTGGGCAGCTTGGTGGGCGTGGTCAGAGGCTAGGTCGCGCGATCGCACAATGCCCTTACTGCTGTGTACCAGATCAATGGCCTGGGCAAAGTCATCGACCTCAGAAAACTCTCGCTCAATCAGCGTGGTGAGAAAGGGATACTCTTCTATGGCGTAAAGCACCGGGGCGGTGAGGTTGCCGCTCTTGAGGTCAGAGCAAGCGGGCTTGCCCAGCACCTCATCGGAGCTGGTGAAGTCGAGAATGTCGTCAACAATCTGAAAAGCTAGCCCTAGATGCCGTCCGTAGTTGTACAGCTGCTCAGCCACCCCTTCAGGCACATCGCTGAGCACCCCCGCCGCCTTGGCGCTGTTGGCCATCAGCGATGCGGTTTTAAAGTAGCTCTTGTCAATGTAGGCCTCTAGGGTAAGGCTGGTGTCAAACCGGTTTAGCCCCTGCTGAATCTCCCCTTCAGCTAGATCCATAATCACCTTAGAGAGCAGTTTGACCACTCGAAGGTTGTCCAGATTGGCCAGGTACCACGATGACTGGGCAAACAAAAAGTCGCCCGCCAGCACCGCGATCCGATTGCCGAAGCTGCTGTGCACGGTGGGCACGCCCCGGCGCACGCTGGACTCATCGACGACATCGTCATGTACCAAGCTGGCGGTGTGAATCATCTCGGTGATTTCGGCCAGGCGACGGTGCTTGGCAGTAATCTCTTGCTGCGGCAGGGTGGCCTTAGACAACAGCAGCACAATGGCTGGGCGCAATCGCTTGCCCCCGGCCCCAAACAAATGTTCTGCCGCTGCCGACAGAATGGGATGCCGGGCCCCGATTAACCCCTTGAGGTTGTGGGTCATTAGGTCCAGGTCGGACTCAACCGGCGCAAAAAGAGAAGTCACTGAAGTCATAGACCCCGGCAAGAGCGATAAAGTTACGAATTTTTACATATTCTATCGTCATTCTAAGACAAGCCTGAGGTGAGTATTGGCAAAATCTTGAGCTTTTGACCCTGACCTAGCCCAGGCTTCAGGGCCAGTCAAAGCTAGTTCCTGGCACTGAAGTCTTGATAGTAAAGGGGGTTTGGCGTTTTGGGGCGAGGGCGGGGAGGGCAGGGGCCAGGTAAAATAATCTTTGGGGATAGCCTAAAATTTATATCTCGCCTGGCCTCAAATCTCTCTTCTAGCCTGGGAATCCCGTGATAAACTTGAAATAAGAATTTCTCAAGAAAGAAAGTAAAGACCTCAAGTTTTTTGATTGGTCTTCACTTGTTCATTCCTTTGAGTTGATCGCAGCGTTAGGTGGTTCTGCCACTGTTTCCCTAGGCGCTGGGTCGTTTCCAACCATTTTAAAGGGTGTATTTTGCACCCCTGTTTTGTCCATCGGGCAAGTTCTTTCCTGTGGAAAGACTTGTCTTAGGCTGCCTATTGGTTGCCTGAGACGCTTTGCATTCCGGTGGTCACCCCTAGCCTTAGCTTTCGTTCCTCATCCACTGCCGCAGCCATGACCTACTCCGCCTCTCTCTTTGTGATTCCAGCGCTTGCGATCGCCTACCTACTCCTAGTCTACGCAGTGCTTACCCTGGCCAAGCGCACCAGCGACACGCGCCGATCTGAGGGCGAAATTCGCTAGCTTGATCTCTAGCGTTGGGGAGTTTTGGCGGTCTAGCTTCTAGTACCCCAACTTTGGGGATTAGCGGCCAGCTCCGGCAGGCGAATCTGCCCCACCGTAGGCTGGTGTCCCAGCCACTGTACCGCTAGGCGCTTAAACTCAGTGGCCGACCCGCTGACATAAAACTCCGTTGCCCAGGCTGGGGCAATGCTGCGCAACCCGAGGGCGTCAAGCTCTTGGGCTGCCGCTGCCACCATAGAGATAGCTGGGTCTACGCATCGCACAGTGCCGGGCAGTATGGTTTGCAAGACCGGGGCTAGGTGGGGGTAGTGGGTGCAGCCATACACCAGCGTGTCGATGTTGGCGGCTATCAGCGGTTGCAGGTAGGTGGCAGCGGTGGTCTGGGCCTGGGGCGTGCGAAGCTGATTTTGCTCAACTAAAGGCACAAACTTAGGGCAAGCTACCTCCCACACCTGGCGAGTCGGGTCAATTTCTTGAATGGCGCTAGTGTAGGCCAGGCTAGTGACGGTGGCCTGGGTGGCAATTACCCCGATGCGCTGGCCCTGGATTGCGGCAGCCTGAGCCCCAGGGCGAATCAGCCCCAGCACCGGGAAGGGAAACTCTTCCTGCACCTGGTCGAGGGCTAGGGCAGAGCTGGTATTACAGGCCATCATTACCATCTTCACACCCTGTTGCGCCATCCAGGTCAAGATCTGACGCACAAAGTGGAGAATTTCTTCGGGCGATCGCGATCCGTAGGGCAGCCGCGCCGTATCGCCAAAGTACAGCACTGACTCATTGGGCAACTGGCGGTAGATCTCTCGCAGTACCGTCAGCCCGCCTACCCCGCTATCAAAGATGCCGATGGGGGCTGGCCTGGTAGCCAGCAGGCGGTGGTTGAGCCCGTTGTTCATGGGTGCCTATGGGTAAAAAAATAATCTCACTGAGTCTACCGGGTTTTGGGGCAGTCGCCATCAGGTTCAGAAAAAGCGCGCCTGGCTGAGCCTCAGCCCAGGCACTGACGAGAGCCTTTGTATCACTCTGCGTATTGCTTTCTATAGCGCTGTGGCTGCGGTTGAGTCTAGGTTGTTGGTAGCTTTACGGGGCAGATCTAAGCGCCTGACCCACCCTTGATGATGCAGCTGATGACTCAGTCTAGACCCAGCGTAACGGCCCAGGCTTAACGGGCCACAACAGCCTAGAGCCAGACCTGCCATAGCGTTGCCATATCGATGACACACCCCTGCTACATGGCCTGGTTAGGGTTGTAAGTAGGCAAAAACTAGCTGTGCCCCTGTGGCCCTAGTTAGCCGATTCAACAGGTTCGGTTTTCCCAGGGGGCAAACCCCAATGGATTTTCGCAGCCGATCCAAGAGAATAGGGTGTATGCACTAGCGTAGGCTCTGGGCAGCCTTGAACTGATACATCTGATGCAGACCGTTCTGAGGGAGCTAGTTACTCTGAACTATGGAAACAAAGTGATGACTCTACCCGTCAAGCAGACAACCCTAATTTGCAGCGCTTTACGCAACTGCAAAGTTGTTATATTCTAGAGGAACGAACTCATAATGGCTTCGAGTTTAACCCAGGATTGTTTCACTCAAGTTTGAGCTAACGCTCAAAACTCGTTTCAGAGAGGTTGCTCTTGCAGTATGCCTTCAATGTAGCGGCCTTTGTTCGCTTCACTATCGGCATTTCTACATTTCGAGTGATTAAGCTAGTCCTGATTTTGTTGAAGTATAGCTGGGAAGATTGTAAGGACGTCATCTGTTTGGGATACCAAGACGTAGGTTAAGTATAGCCTTTCCCGCAGTCAGCGATTAACCCCCAGGCATCAGGTTCTAGCCCAGGTTCCAGTACCAGCAGCAGCGGTGATGGACAACGTTGCGGAGTCGGGTAATGCCGACAGCTTTGGGCCTTGCTAGATAGCCCCATCGCTGCTCATCAATTTAACTCTTGTTTGTTTCAGGTTTCGGATCTAAGCGTTTGCAGCATTGTTAGTGGAGGAAAGGTTGATTCATGGCCAAAACTAAAACCCGTACGTTAAAGAGCAAGCCCCTCTACAGTGCCGATGCTGTGAGAACGTATCTCCATGAGATTGGCCGGGTGCCGCTGTTGACCCACGAAGAAGAGATCATTTTTGGTAAGCAGGTGCAAGCCTACATGGCGCTGCTGGAGGAAAAAGAGGCTCTGGCTGAGACTTTGGGCCATGAGCCCACCGAGGCTGAGCGGGCTGAAGCGGCTGGCCTAGACGAAGGTAAGCTGACTCAAATTCTGCGCCAGGGCGAGCGAGCCAAGCGCAAGATGATCGAAGCCAATTTGCGCCTAGTGGTGGCGATCGCCAAAAAGTATCAAAAGCGCAACCTAGAGTTCCTGGATCTCATCCAAGAGGGCACCCTGGGCCTAGAACGCGGCGTCGAAAAGTTTGATCCCACCAAGGGCTATAAGTTTTCTACCTACGCCTACTGGTGGATTCGCCAGGCGATCACCCGGGCGATCGCCCAGCAGGCGCGCACCATTCGCCTGCCGATTCACATCACCGAGAAGCTCAACAAGATCAAACGGGTGCAGCGGGAGCTGTCTCAAAAGCTGGGGCGTGCCCCCAATGCCACCGAAATTGGCGAAGAGCTAGATCTAGAGCCAAAGCAGATTCGTGAGTTTTTGGTGCTGGCACGGCAGCCGATCTCCCTGGATGTGCGCATCGGCGATAACCAGGACACCGAACTGCAAGAGCTGCTTGAAGATGACGGCATTTCGCCCGAGACTTTTACCGCTCAAGAGTCGCTGAAGCAGGATATTCGCAACCTGCTCTCGGAGCTGACCCCGCAGCAGAAAGAGGTGATCACCCTGCGCTACGGCCTTGACGACGGCAATGAACTGTCGTTGGCCAAGGTGGGCAACCGGATGAACATCAGCCGCGAGCGGGTGCGCCAGCTGGAGCAGCAGGCCCTCAAGCACCTGCGTCGCCGCAAGAGCACCATGCATGGCTACATTGCCAGCTAGCCTGCGAGGTTAATACCAAAAGCGAGCGGTAACCGATGGTTACCGCTCGCTTTTGGTATTGGGGTTATGGCTTTTGCAGTAGTTGCACTAGAGGTGGCTAAAACTCGCCAGTTACGCGCTGCTCAAACTCTTGGCGCACTGACTCGGCCAGGGCTAAGGCTTCGGGATAGATATCGATATGGGTTTCTTTGAGCCAGGCGATGAGGCGGGTGAACTGGGCATTGCGCAGCTCTAGGTCGGCTTGAAAAATAGAGGCGGTGGCCATGTGCTGCGCGTAGGTAGGCGGGTGACCTTGTTTGACAAACTGGGCGGTTAGGGCCATGAGGGCTGCTTTGCGAACATCAGGCTGGCTGGAAGCCATCGAAAATTCCATCGTGGGGTTCTCCCTAGGTACGGCAACGCCTGGGCGATAGGGCAAATCTACCGCCTGAGGATTGGGTTTAGCATGCCCACTCGTCAGCCTCTACCTCTCTGGGCTTGGATTTGGCTCAAGTATGAACTTGGGTATGGGCGCACAGCTGCGCCCCGGCGAGGAACATTGATGCTTGAATGCATACCGTGCTCAGCCCCCCTCCAAAGTTACAAAACAAAGTTACAAAACTTTTTGAAATTGCTGCCAGTTGCTAATAGATTTGAAGCAAATCAAAAGTTTCACGAGGCTGACTAGCTCTGCCCTTTAGGATGCAGTAGACATGGCCAATGATTTTTTGGCCCTCGGAGCTAATGCTCAAATTCTGATCGCCAGCGCCCGCTAGTGGGCGACTGCGATCGCATATCTCTCCAGGAGAGTCGCCATGAAACAAATTCCCGCCCCCTTTTGGACGCTGGTGCTCGGTATCGCCGTCACCTTGATCAGTCTATGGGTGGGGCAAAATAACCACATGCTGCCCGTGCAGGCGTCGGAGCAGGCTCCCCTGGTGGATGATCTGTTTAACGTCATGGTCACCATTGGTACGGCCCTGTTCATCGTGGTGCAGGGGGCAATCATCTACTCGATGGTGCGCTTTCGCCAGCCCAAGGGCGACGACACCGACGGTCTGCCGATTGAGGGCAACCTACCCCTAGAGGTATTTTGGACTGCCATTCCTAGCGTGATTGTGGTGGGCCTGGGCCTCTACAGCGTGGTGGTGTTTCAAGAAATGGGTGGTTTTTCGCCCGGTGGCCACCACGGCCACGGCACCCTGGTGGCCACGGCTCCACAGACAACGGTGGTCGACGTGGCCCCACTGCTGGCCCAGGCGGGCGCAGACGATGGGGTGTTTTCTAGAACCCAGGTCTACGGCTTTGGCGCTGGCTCCCAGGGGCTAGGCAACGCGCCCGACCTGACGGTGAATGTCACCGGAATGCAGTACGCCTGGATCTTTCGCTACCCCGGTACTGACATTGTCGATGGCGAACTCCATGTGCCCGTAGGCCAAGACGTGCAGCTGATTATCGAAGCCCAGGACGTGATTCACTCGTTTTGGGTGCCGCAGTTTCGCCTGAAGCAAGACGCCCTGCCCGGCGAGGCCGCTGAGCTACGGTTTGTGGCCACCAAAGAGGGCACCTACCCGGTGGTCTGTGCCGAGCTGTGTGGGGCCTACCACGGCGGCATGCGCACCCAGGTAATTGTCCATTCCACCGAAGATTATGCCGACTGGATGGCCAGCCGGTTGGCCTCAGCGACTCCGACCACCACCGTGGCTCAGGCCATCGGCCCTGCTACCGATGCTGAATATCTGGCCAATGTGGCTCCAGATCTGGTAAAGGCTCCGGTGCAAATCGCTCAAACAATGGCTCACAGCACCCATTAGCAGCCCCTGTAGGGGGGGCACTGCCCACCACCCCACCCTTGACCCCAAACCTTTGACCCCAAACCTTTGACCCCAAACCTTTGACCCCAAACGCCCCTCAATTTTTCGCGATCCCTAGCGCGATCCCCCATTTATAACCCCTTAGCAAGACCCAATCTATGGCCCAAGCAGATGTTTTGACCCCTGCCAATGTCCAGGGTGGCCACGGCCACCCCGACCAGTGGAAGTGGTACGACTATTTCACCTTCAACGTTGACCACAAGGTAATTGGCATTCAGTACCTGGTGACGTCGTTTTTGTTTTACCTGGTGGGCGGCTTTATGGCGGTGCTGATGCGCACCGAGCTGGCCACCCCCGACTCCGACTTTCTCACCCCGGAGCTGTACAACGCCTTTTTGACCAACCACGGCACGATCATGATCTTTCTGTGGATCGTGCCAGCGGCAATCGGCGGCTTTGGCAACTACTTGATCCCGCTGATGATCGGGGCGCGGGACATGGCGTTTCCGAAGCTCAACGCCCTGGCCTTTTGGCTCAATCCGCCAGCGGGGGCGCTGCTGGCGGCCAGCTTCTTTGTGGGCGGCGGTGCCCAGTCGGGCTGGACGTCTTACCCGCCCCTGAGCGAGATCACCGCCAACCTGCCCCAGACCCTGTGGTGCATCTCTTTGATCATGGTGGGTACCTCCTCAATTTTGGGGTCGGTGAACTTTTTGGTCACCATCTGGAAGATGCGGGTGCCCAGCATGAA
Organism: Leptolyngbya sp. DLM2.Bin27; assembly: GCA_007694115.1. GTDB lineage: Bacteria > Cyanobacteriota > Cyanobacteriia > Phormidesmidales > Phormidesmidaceae > Nodosilinea. The sequence goes on along the minus strand of RECJ01000192.1, from coordinate 1,202 downwards.
GTGGGATCAGATGCCGCTGTTTTGCTGGGCCATGGTGGCGACGTCGATTCTGGCGCTGTTTGCCACTCCGGTACTGGCGGCGGCGCTGATTTTGCTGATCTTTGACATCAACTTTGGCACTTCGTTCTTTAAGCCCGATGCGGGCGGCAACGTGGTGGTCTACCAGCACCTATTCTGGTTTTACTCCCACCCGGCGGTATATCTGATGATTTTGCCCATCTTCGGCATTATGTCGGAGGTGATTCCGGTGCATGCCCGCAAGCCGATTTTTGGCTATAAGGCGATCGCCTATTCTTCGCTAACTATCTGTCTAGTGGGGCTGTTTGTGTGGGTGCACCACATGTTTACCAGCGGCACCGCCCCCTGGATGCGGATTTTCTTCACCATCTCGACGCTGATTGTGGCAGTGCCCACGGGGGTGAAGATCTTTAGCTGGGTGGCGACCCTCTGGGGCGGCAAGATTCGCTACACCACGGCGATGTTGTTTGCGGTGGGCCTGCTGTCGATGTTTGTGTTTGGCGGCCTCAGCGGCGTCACCCTGGGGGCGGCTCCCTTCGACATTCACGTGCACGACACCTACTACGTGGTGGGCCACTTCCACTACGTGCTCTACGGCGGCTCGGTGTTTGGCATTTACTCAGGCATCTACCACTGGTTTCCCAAAATCACCGGGCGCATGCTGAATGAGCCCCTGGGCAAGGTGCACTTTGTGCTCACCTTCATCGGCACCATCCTCACCTTTACCCCCATGCACTCCCTGGGGATGCAGGGGATGCCCCGGCGGGTGGCCATGTACGACCCGCAGTTTGCTGGCCTCAACCAGCTGGTGACGGTGGGGGCTTATATTTTGGCGGTGTCGGTGATTCCCTTCTATTTCAACGTGATCTGGAGCTGGAGAAAAGGCAAAGAAGCTGGCCCCAACCCCTGGAATGCGCTGACCATGGAGTGGACGACGGATTCGCCGCCGATGATTGAGAACTGGGAGGTGCTGCCGGTGCTAACCCACGGCCCCTACGACTACGGTATGGAGAGAGCCGACGAGGTTGGCCCCGCTGGCGAGGCCGTAGTACCGAGATAGCGGTAGGGTGGGCACTGCCCGCCACCCAACCCAAACTTTTAGGTTAATCTCTCGACCTTGCAGCTACTAACCCCGCCTTGATCTCGCTTCTCTGTGCTGTGAGGGCAAAGAAGTTGACTCTAAA
>RECJ01000188.1 GCA_007694115.1 Leptolyngbya sp. DLM2.Bin27 | reverse complement strand
CCGTTCTGCATTTCCTCTACTTTGATCGTACCTCGCCCGTCTAGGATCCGCTATAAATGGTATCGGTTGGGAACACTTGTGAGGGCACAACACAACACTTCATTGGAACTGACACAGACGGTTAACCACCGGTGCGGTTCAACTTCGACGTTAGCCGTCTTAGGTTTCAGCCTTGTTCCTGTCCCGAGTGGAAAGCTGAAGCTAAGCAACAAGCTAAAATATCGTGGTAAACTGCTGCAAGATCATTTGTTCTTATATGGCAATGGCGAACTTACCACACTTTATTCAATATCAAGGTAGCAAAAGGAACCTGGCTAAACACATCCTCCAGTTTTTTCCGAAAAAAGTCAGTAGGTTGGTAGAACCTTTTGCTGGAACTGCTGCGATTAGTGTTGCTACATCTGCAAGTCAGACTACCCAGAGTTTTTGGCTAAATGATCTGAACAAACCGCTAATCGAGCTACTGAAACTGTCTATAGAAAGACCAGACGAACTAGGGGATTTTTATTTAAAGGTATGGAATGAACAACACACTAATTCTGTAGCTCATTATTTTGAAGTTAGATCAAAATTCAATAAGACTAATGATCCAAGATTATTCCTTTATCTGCTAGCAAGATGTGTTAAAGGTTCGGTTCGCTACAACTCTGAAGGATTGTTCAACCAAAGCCCAGACAAAAGGCGCAAAGGGACACGACCTGAGACAATGAGAAAAAATATAGCAGGTGTGTCTAGTCTGCTTAAAGGCAAATGCAAGTTTACTAGTTTAGATTATCGAGAAGTATTGGAGCAAGTCCAGGAAGGTGATCTTATTTATATGGATCCTCCGTACCAAGGTGTATGCGGAAATAGAGATTCAAGGTATCTGTCTGGGATAAATTTCGATGATTTTGTGTTAGCTCTTGAACGGTTAAACCGAAAAGGAGCTACGTTTGTTATCAGTTATGACGGTAAATTGGGTAGCAAGGCTTTTGGCAAAGTTCTTCCTGAACACTTAAATCTTAAAAGAATCGAAATCGAAGTTGGCAGGTCTTCACAGTCTACATTACTGGGCAAAGAAGAAACAACCATCGAATCATTGTACTTGTCGCCAAGTTTATCCACAAACTTAACGAATACCAAAATCTGTGGTTTTAAGTATATTGACAAAAATCCAAAGCAGCTAACCCTCTTGGAAAAGCATGGAGAATTCGCAGCAGCTACCCGATAACTTTTTGGAACTTTGCCGCTCTGTAACAGCAAAACGACCAAAGACTGTTATTGATCACATCTTGCAACACGGACTTATTACAACTGAGGAATTGAAAGAAATCTACGGTTATAATCATGCTCCAAGAGCAGCTAGAGATGTCAGAGAGAATGGTATCCCGCTAGAAACCTTTTATGTCACCGGAAATGACGGCAGAAGAATAGCTGCATATCGATTTGGAGATATTAGCAAAACAAGATTCACTCGCCTCTCTGGAAGAACAGGTTTATCCAAGCAAATTAAAGATGCACTGATTAGCAGATACGGATGTAGGTGTTTTATTTATCTTGAAGAGGTAGATGAACGCGAGTTACAAATCGATCATCGTGTTCCTTTTGAAGTTGATGGTGAGCCAGATCTAGCCCCAGAAAATTTCATGTTACTTTGTGGATCTGCTAATCGAGCTAAATCTTGGTCATGCGAACATTGCGAAAACTGGAACAGCATTAAGGATAAGTCTATTTGTCTATCCTGTTATTGGGCGTATCCAGAAAGCTATGAACATATTGCAATGCGGCAGGTCAGAAGAATGGATCTGCTTTGGGAAGGAGATGACATTGAGTTTTATGAAAGGCTCAAGCAAAGGGCTGTCAGCGTAGATAAGGAACTCCCTGAGTTTGTTAAAGATATTATTGAGCGTGAGATCGAACGTAATGGCGACGGCTAACACTGCGTTGGTGAGGACGGTACAGAGGTTATTGGTGGATATTCAAGATTGTCTGCCGCCGCACAACTTCACCGTTAGCCTTCAAGTCCCCAGTTGAGACGTTCATAAGATTTGCCTATCATGGCTGAAGCACAGTTGACCTGGAGATTAGCTTAGAAGTGGCTTTTGGGGACGACTGGAGAATGCTGTGAATGTAGTTGAGCTTGTCCTTGGTAGTATGCACAAACGTACATACTATAATTGAGATGGTCTATCAATAGGATCAAGGCAAGGCCGCAGCTAATCTCCGCAAGCATGGCATCGACTTTGCTGATGCTGTGGCTGTTTTCTCAGATGATCTGGCAATCACTATTCGAGACGAGCGATTTGACGAAGAACGGTTTGTCACAATTGGTCTTGATGGGCTTGGCAGAATTTTAGTAGTGGTTTATACCCTGCGAGGTGAAGCGATTCGGATCATCTCAGCCCGCAAGGCAACAAAACAGGAACGGCGGCAATACGAAGAGGAATACCTATGGAAGCGGAATATGATTTCAGTCAAGGTAAGCGAGGCGCAATTGACCCAGCACCATCAGGCAAAACTCGTATCACGATTCGGCTAGATGATGAAGTTCTGGCGTGGTTTCGTGAACAAGTCCATAGTGAGGGTGGCGGCAACTACCAAACCTTGATTAATGAAGCCCTGCGCCAGCACATTCAGGCAATTCGCCAACCGCTTGAGGAAACTTTGCGAAAAGTAGTTCGTGAAGAACTGGAACGGATTGAGCGATAAGGCGTTTGCCGAGGGCTAACCAGTCGCCGCACCGGAACGGCTGGCTGTCGCTGCGAATGGTCGCACCCAACTCAAAAGCCAAATCGCCTGCCAGTTTAGAGTGCTTTCCCCTTGGTTTGGGCCTTTTGACTATCAACCCCCGCCGCAGTTCGTAGCGATACTCCGAATTCTCTGGATACCACTCCAAAAATTCGTCAAAGATAATGGGAGCTTTGTCTAAGAGGACAACCATAGTGCGGAATAGCACTGAATTAAGCCTGGTGGGCAGTGCCCACCCTACGGCAGATCAGGGCTTTCGGCGATTTGCGAGGGTTAATTTCAGTTTATTTCAGTGCCATTCACCATAGGGCGTCTGCTGAATGGATCGAGTCAATGGATCGAGGCTACTACCCACCTATCCACCCACTCACCTACCCACCCACTCCCTACCCCTTCGCGTCGCTGTCTTTGCCGCTGACAAAGCGATGGGCGACGGTTTCAGGCTGAATAGCTGAGAGAATAGTGTGGCCCGAGTCAGTGATAATCACAGCGCGGGTGCGGCGACCGTAGGTGGCGTCAACTAGCTGTCCGCGCTCGCGGGCATCGGTAATGATCCGCTTGATGGGGGCAGACTCAGGGCTAACAATGGCAATCACCCGATTGGCCGATACGATATTGCCAAAGCCGATGTTGATGAGCTTGATGTCCATAATATAGGTAGGGAGCGATAGTAGGAGGCTCTGGTACTGACGCTAGGGCTATCCCTACCCAGCCAGAAAACCTAAGGTTTTTCAGGCACAATGCCCATGTTTGAGCTCAGATCAGGCTTGTTGTCATATTAACGAATCCATCTGGCTCTGAGGGGTAATATCCGGCAATACTTCAGTTTTTTAGCGTTTTCGTTCACTGGGCTACATCTTGCGGCCCCAAGAACCCTGAGACGATGATTTTTAGCTTGGCAGACCGTCAACCACAACCCCAAAAGGGAGGATTTATGGCCTCTGCCTGGCCCTGTTTAATACGTTTGCCTGGAGACTTGCACTGTGCAGCCGGTTGACTTTACTACTCTGATGGCCCTGTGCCAAAGCCTTGAGACCGACTGGGTGCCTGCCCGCTGCGAGACCGTAGTGCAGCTTGACACCACCACCCTGGCCCTGGGGCTCAGAACCGCTGCCCGGCGGGGCTGGCTGACCATTGCTTGGCACCCCCAGGCGGCGCGGCTGCACCTGGGCGACGCGCCCCCCAAGGGGCAAGATACGTTTACCTTTAGCCAGCAGATCAAGCATCAAATCAACCAGCTGGCTTTAGTCGCGATTGCCCCGGTGGCCCCCTGGGAGCGGGCCATCGACCTACAGTTTGGCCCTCGCCCCGGCGACCCGCCCCAGTGGCACCTCTACGTCGAAGTCATGGGCAAATACAGCAACGTAATTTTGGCCAACGCCCAAAATCAGATTGTCACCGCCGCCCACCAGGTCAGCGACCAGCAGTCGCGGGTGCGGCCCATTCAAACCGGCGACCCCTACGTGCTGCCTCCGGCGATGCTCAACACGCTGCCGAGTTTGCAAGAATCCCAGGCTTCGTGGCAGGAGCGGGTGACCCTGGTGCCCACCACGCTGAAAAAAATGCTGATGCAGAGCTACGGGGGGCTGAGTTCGTCGCTGGTGCGATCGCTCCTGGCCTCTGCCCGCCTGGCCCCCGACCAACCCGCCGACAGCCTCACCCAAGCCGACTGGGATCGGCTGTTTGGGGTCTGGCAGCGCTGGCTCACCGCCCTAGAAAAACGGGAGTTTTCTCCCGGCTGGGCCGAGGGGGGCTACACCGTGCTCGACTGGGAAGGGGTGGCCCCGGTGGCCGACGTCCACACCCTGCTAAACGACTATTACCGCCATGAGCTCAACCTGCAGCAGTTTGAGCGGCTCAAAAACCAGATCCAGCAACGACTCAAAGGTGTGCTCGACAAGCTGCGCCAAAAGGCCCACACCTTTGAGCAGCGCCTCGACCAGTCGGCCCGGGCCGATGCCCACCGCCAGCGGGCCGATTTGCTGATGGCCTACAGCCACCAGTGGCAGCCGGGCATGACCCAGATGACCGTGGATGATTTTGAGACAGAGCAACCGGTGGCGATCGCCATCGACCCCGACAAAACCGCCATTCAGCAGGCCCAGCGCCTTTACAAACAGCACCAAAAGCTAAAACGCGCCAAGGATGCCGTGGCCCCGCTGCTGGCGGAGGTGCAGGCCGAACTGGCCTATTTAGAGCAGGTGGAAGCGGCCCTGAGCCAGACCCCAACCTACGGGGAACCGGCGGATCTAGAAGCCCTGATCGACATTCGCCACGAGCTGATTCAGCAGGGCTATATGGTGACCCCCGACCATCGCCCCAGCGATCGCAAAGCCAGCGACGAAGGCTTTCGCCAGTTTCACACCCCCGACGGGCTGCCGGTGCTGGTGGGCCGCAACAACCGCCAAAACGATCTGCTGATTTCCACCGTGGCCACCGACTACGACCTCTGGTTTCACACCCAGGAAATCCCCGGTAGTCACGTGCTGCTGCGACTAGGGGCGGGGCAGGCGGCGAGCGATCGCGATCTGGCCTACGTCGCCGATCTGGCCGCCTACTACAGCCGCGCCCGCCAGTCTGACCAGGTGCCCGTGGTCTATACTCAGCCACGCCATGTCTATAAACCCAAGGGGGCGCGCCCCGGCATGGTGATCTATAAACAAGAAACGGTGATCTGGGGGCAGCCTCGGCGCGTCGAACCGCAGCAGACGGCTCAAAACCCAATAACCACCAGGGAGTAACCCCCCTGGCCCATAGCCAAAGTCTGCTTCAGCGGGCTGGGGCAATCGACTGCCCATTCTCTTCAGAGGATTTCGGCTTTGAGCCTAGTGCAGCGTCAACGCTAAGAATTAGGGTGCATTCGCGCCGCAATGCACCGTGGGGAAGACTGCCTGAGCACATGCCACTGAGTACATTTGCTCATCAGCTTAAGTTATCGAATCAACACACGATCAGTAGAGATTGTGTTAATGAAAATCTGTACTTGTTGTTACAATGGGAAGCGGAGGAGATGAGAGCCCTCCAGGAAAAAAGTATCAAAACCCTGGCGCTGCCTAAGGCGCAGAATTTTTGGTGGTTTCTTCCAAATTGAGAGAACAACGTAGATATTTAGTATCACCTAATCGGCTGCCTGCGGGGGGCCGATTTTTTTTATTCTTAACTTTTGCCGCCACCGCCCGCCTGGGGAGGGCCGAGGGGGAGCGCCACACAGGAGGGATGGGCCGCGCCGTGGGCGATCGCCAGGGTAATGACACGATGGTCGATCTGAGGGCAGGCACCGGGGCCAGCCCCGGTGCCGCTGTTGACGGCATAGGCCGGAAAGCAGGCCGCCGCTACGCTGAGCCGCAGGCGCTGGCCGGGGGCCAGGGTGCAAGCGGTGGGGTGCAGTGCGATCGCCATCGCCTGGGGGCTGGTTGCTGCCGGGTCATGGCGATCGACCCGACATTGCCCCTGGGTGAGGTTGATCACGCGACCATCGCTATGCACCGCTGAGATCACCAGGCTGAGGTCAAAGCTGGGGGCATCGGCCCAGCAGTAGAGGGTGGCGGTGGCAGTACCCATCAGGGTCAGGGCCGCCCCCAGGGGGGCGGTGGTGTAGGTCAATACGTCGGTACGGCAGTCGAGGGCGGCGCGGTCAAAGGGGCCAGGGGGCAGCCCGCAGTGGCCCCCCAGGGAGGGCACGGGCCGCCAGGGATCGTGCACGATCACGTCAGGGCTGCCCCCCTGGCCTGCCTGGGGCTGAGGGATCTCGGTGCTGAGCCTGCCGTCATCCTGCCGCATACCGGCCAGGCCGGTGCTGCTGAGGTAAAAGGCTTGGCCGGGGTCGGTGGGCCAGCGATCGCACCCCCGCCACTGGTTTAGCCCCATGACAAACAGCTGAATTGGGGCCTGATCTGACGCAAGCACCGATGGGGTGCCCTTTAAAAATCGGTCAAACCAGCGAATTTGCAGGCTGTCTATGGGGCTGTCGGCCTCGGGGCCAAAGTCTATCACCCCCAGTCGCCGCCCCCAGGGCAGGTGGCCCCAGGGGCCGATCCACAGGGCTTGGGGGGCACGACTTTGATCAACCATCTGCTGATACAGCCGCAGGTCGCCGCGCAGGTAGGGGTCATACCAGCCGCCGATGTGCAGCATGGGCAGATCGACCGGGCTCAGATCGGGCTGTAGCGCCTGCCAATAGGCGTCGGGCTGGGGGTGATCTAGCCACTGGTGAAAGAACGACTCTGGGGCGTGGGTCTGGAGCACCTGGGGGCGAGCTGGCACGGCCTCCCCCAGGGGGAGAGACTGGGCGGCTTGGCGAAGTGCCTGGTAGGCCGTGCTGTTCTGCCTGAGGCGAGCGATTTCGGCGGCTAGCTGGAGCGCCCAGCCCAGGCCAATTTGCAGCGGCAGCGCCCCGTTTTCGTAGGCCCAGTCGGCGTAGAGGTCGTAGCCCACCATGGCCGGGGCAATCGCCTGGAGTGCGGGCGGTCGCTTGGCCGCCGCATAGAGCTGGGTCATGCCCTGGTACGAGAACCCATACATGCCCACCACGCCGCTGCTCTGGGGCAGACCCGCCGCCCACTGCACCGTGGCGTAGCCGTCGTCGGCCTCGTGGCGAAACAGGTCAAACTCGCCCCCCGAGCTACCCCGCCCCCGCACATCTTGAATCACCACGATGTAGCCGTGGCTGGCGTACCAGCTGGGATGGGCATAGACGACGGTGGATGCGATCGCACGTCCGTAGGGCTGCCGCATCAGCAGCACCGGAAACGGCCCCTCCCCAAGGGGGTAGTAGACATCGGCATCAAGATGAATGCTGGGCTCGGCCACCGGGGCAATGGGAACCGCCAGACTGAGAGTCTGCCTGGGGGCAACGGCGTAGGGACCAGGGGACAGTGGCGTGGACAATGGTCTGTAAAGAGTTGGGCAGAAGTTTGGGCAGAAGTTGGACAGAAGTTGGACAGAACCGCAGAAAGGACGGGGCTGGGCGGAGCGATAACAGACCTCTAGCTCAAGCTAGAGGCACTGGGTGAGGGCCATCGTAGCGTCCTAAGACCGCTAAATCTTCATCGTCTAGCTCCACCGGAGTGCCGCTGCGAATCAGCTCGGCAAAGTCTTCGTTGGGCACCATGATGCAGAGGGTGTAAAGCCGGGTAGGGCCAGTGTTTTCGACTACGTGGACGCCGTTGGGGGGTACCAAAATGCTGTCTCCGGCGCGAATGGCCACGGTTTTGCCGTCGCAGCTAGCCAGCCCCTCGCCCTTGAGGACAAAAAACATTTCGACAGCAATCTGGTGACGGTTGGGGGGGGTTTTGCCGCCGATATCAAAAATTTCGACGCAGTAGGTCAGCGACATATTGGCGATGGTGGGGTCAAAGACCAGGGCCAGGCGGTTGCTGTCGTCGGGGCTAATGCGAAAGGCCTGATAGTCTTTGGGCGACTTGTAAACCGGCACAACACAGCTAGTAGTCAGCTGACAAGTGGTCGTGTCCATAACCAAAGTTTCCATAAACAGGGTAGACCTAGCGGTGAGGCTGTTAGCTATTGTGGGCCTAGTACTTGGCCAAACTCATTGTGATCGACTCTAGCAGCCGAGGGGTGCAGGGTTGGGTGCGGTTCAACGACTGCCGTGAACCGTACACCGTAAACCTTCAGCCCTGCCAACCTGTCACCTTTGGCTTGGCAAACTACTAGTTTTGCGGGTGTAACGCGGGTGTAACGATGGCTAACTTGACTATGCTTAACAGACTGCCGCAGCGATCGTGGTAGCTCACTGCACCGTAGTGATAAACCTTGGCATAAAAAGTTGGCCAGGTTGTCTAGTTTTCGGGGGCCAAGGGAAAATAGACAAGACCTTCGAAGGCAACGGCACTCCGGCCAGATTGCGTAGGATTTTGATGAATCTCTCTGGATAGTGGTGGTTTAGGGTTAGGCTACAACTGAGGATGGCGTCTCATGCTCTGGGCTGGTCAATGCCCCCCATTGGTTTCATCCCCAGCGATTTGCCCCCAGGCGCGACTGCGCCGCGTTTGATGCCTACTCTGACGGTTATTTTCTCGATCCTAAGCGCAGTATGATCGATATCCTCATCATTGAGCACGATGTCGCCACCGAGCAGTTTTTGGTCAGTGTCTTAAAGGCCCAGGGCTACAGTGTGACCACCGCTAGCAGCGGGGCCGAGGGGCTAGAGATGGCCGAAAAGCTGCTGCCGGGGGTAATTATCTGCGACTGGAATATTCCGGGGGCGGTGGATGGGCTGGCCATTTGCCACCATCTCAAGCATCACCCGGTGCTGTCGATTACCTCACTGCTGCTGCTGACCGCTCGCTACAGCACCGCCGATCGGGTCAAGGGCCTAGAGATGGGGGCCGACGACCTGCTCTCGAAACCGGTGGATATCAATGAGCTGAATGCCCGGGTGCGGGCGGGGCTGCGGATCTATCAGCTGACCCAAGACCTGCGGCAGCAAAAGCAGCGCATGGAGGCCGAAATGTCTGAGGCCGAGGGCTACGTGCGATCGCTGCTGCCTGAGGACCGCACCGGCAAGGTGCCGATTCAGTCGCGGTTTTTGCCCTCTCAGCAGCTAGGGGGCGACTGCTACGACCACTACTGGCTCGACCCCGACTACCTGGTGATGTATCTGCTCGATGTGTCGGGCCACGGGCTGGGGTCGGCGCTGCTGTCGACCTCGGTGCTGAATGTGCTGCGATCGCAGTCGCTGCCCGACGTCAGCTTCTATCGCCCCGAGAAAGTGCTGCGGGCGCTGAACGAAACCTTTCAGATGAGTGACCAAAACCAAAAATATTTCACCATTTGGTACGGCGTGCTCAACTGCGCCAACCGTCAGCTGCTCTATGCCAGCGCAGGCCATCCCCCGGCGGTGTTGGTCTCCATTGACGATCACCAACAGGTCACCACCACCCGCCTGCGTACCCCCGGCATGCCCGTGGGCATGCTGCCCGACGCCAAGTACCAGTGGCAGCGCTGTCATCTGCCCCCCAACAGCAGCCTTTATCTATTTAGCGACGGGCTTTACGAAGTGCTGCAAAAAAATGAGCAGTACATCGGTCTCGATGCTTTTATCGACCTGCTGGCCTTGGCCAAACGAGAAAAAAGCGTTGACTACATTCTCGATGTGGTGATCAAGCGCCAGGCAGGGGAAGTAGCCAGCGACGATATGTCGCTGATGATGGTTAATTTAGACTGAGCACAAAGCTAAAAAAACTGGTTCAAGGGGGCGGGGCTAAATCCTCAGCCCCGCCCCTTGAACCAATTGACTATAGACCTCGTATGCTGCGGCAGGGGCCGGCTAACTGTGTCTGACCCCTGGCCCCCAGCCCCTGAGACCCCAGCCAGGTTTGCCGCTTGCAGACAGCCAGACTAGTCATCTAAGGCAGAAATAAACCCACCCATTAGCCAACACAGAAACCCCTGTATGACATGGAGTTCCCTTTCTGCCTTCTGCCTTCTGCCTTCTGCCTTCTGCCTTCTGCCTTCTGCCTTCTGCCT
>RECJ01000282.1 GCA_007694115.1 Leptolyngbya sp. DLM2.Bin27 | reverse complement strand
TTTAACACATTAGTCTCTGGCATGGGCAAGCAGCGCGCAGTGGGGGTTCAACATTGGGTTGGCCATGGTAATACCTTAGTAGCAGCCCTGCTTGAGCAGGGTCGCAATTTCATCTTGGCAACACTGGGATAGCTCGGTGGCCAGGGCGTTAGTCCCTTTGCTGCGGTAGCGCGATCGCAGTCGATGATCAACCCGCACCGGGCGACCAATCAGCACCTCCACCTTCTGGTACATCACCGCCGGGTGCCAGCCAGACTGCTGAAACAATGGCTCCGAAGCGTCAAAGATGCTCAGCCAGCGCAGGGGTACCACCGAATTATTGATTTCTCGATGGGCAATAATGGCCACAGGCACAATCGACAGCTCCTCCACCGGTGCCCGCAGGGCCAGGTGGGCAAACCCCCGGTGAAACGTATTCAAATTGTCAGGGGTGGTCTTATGCACCATTGGGGCAGCCCCCTCCGGAAAAATGCCCACCGCCTCGCCCTCACCCAGGGCCTTCATCGCGCGGCGAAAAAAGGCCGTTTGCCCCTTATCAGGGGCATCTAGGGGCAGACAACCGAGAGCGTTGATCACATTGCGCAACCCTGGCACCTGGCTCATGTAGTGGTGGCAGGCAAACCGTACCGGGCGGCCAATGGCGCTCATCAGCAGTGGAGCATCCATAATACTGCGGTGGTTGCTCACCACCACCATAGGCTGATGTAGCGGCAGCCGATCTTGACCACGCACAGAAACCTGCACCCGGGAGAGGGCCAGCAGCCAATGAGACAGGTCTAGGGGGTTGGCTGTCAGCGGCGTGATCAGCGGCAGAGGAGCTAGGGTCATTCAGATCTAAATGAAACGGAAGGGCTAGGCGGCAGGACGATGGCAGCAATGACCACCCTGCCCCATCCACGAGCACAGCGGCCATAGTTCTTAACGTAACAAAATCCCTGGTTCCCAGAAGACGGCTACCACGCCAATTTAGGCAAGATTCCCCCCCCGGCCTAGGCCGGGCGACGGGAGGCCCGCAGCTGGCCACAGGCGGCGTTTTCTTCGAGACCGCGAGAGTAGCGCACGGTAACGGCAATGCGGCGGCTCTCTAGCTCGGCCACAAAGTCGCGAATGCTGGCTTCGCTGGGGCGCTGGTAGTCGGCCTCGTCGATCGGGTTGTAGGGAATCAGGTTGACATGGCTCTGAAAACCGCGCAGGTGCTGGGCCAGCTCGGCAGCATTGACGGGCTGATCGTTGAGCCCAGCCAGCAGAATGTATTCAAAGGTGACCCGTCGCCCGGTGAGCTGCACGTACTCGCGACACTCATCGAGCAGTGCCTCTAGGGGGTAGGCCCCGGCGCTGGGGATCAGCTGGAGCCGCTGGATTTGGTTGGAAGCGTGCAGGCTCACCGCCAGCGTCACCTGGAGCTGCTCGGCCGCCAGGGCGCGAATGCGACCCGGCACCCCCACCGTCGACAGGGTCATAGCCCGTTGGCCAATGCCCACATCGCGATTGAGACAGCGAATGGCCGCCACCGTATGGGTGGCATTGAGCAGGGGTTCACCCATACCCATAAACACAATGTGGCTCACCCGCTGACCAAAGTCCTCCTGCACGGTGAGCACCTGATCAACGATTTCGTGGATGGCTAGGTTACGCACAAAGCCGCCCTTGCCGGTGGCGCAAAAGTCGCAAGCCATGGGGCAGCCCACCTGAGACGACACGCACACCGTTAGCCGCTTGGCCGAGGGAATGCCCACGGTTTCAATGATTTGGCCATCGCGCAGGCGGAGCAAATACTTCACCGTGCCGTCGCTAGCCACCACCCGGTGGTGCAGGCTAGAGCGACCCAGATCGACCGACGCCATTGTCTGCCGCCAGGCTTTGGGGAAAACGGTAACGTCTTGGAGCGATCGCGCCCCCTGCTGATAGAGCCACTGGTAGAGCTGCTGGCCGCGATAGCTGGGCTGTCCCTGGGCCACCATCCACTCAGTTAGTGCCTCTAGCGACTGACCCAGCAGCGGCAGGTCAGCCTCGCTTTGGCCGGCTAAAGCCTGCCCTAGGGCGGGTGAGTCAGTTGGGGAAAGGGGGAAAACAGCCATAGTCGCAGCCCATGCACAGTCTTCTATGGTAGCGGTTTCTGGGGTTACGGCGGACGCTACAGACTCTGGTGACGGCGGCGACTGGGAAAATCGTGGCCATCTTCAGGCGGGGTGACCGGGGTAGTGGGCGTATTGATCAAGTGAACCAGCCCCTCAGAGAGAAACTTAGGATCCATAAACAACACCTTAGAGTTTTCGCTTTCCCCCAGCTTTTGATTGGCCTCTACGTAGCGCTGGGCCAGCAGATACTGAAGAATCTCGCCCGTGTCGCTGCGCTGCTGCAGCGCCTGAGACAGCATCTGAATCGATTCGACCGTGGCCTGGGCACGCTTGATCGCCGCCTCCTGTTCGCCCTGGGCCTCAAGGACTGTAGCCCGGCGCTTGAGTTCCGCCGCCTGCTGGAGCTGCATCGATCGGCGCACCTCTTCAGGGGGGGTAATTTCCTGCACCTCCACCCGGGTGACCTTCACCCCCCAGGGTTCGGTAGCCTCGTCTAGCTGAGAGAGCAACGCCCGGTTGAGTTCATCGCGGGAGGAGAAAGTTTTCTCAAACTCCATTTTGCCGATTTCCGATCGCAGGGTAGTAACCACCAGTTCTTCAATTCCCTGCTCGACATTTTCAATGGCGTAGTAGGTCAGCTCTAGCTCTAGAATGCGCCAGTACACCACCGCGTCAACCTCTAGAGACACGTTGTCTCGGGTAATGGCCGCCTGCTTGTCTACGTCGAGGATTTGCTCTCGCACACTGTCGCTCAGCGCAATATAGTCCAGCACTGGCACAATGAAGTTTAGCCCCGGCCTGAGCTTGCGGTGGTATTTGCCAAGGCGCTCGACTAGAGCCTCATTCCCCTGCTTGATGATGCGCACCGAGCCAACGGTGTAGCCAATAATGATCAGTGCCAGAATCCCAATAATCTGCATATCGCAACCGTCACCTTGGTGAAGACTTGTCTGTCGAGCTCAGCCCTGGGCAGTTGCAAACTAGCTATCCGCTCCAGCCGAGGGCAACCCCGTGATTGCCCCTACCATGGGCTGCCAGACCAAAGCGCACAGTCGCTGGCCCGGCCGATTCCCAGGAAGAAAAAGGGTTGAGTAAACCTGTTCTATCGACCAGTGTATCGAGTTCTTCGCAAACTGCACCAAACTGCACCCAAGAATAACCGATCAAGGCCGCTTCAGGCTTAACCGCCACTAGTGCAGGAAGGCAGAAGGAGGAAGGCAGAAGGAGGAAGGCAGAAGGAGGAAGGCAGAAGGAGGAAGGCAGAACGGGGATTCTTTGTATTCTAGGGACCAAGTATTCCAGAGACTGAGCCTTTCGGGAATAGGAAGGCTATTGCTGCCCGAGGGCACCGGCTCTGCCCCCCCAATATCGGGGTGTCTTCTTTTTCAGAGATCGCCTTGGGGAAAGCCCGCTTAACTCTGGATCTGGCAGGCTACCTGCTTGAGCACCGTCATCGGCCCTAGGAGCTTGAGCAACTCCAGCTGCTGCGAGTTTTTGACCAGCAGCGACCCAGCAAACCCTAGGGAATTGACCGGAATTGTCTCGTAGCTCTCCTGCTGCCGGGCCACCACCATCATCCAGCGGCGGGTGACCAATAGGTTGTAGGGAAACGCCTGGGGCGACTGCCCCCAATGCACCCCCACATAGGACAGCAAAGTGCGGTAGGCCGCTAGCAGCATTTCACCCGTAGGGGACGGCTGGGCGGTCAGGGCCAAAATGGCGTGGCGGAAGGGCAACCGGGGCGACTCTAGAGGCTGACCATCGGGCGGCTGACCATTGGGCGGCTGACCATCGGGCGGCTGACCATTGGGCGGCTGACCGTCGGGGGCTTGACCGTCAGGAAGAATTTTTAGGGCCTCTATCACCGGGTCGAGCGGCAGGGGGCTGCAGTCGGGGCAGAGGGGGGGCGGCACCAGTTGCAGGTGTTTATGTCGCTGGCTGGCCCCCGCCAGACGGCCACCATTGTAAAAGGCCAGACCGTCAATTTCGGCCATACCGATGGCCAGGGCGGTAAAATCGTCCAGAGTCAGCCAAGTGTCTTGGTCTTCGAAGGCGCGGGTGACAATCAAAACATGGTGATCGACCACGTTGTACTTGTTGAGTAGACACAGATGGGTGGGCGACAGGTTGGCTACAAACAGGTCGGGGTCGTAGGGCAAGAACGGATTAAAGGGCTGACCTGGTTTGGCTTTCTGGGCGCGGTCAGCCGCCTCTTTACGCACCAGATTGGCCAAAATTCTAACCAAAAACCGCATGCCCCCCTGCTCAATAAACTCGTAGCGGGTGTCGATGGGGTGTAGGGCACGGCAGCTTAGGGCGTGGTGGGTTTGCTGCTGAATTTTGCTCCACAGGGCACCGGGGGCAGGCCCGGCCTCGGGGGAATACACCATAGGAAACGGCTTGAGGGGGTAGGTTATCTCCCCGACTTTAGCAAACCGCCGCTGCTGGCAACAGGGGTAAGATCTTCAGCTAGATACTTTGGATGGTTTAGGGAATGGTTTAGGTGTGACTAGATCAGCGTAATTAGATCTTACCAAGGCCACTGGGCTACGCTGACTGGGCAGAAAAATATAACAACCACACAACAACACCCAACCTACCGTTCAAAGAACTTCCTTCTTTTTGTTGAGCTTTCTTGGAGATAAGATTGCAATTTAAGCCCTGTCAAGGACTAAAACTGCGACTCTTGAGACTCCCTTTTGCTAATTGAGGAAGATTTGAACTAAGGCTTGGGTGCTGCTGGTTAAACGAGACAGATGTAAAGCTAACAGCGGTTCACTCCTTTTTCTGTGTGGACTTTAGGCTACTGTATCTGCCAGGGGAGCCTCTTCAGCTCCATATTTAATATAGCTTTGTTAGACGCTAATTCCCGGCGCTGAAATGATAGTTAACGGTTGGTTAATTGGCACTCTCACTAGGGGTTAAAGACAGCGGTTTGCCCAAATATTTTCTCTGACGAAAGCTAATGCATGGCGGCGTCTGGGGCCATGGGTCAGGCGGCTGCGCTCTGGCTAGTACCCTGACTAGCGCTCTGCGGGCCAGTTGAAGCCTCGGGTGCGGAGAATTTGACGACCGCGCTGGCGAGCCTGGGTCTGTAGGTCAATGCTGCGGTCAGTCTCGTCAACGATTTCGCCGGTCAGCACTTCTAGCACATCTTCAAGGGTGACGACTCCCGAGACGCCGCCGTACTCGTCGACGACTACCGCCAGGTGCTCACGGGCGGTCTGAAAATCTTGCAGCAGTTTATCGGCCCGCTCAGTTTCGGCGACAAACCTCACCGGGCGGGTCACCTGGCTGAGAAGTTGGTGGCCCTGGCCGCGAATCAGGGCCGTGAGCAATTCGTTTTTAAGCACCAACCCCAAAAGGTGATCGATATCGCTGTCGCTGACCAAAATGCGGCTGTGCTGAGAACTGAGGATTTGGGTTTCGGCCTCAGCAATGGTGAGGCTGCCGGGCAGGTGGGTGATCGCCACCCGAGGGGTCATGATGTTGATAGACTTCATATCGTTGAGCCGAAACACCCGGAGAATCATTTCGGCTTCGTCGGCTTCGATAATGCCCTCTTGATGTCCAATGGCGGCCATTAGCTTGATTTCGGCTTCGTTGGTGATGGGCATCTGACCAGAAATCACAAATGGGTTAGTGATTTTTTCGAGCAGCCACACCACCGGGGTAAACACCCAGGTCAGGGTGCGCACCGGAATAGCGACCAGCAGGGCAATGGGGATGGCGTAGCGCTCTGCTAAGGTTTTGGGCAAGATTTCTCCCACCACGATCACCAAGAAGGTGAGTACCCCAGAAAAGGCTCCGAGCATGGCATCGCCAAAGGCCTTGGCGGCAATGCCGCCGATGGTAATGCTGCCAACGATATTAAACAGGTTGTTGAGGATAACAATGGTGGCTACGGGCCGGTTGATCTTTTGGCGAACGGCATAGAGAGCCAGGGCCGCAGGCTGATTCGACTGGGCCAGTTGCCGCACCTTAAGCAGCGGCACCGACAGCAGGGCAGTTTCAATGCCAGAGCATAGCGCCGAACCCAGGAGCATGATCAAAATGGCGATCGCAAGATTCAGCATGGGATAAGTTAAGGGCGAACGAAACCAGTAAAGGGGACGCTGTTATGATTCATCTACTATGATTCATTAACGGGATTAACAAACACCTCTGCCTCTGGTTCAGCGGGTTCTTTCGAGTTAGGCACAGTCTCGGCCTAGTTTGAGTCTTGGGTAATAAGGTCGGTTGTGCCCTGGTTGTCTGCCTGTTAGTACCCCAATGAGCGATATCATTCTCGACGTTAAGCGGCTCACCGTCCATTTTGAGGTTGATAGTCAGCTCATTCAAGCCGTTGACGATGTTTCGTTTCAGGTGCGACGGGGGCAAACCCTGGGCATCGTCGGCGAGTCGGGTTCAGGTAAATCGGTGACGTCGCTCGCGGTCATGGGCTTGGTTCCCAACCCGCCGGGCAAGGTGGTCGATGGCGAAATTTGGTTCAACGGGGGTGGGTCTCCGGTCGACCTCTGCACCCTGAGCGAGGCTCAGCTCCAGAGCTATCGAGGGGGCCAGGTTTCGATGATTTTTCAGGAGCCGATGAGCTCCCTCAACCCGGTCTATACCGTGGGCTTTCAAATGGTGGAGGCCATTCGCCAGCACCAGGCTATTTCTCAGACAGTGGCTCGTCAGCAGGCGATCGCCCGGCTCCAAGAGGTCAAGCTGCTGCCCACCGATGCCGACTTACGCGCTCTGATCAAAGCTGAAAAGCCCAACCTAGATGCCGCATCGCTGACCGAGGAGGTTGACCGTCGTCAGCAGGCCGTGCTCAACCGCTATCCCCACGAGCTATCGGGGGGGCAAATTCAGCGGGTGATGATTGCCATGGCCATCTCCTGCAACCCGGCCCTGCTGATTGCCGACGAACCCACCACCGCCCTCGATGTAACGGTGCAGGCCACCATTCTCGACCTGCTGCGCGAACTGCGCGATCGCCGGGGCATGTCGCTAATCTTTATCACCCACGACCTGGGCATCATTGCTGAGATCGCTGACCAGGTGGCGGTGATGTACCAGGGCAAAATTGTTGAAGCCGGGCCAGTGTGGGATATTTTTGCCCAGCCCCGGCACCCCTACACCAAAGGGTTGCTGGCCTGTCGCCCGCAACCCCATCAGCGGCTGCGGCTGCTGCCTACGGTGACCGACTTCATGGCCGTTGAAGCTCAGGGGTCAGCCCCCAACGCGCCCGCCAATGGTGCCCAACCCCTCAGCGGCTCCCCCGCCGTGATTCGCGAACGGGTACCCGATGCCCAGACCCAGGCTCGCTTTGCCCCCCTGACCGAGGCTGAGCTCACCGCCCGGGCCGAAACCCTAGCTGCCAATGGCCCTCTACTAGCGGTGGAAAACCTGCGGGTGGGCTACCCGGTGCGGGGGGTGTTTGGCAAAACCCGCCGCCACGTCATGGCTGTGCAGGATGTGTCTTTTCAAATTCAAAAGGGCGAGACCTTTGGCCTGGTGGGCGAGTCGGGCTGCGGCAAAACCACCCTGGGCCGTGCCCTGCTGCGGCTGGTGCCGGCCATGGGCGGCAAAATTTGGTTCGAGGGGCGCGACGTGCTGGGGCTCAGTTCGTCTCAGCTCAGACTGCTGCGGCGCGACATGCAGATCGTGTTCCAAGATCCCTACAGCTCCCTCGACCCACGCATGAGTATTGGGGCGGCCATTGCCGAGCCGCTGAAGATTGACGGTGTGGTCAAAAGCGCCCGCAACCAGCAGGAGCGAGTCGCTTACCTGCTCGATCGTGTGGGGCTGCCCACCAGCTGCATCAACCGCTACCCCCACGAATTTTCGGGCGGGCAGCGCCAGCGGGTGTGCATTGCCCGCGCCCTGGCCCTCAACCCCAAGTTCATCATTTGCGACGAGTCGGTGTCGGCGCTAGATGTGTCGGTGCAAGCCCAGGTGCTAAACCTGCTCAAAGAAATTCAGACGGAGTTTGACCTCACCTATATCTTTATTTCCCACGACCTGGCGGTGGTGAAGTTTATGAGCGATCGGATCATGGTGATGAACCAGGGCCGAGTCGAAGAGATCGGCCCCGCCGAACAGGTCTACCGGCGGCCCCAAACCGCCTACACCCAAGATTTGATCAACGCTATCCCCATCGGTAGCCTAGACCGCATTCAAGAACTTCAGCGCGATCGCACCCCTGTGGCCTAAGCCCTTCAAGGGGAGAGATTTAGCGATCGCGACGGCGGGTAAAGCTCTTGGTAGAGGGTTTCAATGTCGCCACGGCGATACATGTGGCGGTTACCGCGCCGCGACGTGCGGCGATCGCAGCCCCGCGCATCGAGCTGTTGCTGTAGCTCTACCCGAGAACAGTCAAACACCTTTACGGCCTCTCGCACGGGCACCCACTGCTGGGCAAACTGCTGCCTCAGCACATCGTCAGAGGTGTTGACCAAGCGCTCGATCAACAGATTGGCCAACAACCAGCAGGCCTTGGTATCGGCCAAAGCCCGGTGCGATCGCCCCACATCAAAGCCGAAATGGCGTACTAGCTGGGGCAAACTGCGCGACGGCAGATCCGCCAGCAGCAGCCGCGACAAAATTACCGTGCAAAACCGCTGAGCCTCAGAACGTTGAAAGTCCACACCCAACCGCCGATACTCCTCCTGAATGAAGCGGTAATCAAAAGCGAGATTATGCCCCGTAAGGATCCCTTGTTCAAGGGGCGATCGCAACGTTTGCCACACTCCGTCGGCAGCAGCCCCCCCGGCCACCATCGCCGACGTAATCCCCGTCAGCCGGGTAATGGTACTAGGCACCTGCACCTCAGCATTGACTAAAAACGTAGATTCGTAGGTGATGCCCTCAGCCAGTGACCCCTGAACCACCGCAATCTCAATCACCCTGGCCTCGCCGGGACGCGACCCAGTCGTCTCAACATCCACCACCGTCAGCCGCGTCTCAGACAGCCGACGGTAGTAAGCCAATAGATGATCCGTCAAAAGGGCAGATTGAGCAATGCCGCCCACCGACACAGGAACCATAGTGCACCAATCACAGCAACCCTTCCTAAGGTGCCACACTTTCTGCCCCATCTTTACATACGGCAATCCAGCTTGATTCTTAAAGTAGTAGCAGTAGAATTACGTAGAAGATAAAAAACTGATGCCGAAGCTATTTATAATACGAGTAGACTCGTTAGGGTATTCCTAGCATAGAGTTGCTATAGAGGAGCGGCAAGCCTTTATCCGCTCCAACCATCTTGCTTGCCTGCACCGTAAGACTCTGCTCCATTCCAAGACCATAAATATACTGAAACACTCCGCTCGTTGGCTACTTCACCACCTCAAAGCCCAATTTATACCTAGACTCAGAAACACCCTACCTTTTGCCAATCCCTTGGAAATTGACAAAAAATTTATCAGGATCAGAGGTAAGTTTATCTATGCCTCGCATAGTCGCTTTATGGTTGAAATATAGTACTTAGATATAGCGGATTTCATAATTATGAGGTTCAGCCAGAAGCAGTAGAGCCCTAACCAGGCAACATTTTCATGCTTATCGGGTGTAATCCATATCAATAAAAACCACTATATAGCGGTTCCTAAACGCATAAGGTAAGCCTCGACTGAGATAATATCTTACAGCTCATAAACTTGAGTAGTCACTATGTGCCTTACCCGAATAAGAACCGCTATATTTCCTCTGAGCAGTTTGAAATAGGCGATAGCACAAGCCTTAGCCAATTATTTTTGTTAACAAAATTTCTAGGACTTTACCAACCATGAAGTATTTTTCTGACGTCGCTATTATGGCAGCAACTCTTGCTGGAAACAGACTTCTCCAGAACTTCCGGCGACACCACGCTACCATCTTAGGGCAGCAAGTGCGTTCGGTGGAGAATCGCAGCCTTTCCAAGGAGGTTACCTCTTCGAACGATTATGAGGCAGACCAAATCGTTATTGATGTGATCTCAAAACGCTGCCCAGATCACAATTTGCTCACAGAAGAGACTGGGTTTATTGACCGTGGCAGCCCCTACACTTGGGTTATTGATCCCCTCGACGGGAGCAGCAACTTTCTCAATCTCAACCCATTCTTTGCTGTCTCCGTATGTCTGACCTACGAAAACATGCCTATAACCGGTGTCGTGTTCTCGCCTTTTCTTGAAGAGTTTGCAGTAGCACGGAAAGGCCACGGGTGCATCCCAGTTTTGCAATGAGTAGAAGTGCTTAGTGCATATTTGATGGCAG
>RECJ01000281.1 GCA_007694115.1 Leptolyngbya sp. DLM2.Bin27 | reverse complement strand
ACCTGCTCTACGACTATTTCAAGCAGCGCTTTGCCCAGGTGACCAACCCCGCCATTGACCCGCTGCGGGAGCGGCTGGTGATGTCGCTCACCACCCAGCTGGGTGCCCAGGGCAACCTGCTGGATGAGCAGCCCGAGTACGCTCGCCTGCTGCATTTAGAAAGCCCGGTGATCAACGAGGTGGAGCTGGAGCAGATCCACAGCTCGGGCTTTGCCACGGCTACGCTGTCTACGCTGTACTCCATCGTGGATGGCCCGGTGGGGCTGGAGAAGACGGTGGCGGCGCTGTGCGATTGCGCCGATGAGGCGGTCAAGGCGGGCAAAACCATTCTGGTGCTGAGCGATCGCGTCGATGCCCAGGGCAATACCGCCCCCCTCACGGCTGAGACCAGTTACATTCCGCCGCTGCTGGCGGTGGGCGCGGTGCACCACCACCTGATTCGCAACGGGCTGCGCATGCGCGCCTCGCTGGTGGTAGACACGGCCCAGTGCTGGAGCACCCACCACTTTGCCTGCCTGATCGGCTACGGCGCTAGCGCTGTGTGCCCCTATATGGCCCTGGAGTCGGTGCGCCACTGGTGGGCCGACAACCGCACCCAAAAGCTGATGGAAACCGGCAAGCTGCCGGTCACGACCCTCAACGGTGCCCAAGACAACTACCGTAAGGCCGTAGATGCGGGTCTGCTGAAGATTCTCTCGAAGATGGGGATCTCGCTGATTACCAGCTACCGGGGGGCGCAGATCTTTGAGGCGATCGGCATTGGCGGCGACCTGCTGGAGCTGGCCTTCCGGGGCACCACCTCGCGTCTGGGGGGGCTCTCCCTGATCGACCTGGCCCAGGAGACCATCCAATTCCACCAGCGGGCCTTTCCCGAGCTGACCGCCAAACGTCTGCAAAACATGGGCTTTGTGCAGTCGCGGCCCAGCGGCGAATACCACATGAACAACCCCGCCATGAGTAAACTACTGCACAAGGCGGTGGCGGAGCGCCAGTACGACCACTACGAGCTGTACCGCGCCCAGCTGGAAAATCGCCCGGTCTCCGCCCTGCGGGATCTGCTCGATATTGAGGGCGATCGCCCCCCCATCCCCATCGACCAGGTAGAGTCGGCGGAGGTGATTATGCGCCGCTTCTGCACCGGGGGCATGTCGCTCGGGGCCCTGTCGAGGGAAGCCCACGAGGTGCTGGCGGTGGCGATGAACCGCATCGGCGGCAAGTCAAACTCGGGCGAAGGGGGCGAAGACCCGACCCGCTTTAAGGTGTTGGCCGACGTCGATGCCGAGGGCAACTCCCCCACCTTCCCCCACCTGCGCGGCCTGAAGAACGGCGACACCGCCAGCTCGGCCATCAAGCAGGTGGCCTCGGGCCGCTTTGGGGTAACGCCCGAGTACCTGATGCACGCCGATCAAATCGAGATCAAGCTGGCCCAGGGGGCCAAGCCCGGCGAGGGCGGCCAGCTGCCCGGCAAAAAGGTCAGCCCCTACATCGCCATGCTGCGGCGCTCTAAGCCTTGGGTAGCGCTGATTTCGCCGCCGCCCCACCACGACATCTATTCAATTGAAGATCTGGCCCAGCTGATCTTTGACCTGCACCAGATCAACCCCAGGGCTGGGGTGTCGGTGAAGCTGGTGTCAGAGGTGGGCATTGGCACCATTGCAGCCGGGGTGGCCAAGGCCAACGCCGACGTGATTCAGGTGTCGGGCCACGACGGCGGCACCGGGGCCTCTCCCCTCAGCTCGATCAAACACGCCGGGGTGCCCTGGGAACTGGGCCTGACCGAGGTGCACAAGGTGCTGATGGAGAATGAACTGCGCGATCGCGTCACCCTGCGGGTCGATGGCGGTCTCAAGACCGGCTGGGACGTGGTCATGGGAGCCCTGATGGGGGCCGAAGAGTTTGGCTTTGGCTCCATCGCTATGATCGCCGAAGGCTGCATCATGGCCCGGGTCTGCCACACCAACAACTGCCCCGTGGGCGTCGCCACCCAAAAAGAAGAGCTGCGCCAGCGGTTTACCGGCGTGCCCGAAAACGTGGTGAATTTCTTCTACTACATCGCCGAAGAAGTGCGATCGCTGCTGGCCCGCCTGGGCTACACCTCGCTAATTGACATCGTCGGTCGGGCGGACCTGCTCAAGCCTCGGGCGGGCGTCACCCTAGCCAAGACCAACAACCTCGACCTCACCACCCTGATGGATCTGCCCGACGGGCGGGGCGATCGCAGCTGGCTCCAGCACGAAGCCGTTCACAGCAACGGTCCGGTGCTCGACGACGACATGCTGGCCGACGCCGAGATTCAGCAGGCCATCCAGCACCAGGGCACCGTCGCTAAGACCTATGCCGTGGTCACCACCGACCGCACCATCGGCGCGCGGGTGGCCGGTGCAATCGCCGAAAAGTATGGCAACTCTGGCTTTGAGGGGCAGCTCAACCTCACCTTTACCGGCAGTGCAGGCCAGAGCTTTGGGGCCTTTAACCTGCCCGGCATGACCCTGACGCTGGTGGGCGAGGCCAATGACTACGTGGGTAAGGGCATGCACGGCGGCGAAATTGTCGTCAAGCCCCCCGTTGGCATTACCTACGACCCCTCTCTCAACGTGATTGTAGGCAACACCTGTCTATACGGCGCTACCGGCGGTACCCTCTACGCCCTGGGCACGGCGGGGGAACGCTTTGCCGTGCGCAACTCTAAGGGGCAGGCGGTAATTGAAGGGGCGGGCGATCACTGCTGCGAATATATGACCGGCGGGGTGATCGTCGTGCTGGGCGCGGTGGGCCGCAACGTGGGTGCGGGCATGACCGGTGGTCTGGGCTACTTCTTAGACGAAGACGGGCGCTTCCCGGTGCGGGTCAACCCTGAAATTGTCAAGGTGCAGCGCGTGATCACCCCGGCTGGCGAAGCTCAGCTCAAGGCTCTAATTGAAGCTCACCGATCCCACACCGGCAGCCCCAAAGCCGAGATGATTTTGGCGAACTGGGGTGAGTATCTGCCTAAGTTCTGGCAGGTGGTACCACCCTCTGAGGCCGACACCCCAGCGGCTAACCCTGAGACAACCAGCGCTGAGAAGGTGCTGAGTTCTAGCCAGTCCTAGGGTACTGGGGGTGCAGGGGTGATGCGATCGCTCTATCACCCCTGCACCCCCTCACATCTCTCCACCCTGGCTGCCAGCGGTGATGTCGCCATGTGCTACAGTAAACCTCTGGTTATGGCAGGTTGTGAACAACGATGCCAGTGCGGGCAGAGGGTTGGCTGGGGCGAGTCAGGGCTGCTGCCGACTTGAGGTCGGCAGGCTTTCTCTCCGCCAGAGCAGTTTATGCTTTCAACTGCCGTTTTTTGTCTACTAATCACATCTGCCCTGTTGTTTGAGGTTATTTAATGTCTAAACGTCGAAATCCGAAGAAAGAAAAAGCACTCCGCAATCAAGCCTACGCCCGCAAGTTCCGCAAAAAGCGGTCGGGCAACCAGCGCTTCTTCCGCCGCAACAACACTGGCGCAACGGATGATGACAACAGCAACGAAGAAAACAAAGAGAGTAGCGACTATTCCTCTAACAACAACGGCTAGGTCACGGCTAGGTCGGTGATTGGGTAACCATAGCGCCCAAGGAAAGATGGGTTAGCTATTTCAAGGCTTGGGCGATGTGCTGAGCAGCGCGTTGACCCGAGCCAATTGCGCCCTCAACATTGCCCCCTAGGCACCAGTCACCGCAGCCCACCAGAGTGGGCAAGGCGGCCGAACTCAAGACTGGAGCCCCCAGGGGCTGACTGACAAAGCCGTAGCGCCAGCGATGCACCTGCATCCACGCTGGGGCATCTAGCGCAGGGGTCAGAGTGTTAGCTGCGATCACCACTAGCTCCTGACCGACCATCTCTAGGTCAAGGCGCTCAAAGTTGTTGACGGCAAAGGCCGCACTGCTGTGAATTACAACCACCGGTGCTTGGGCATCGGTGCGTTTGCTGCTGTCTAGGGCTGCCCAACGCAGGGCGGGGTGGGTTTCGCCCGATACCAGCCAGCCCCCCAGGCTAGTTTGCAGCGGCAGGCTAGGGGGCTGCCCATGGTAGCCCGCCATCACGGTAATGACTGGCTCAAACTCCACAGCTTGCAGCGGCTGGATCAAGGCCTGAACCGCCGGATTTTGCCCCGCTGCTACACCGATTAAATCAGCCACCTGGGGGGCGGGAATAGCGATCACCACGGCCCTAGCGGCAAAGGCCTGGGGTTGGGGCTGGCTGTCGTTGCCGAGGTCCTCACCCTCGACCAGCCAGCCCTGGGGCTGCGGCGTCACCGCTGTGGCGCGCCAGTGGCGACAGATTGTCAGACCCGAGGCCAGATCTTTTGCGATCGCACTCATGCCCTGGGGGGCTGCGTAGATTGCCGTGGGGGCCATGGCTTGCAAGCGGTCATAATCGCCGAGTTCAAACATCTCTGGCCGCCAGTGGCGCAGGATGCCAGATGTCAGCATTGCCGGAACCGGGCTGAGCGAGGGGTCGGCAAAGGGCTGCAAATAGCGGCAACCGTGGTCTATAGCCGTGGCTTCGCGGCGGCGAGTGGCCACTCGCCCCCCCAGGCCCCGCGACTTATCGACCACCCGCACCCGGTAGCCTGCCCGGTCAAGTTGTCGAGCCGCCGTCAGCCCGCTGAGCCCGGCCCCAATCACCACCACATCTTCCATGCCCGCTGCTCCCCAAATTGCGTTGTCTCAAATTGAACCGTTCCGCACTGCGCCGTCTCGAATGATCTCGAAGCAACCGGTCTAGCCATTGCTCAACATCCTATCTTGGGGACCGATCTGGAGGAATTGTGTAAAAATGTTAGACAGTTTTTGAAAACGGTGATGCCCGGTGGATGAGCTGCGGTCGGCCCTGGAGCTAGCGACAGATGAAGAACTTCAGGCCCTGACAGAGATGCTGTTTCGGCCTCGGTTTAACCCGCTAGATTATTTGCAAAAGAGCGATCCGCTCACGGTGCAGAGCGGCTCTCGACAGCAGTGGCTAGATCGGCTCGAACAGCGCTTTCGGTTTTTGGCAGCAGATGGGCTGACGGTGATCAACGGCCAGAGCCAGCGAGTCACCTATCGCCAGGCGCTGGTTCAGGTATGTCGCTACCTGCGGTTGCCCTACGGCGAGGCCTGGCCGACAGCCGACCTAGAGGCGGAGGTGTTTTTGCATTTGCTGCGCAGCAATTTGAAAAAACTGCCCAAGGGCGCGAGCGATGTCCTCAATCAGTCTCTGACGCAGTCTTTAGCAGACTCTGACCAATTCAAAGCGCTACCCCTAGCGCTGCAAGCCAATCCCCTGGCACTGCTGGCCAAGGGCAGTGGCGTTGTGGCGGTGAGTGCCGTGCTGCGGCCCTGGTTGTTGCAGCAAATTGCCCAACAAATGGCGTTTCAGGTGGCGCGCTACGAGGTGGCGCGTCAGGTGGCCGTCAAGGGCGGCGGTACGGTGGTGGCTCAAATTCACCAGCGGGTGGCCCTGAAGATGGCATCTCGCGGAGTTGCCGCCAGCGCCGCCCGCTATGGGGCAACCAAGGCCGTGTTCTCGGTGCTGGGGCCAGCGTTGTGGGGCTGGTTTTTGGCTGATCTGGGCTGGCGAACCATCGCCACCAACTACGGTCGGGTGATTCCGGTGGTGTTTACCCTGGCCCAAATTCGCCTCACTCGCTCTGCTGAGGATTGGGAACTGGCCCTAGGCTAGAAGCCCAACCTGTGCCCGTTGCCAATTGCCCTGCCGGTGGGATGCTATGTCTGATGTGAACCCAAAATCGAAGACCCACTACGACCAGTTGGGAGTCAAGCCCACCGCTAGCCCCCAGCAAATTCGCCGGGCCTTTCGCGACCTGAGCAAGCTCTACCACCCCGATACGACCGATTTGCCCGCCGCTGAAGCGACGGAAAAATTTCAGCAGCTCAACGATGCCTACGCTATTCTCAGCAGCCCCGATCGCCGCTGGACCTACGATCAGCAGGTGGGCTATTCGCGCATCTCGGTGATGCAGCCGATGGAGTCGCTCAGTCGCCCAGTGGCTGCCCCCCGGCGCGAACCCGCCAATATGTACCTTGACCCCACCGATCGCCCCCTGTCGGCCGGAGAGATCTTTGCGCTGTTTATTTTGGGGCTGACCTTTGTGGCCTGTCTGGCCCTGGTGGTTACGGTCAGCCTGACCCGAGGTGAAGTCGCCGCTGGCCCAGCATTTGCCCCCCCAGCGGCCGGGGCCGCCCAGGTGCTAGATCTAGAATCTGCTCGACCTGAGGCTGACGCTGAGGCCACCCCCCCGGCGGCCCCGCCGCTGCCTGCGCCGCCCCTGCGCTCTGCACCTCAATCGGCTGCGCCCCCGACCTGGCTATAGGCGGTATGGTGGGAGGGGCTGCGATCGCAAACAACCTAGGCGGCTTTGCCCAGGCAAACTGGATTACTCATTGTTCTAATTGCTATGACTCCTATGGTTCTTCCCGCTGCGACTACTCCCCTCTACAATCATCCCCTACCCGACATTGAGGCCTGGCTAGGGCTGCAGGGCTGCACCCAATCCAGCGACGAAATGGAATGCTGGCGCATTGTGCAGCCCCGCTGGGAAGCCGAAATTGTGCTTGAGACCGACTGCATTGTGGTGCGCTACATCAATGCTGGGGCCGATGGCAAAGATGTGCAGCGAGTGTTTAAATACTCCCTGAGCCGCCAAGACCTAGAAGAGGCAATCTTCTCTGGGCCCTAGACTGCTGACCTTAGATTTTTGCTTTTGGGCTAACGTGCGCAGCAATCCACTGCCCTCTAAAAAAAATGGGGATGTTGGTAGTTAACCAACATCCCCATTTTTCTATGGTTTTATGCGGATGAAAGGACTTGAACCTTCACGTCCGAAGACACTAGAACCTAAATCTAGCGCGTCTACCAATTCCGCCACATCCGCGTTCAGTGCTACAGCATAGCAAACAACCGTCGGCTGTGGGAATATCCTCGGGCGGCTATTTTAAAAGTTTTCGGCGGAGCTACTGTTCTTATAGTGATCCTGCGCGAATCGTGACCATCCGTAGGGCAGGCGTCTCGCCTGCACGGGCAAGATGCCCGTCCTACCAAATCCATTCGATTGCTACCAATCGTCCATACCGATAGTTTGCGCCGATGTATACCAGCGCCTAAATACGCTTCTATGCAGCGCCGCATCATCCAGCAGCTGGCGGGGGCAGTACCTGTCAGCCGAAACAGTCGTGAGCCTTGGGGTTAGCATGGATTAAATGGCGACTCCCTGGTCTACTCTGGTGGTCTACTCTGGTACTAAGCAAAACGGCGGGGCCACGGCCCAAAGGAACCTACCATGAGCCTACTGGGCAATATTATTTGGCTGATCTTTGGCGGCTTTCTCACCGGGCTGGGCTACATTGTGGGAGGGCTGTTGCTATGCCTGACGATCATTGGCATTCCCTTTGGCGTACAGGCGATTAAATTGGGTGCCGCTACAATGACTCCCTTTGGGCGCAAGCTAGTAGATGGTGGCGACCCCAACAGCACGCTCACAATTGTGTTAAATGTGGTCTGGCTGTTTCTCTTTGGCTGGGAAATAGCCCTAGCCCATCTATTTCACGCGGTGCTTTTGGCGATTACTATTATTGGCCTTCCCTTTGCCAAACAGCATATCAAGCTGCTACCCATGGCCCTGCTGCCCTTCGGTAAAAGCTTCGAGCGCCTATGATACCGAATCCTGCTTGGCTACCCCCGATACCCCTGGGCGAATCGCCGTTCGCCCCTACAGGTTGGCCGATTGGCAATCGGGGGTAGGGAATTCGGATGCGGTAGCTGGTGTCGTCTGACCTAGACATCACCTAACTACCTGCAACCCTTGAAACTGCGGCGGTGTTGGGGGGTAGGCCCCAGGGTTTGTAGGGCCAGGCGGTGGGCGGCGCTGCCGTAGCCCTTATTGCGGGCGAGATGATAGCCGGGGTAGCGGCGGTCAAGGCGCACAATCAGGCGATCGCGCCAGACCTTAGCCAAAATGCTGGCGGCGGCAATTTCGGTGTGCAGGCGATCGCCCTGCACCACCGTCTGCTGGGGTATGGCTAACTGGGCAATGGGTTGATTGCCGTCGATCAAGCAGAGGTCAGGGACGATCGCTAGGCGGCGTATGGCTCGGTGCATGGCCAACAGACTGGCATGCAGAATGTTGAGCCGCTCAATGTCGTGAACTGTCCCCAGACCGAGGGCATAGGCAGTGGCCAGGGTTTGAATGGGATCGACCAGTTGTTCTCGGCGGGCCGGGCTCAGGCGCTTGCTGTCAGTCACCCCCAGGGCTTTGAGTTGGTTGCAGGCCAGGGGCGATAGCACTACCGCCGCCGCCACCACCGGGCCAAATAGACACCCACGGCCAACCTCATCCACTCCGGCAATGGTGATGGTCAGATCGACATCCCGCTGCATTAAGCTTCCTCCCGAAGGCGCAGGCTCTGCGCCTCTACCTCGGGGAATCTTCTTGCCAGAGATCTCCACACCACGGACTGGGTCTATTCGTCACCGTCGCCACTGGCAGACGAGCGGCGGCGGCGGCGACGGGTCTTGGTCACCTCGACGTCTGCCTCAGCCACTGGGGCTGGGGGGCTGGCAGGCTCTGGGGTGGTAGGAGACTCGGGTGCTGAGGTCGCCGGAGCCTCTGCCGGGGCAGCTTCCGGTTCCTGAACTTTGGCGCGGGCCGCCCGGGTGCGCACGGTTCGACTGGCTTTGGGGACGTCCTCAGGCTCAGCCACGGCAGTTGTGGCAGCTGATGGAGCCTCTGTGGCCGATTCTGGAGCGGTCTCCGGGGTCGGTTTGGCGGCGGTGACTGAAATGATATCCAGCGGGGTTTGACCGGGTAGCACCACCGACACGCTGACATTGCGGGGATCGCTGACCTCCTGGGTCGAGAGCATTAGGGGGGAGATGCCCATCATGGCGTAGATCCGCTGTTCGTCAGCGGTCATCTCCACGGTGACCACCTGAGGCGGGGTCGCAGATTTGCGATCGCTGCGGCCCCCCGAGCGACCCCGCCCCCGGGGAGCTGCTTTGTCATCTTCGGTTTTGTTGACCAAAACCGGCGTGATTGATTCGACGGCTTCTTTGGCCTCGGTCACCTCAGTTTCTTTCTCGGCTTCTTTGGTGATAGGGGCTTCTTTGCCGTTGCTGCGAGCGGGTAGGGGCTCACGACGGCGACGGCGACGGTTGCTGCCTCGGCCCGATTTATCTTGGTAGCTGGGATGATTCATCAGATCCAGCTCTTGCAGATCGGGGCGGCTGTCTAGCCCATCGCCGTCGCCTAGGGGCGGGGCGAGCTGCGGAGTGGGACTGCTGCTGCTGGTGATCACGGTGCGCGCACCGTCGTGGCCGCTATCGGCCGGGGCTTCGCCGGGGAGGTGTACCAGCTGACCCAGGCCGCCGCAGGTGGGGCAGGGGCGACCAAATAACTCGTAGATATTTTGACCCTGGCGTTTGCGGGTTAGCTCTACTAACCCCAGCTCTGACAGCTGCGAAATTTGGGGGCGGGCTTTGTCGGAGCGCAGCGCCTTGGTGAAATGCTCAAGCACCTGAAGCTTGTCGCGCCGCGTATCCATGTCGATGAAGTCGACCACGATCACCCCGGCAATGTTGCGCAGTCGCAGCTGACGGGCAATTTCGACGGCGGCTTCGCAGTTGGTCCACAGCACGGTTTCGCGGGCGGTGGCGGAACGGGTAAAGGAGCCAGAGTTGACGTCAACTACCGTCAGGGCCTCGGTGCGTTCAATGATAATGTAGCCGCCGGAAGGCAGGTCTACCCTGGGCTTGAGGGCTTCGCGAATGGCGGCGTTGACCCGGAAATATTCGAGAATGGGGATGCGATCGCGGTGGTGGTCAATCAATACCCCGGTGGGCACCTGGCCATCGCTCCAGGTCGAGAGGTGCTGTTTGACCCGCTTCATGCCGGTGGCCGAGTCGGTGACAATGCGGTTGACATCGGCATTGTAGGCGTCGCGCAGCACCCGCTGGATAAAGTCGTCGTCGCGGTTGAGCAGGGCGGGGGCGCGGGTAGCCAGCGCCTGCTGCTGAATGCTTTCCCACTGCTTTTGCAGGGTTTCGAGGTCTTCGATAATGGCGTTTTCGCTGATGCCCTCGGCTTCGGTGCGCACCAACAGCCCCATGCCCGCAGGCTTGATTAAGATGGCCAGAGCCCGCAGGCGATTGCGATCGCTCTCGCTGCGAATGCGACGCGACAGGTTGACCCCTCGCCCTGAGGGCATCAGCACCAGGTAGCGACCGGGCAGGCTGACATTGCCCGTCAGCCTTGGCCCCTTGTTGCCGGTGGGCTCTTTCATGATCTGCACCAGCACCTTCTGCTGGGGCACCACCA
>RECJ01000278.1 GCA_007694115.1 Leptolyngbya sp. DLM2.Bin27 | reverse complement strand
TGGGCAATGCGGCGCTGATGCTGCTGGCCCAAATTATTAAACGGGTCAACGATGTGATGGAGGAATAGTTATGGTGCATAGAAACCGCCATACACCAGCAATCCCTGCGGAGGATCTAGCATGATCAATTTTCTCAGCTACGCCTGCATTGTGGTGGGTTTGGTGTTTTGGTATTGGGGTACTTGGCCGCTGCTGGGGCGGCGGTCGGTGCTGTACAAGCTCCACGGGCTGTCGGTAGCCGACACCCTGGGGTCGATGGCGATTGTCGTCGGGCTGCTGCTGCGCATTCCCCAGGAGTGGCCGCTGCTGGTGCTGGCGCTGATCTCCCTGGCGATCTGGAATACGGTGTTGGGCTACGTGCTTGCCTACTGCTCGACGGGGGACAGCAGCTATGATGGATAGCCTCAGCCTGGACAACGTCAGCTACGTCTACGCGATTATGCTGCTGCTGCCCCTGGCGGCGGTGATGGTGATTGTGCAGCGAAACCCTTACCAGGCGCTGGTAATGCGGGGCATTTTAGGGGCGGTAGCAGCGCTGATCTACGCCGTGCTGGGCGGGGCCGATGTGGCCCTGACCGAGGCCCTGGTGGGCACCATGCTGGCGATTACCCTCTACGCCGTGGCGGTGCGGTCGTCGCTGGTGATGCGCCTGGGAGTGCTCGAAGGGGAAGCGGTCAAAAATAATCTGCAATGGCAGCCCCTGATCGATTACCTGCAGGCCATGCTCAAGCGCTATCAGCTGCGGCTGGAACTGGTGCCCTACGCTGACAAGGAGGCATTGCAGCAAGCTCTAGCCGAGCGGGCGATTCACAGCAGTTGCCTGAGCCTTGGGGCGATGGGCTGGGCCTATGGTGACGGGCTAGAGGCAGAGTCGTTCTGTCCGACTACGTCCCCGGTTCCTCCCCCTTACCAGATCATCACCCGAGTGCCGCGCCTCTACGAGATATTTACCCTAGAGCTGCCGCCGGTAATGGCAGAAATCACGATGTCTAAAGGCGATCACCAGCGGTTGTCAACCCCCCCAGTATTGGAGGAAAAGGGATGAAGTGGGTCTACCTGGCAGCTGGAGTGCTGCTGTTTATCAAAATGGTGGTGTTTCCTGACCCCGTAGCCGAAGGGCTAGAGCTAGAAATTGCCGAGGCGATTGCTGCCGAAAGCGCCGTGCCCAATGCGGTGTCGGGAATTATCTTTCGCAATCGCCTGTACGACACCATCTTTGAGGTGGTGGTGTTTACCATCGCCATTATGGGGACTAAATACCTGCTGGCCGACGAAACCCCCACGGCATCGTTCTACAGATTTGACGATGAGCCTTCCATTGTGCTGGCCCGGCTGGGGGCGACCATTGCGGCCCTAGTGGGCATCGAACTGGCGATTCGCGGTCACCTGAGCCCCGGCGGCGGGTTTGCGGCGGGGGTGGCGGGCGGGACGGCGATTGGGTTGATTGCCATTACCGCCGCATCACCGGAGTGGATGCAGGCGATCTACGAACGCTGGCACGCCGCCACCTGGGAGAAGGTGTCGGTGCTGGTGTTTATTGCTCTAGCAGCCCTGACGCTGTCGGGGTTTGAGCTGCCCCCGGCCCAGTTTGGCACTCTGCTCAGCGGCGGCATCATTCCGCTGCTCAACGTGCTGGTGGCGCTGAAGGTGGCGCTGGGCTCTTGGGCGGTGACGCTGCTGTTTATTCGCTATCGGGGGCTGCTGTAGCCTGGGCGCAGGCGGGGCGAAGTGCGGGTGGGCTGCGCGGCAAATTGAGTCGCGTGAGGCTGGGGCTCGAAAAGAACGTTCCTGCCTTGGGCAAACAACCGTTTGCCCCCGTAGCCATCCGCATTGATTTAGGTAGATAGGACGGGCAGCTTGCCCGGGCAGGCGAGCCGCCTGCCCGAGGGATGTTCACGATCCACGCCGGATCGCCATATGGAGAGATGGCTCGTGAGTGGGAACTCTCTGGGAGAGAAAGCCCCGATTGCCTCCGCTAGCTGCCGTAGTTCCTGATCCAGATTCTGCTTTATGGTCGATGCCCCAACTATCTCGGTTCTAGAGCCTCTGGCCCTAGGCCAAACTACTCTGGTAGCCATGGTGGGGGCAAAGCCTAAACTCAGGAATTTTTCGGTGGGGCGGCTGACCTGCGATCGCTATGGTTGAATTGGCCTTTTGGCCATCGGGGTTGTGTGATGCGACGTTGGTTTTGGGCATCTACCGAAATGTTTTCCCCCACGGGTCTCCCCTGTGGGTTTTTCTAAGGCAATGCGATGAAACTGGACAACTCTGCCCGAATTAGCGGTGACTATGTACTGGCCCGCATGGCTCCGGAGGTAGCTGCCACCTTTAGCCCCGCCCAGCGAGAGGCCTTGCAGATGGCGCTGACGCCACGGCGTCACCCGGTAAATATTCGTTTGTCGCTGCCCCTGGGGCTGACGCGAATCTATCTGGTGGTGCTGGCTGGCACAGAGGTGCGATCGCCCGACCGCCGTCGCCAAGATCTGGTGCAGCACCACCTGTGGACGCCGCTAAATATGCTGGTGATGGCAGGCACCATGGGGGCCGGTATTTTAGCGCTGCTGGCGATGTTGCAGCTCGCCGCCGTCGATATCTCTGGGCTGTTAAACCCCGATGTCGCTCCGGCGGGCATTCCCTTTAAAGCCGATCGCACCAGCTGCGAAGCGAGCGGGCGCACTTGGCAAAATGACAACTGCCTCGACTTTGGCCACGACCCTACTTTTTAGCCAGGGGTTAATTGCCGCTGCATGAATGCCCCCCGAGTTAGACCAAAGTCGCCGGGCGGGCAGGCTAAAATTGCGCCCCAGCCGAGCTGGCCATCATGGTCCGCCAAGGTACAGCCCCAAATGCCGTGGGGCGAGTTAACCCCAGCTCTATAGACGTGGGTGACTGGGGTTTTAGGCTGCGGGTTTCGGGTTTCAGGTTTCAGGGGCTGGGTTCACAATTCTGCCCGCCCCCTAGGCGGGTAAAGCCACCCGCACGATGGTCTGCTGGCCGGGGATACTTTCGATCAGCACTTCGCCTCGGTGCAGCTCGACTAAGCGCTTGGCAATGGTGAGCCCCAGGCCGGTGCCGGTGGCTTCTGTCTCGGGTTCAAACTGGAGGTAAGCCCCGACATGGGCGATTTGGTCGGAGGTCATACCCTGGCCGTAGTCGATAATGTAAAAGGTGACATTGCCGTCGCCCCGGGAGCCAAACACTTTGATCGGGGTGCCCATGGCCGAAAACTTCAGGGCGTTGTCGATCAGCTCTTCGCAGATCTTTCTGAGCTGAGCTTCAGATAGGGGTACCGACAGCGGCTCTAGGGCGACTTCTAGATCGTCTTCGCGCATGTATTCGGCGGCGAGGGTTTGGGCAATTTCAGTTATCACCTGAGCGGCATTGTCGGTGCGCTGGTGCGACCGGGTATCGGCGGAAATTTGATCGGGGCTGAGCCGTTCTAGCTTGGCAAACAGCATTACGTTTTGGGTGAGGCGGGCGGTGCGCTGGGTGTTGCGGTGAATGGCCTTGGCTAGGGTGACCACCTCTTCAGGCTCCAGGGTTGCGGCCTCTTCGATCAAGGTGGTGGCCAGCTTGATCACTTCGCGCATGGGGGCACCCAACTCGCGGGGTAGGGCGGTGCTAATGCTGCTGCGCAGGGCGCTGAGCTGCTGGTGGGTCTTTTCTGCCACGGCGCTGCTGACCCCCAGACGGGTGCGAATCATGCGCAGTAGGTCATCGTGGGTGAAGGGTTTGGTGAGGTAGTCGTTAGCCCCCAAATCCATACCGTTGCGAAAGTCGACCCGGTCGGCCTTGGCGCTGAGAAACACAAAGGGCAGCGTTGCCAGCTGCGGATCTTGGCGTACCTGTTCGAGCAAGCCGTAGCCGTCGAGCACGGGCATCATGATGTCGCAGATCACTAGGTCGGGCTTAAATTCATGGATTTGGCGAAGGCCTTCTTCGCCATTGACGGCGCTGTCGACGATAAAGTTTTCGGCGTTGAGAATATCGACGAGGCTGTCGCGCACGCCCGCTTCGTCTTCGATCACTAGAATCTTAGCCATGGTGGTCACTCCAAGGAACAAGGGGTAAAACAACGGTAAAGGTGGTGCCAGTACCCACGGCGCTAACAAATGAGATGCGCCCCTGGTGGGCCTCGGCGGCCCGCCGGGCAATCACCAAACCCAGGCCGGTGCCGGAGATATTGCCGACGTTGTTGGCCCGGTGAAAGCTGCTAAACAGCTGGGCCTGGTCGGCAGGGGGAATACCGATGCCGCGATCGCGCACCTCAAACACCGTCTGGTTGGGCCTACAGCTGAGGTTGAAGCTCACCGGGCTGTGGTCGGGGGAATATTTGACCGCGTTGGAGAGCAGGTTGAGCAAGATGTGTCGCAGCAGCTTTTCATCGGCCAGCACCTGGAAGCGATCGCCGGTGGCGGTAAACTCGATCGGGCTGGCGGTGGTGACCTGGGCAAACTGAACTTCTTCGACCAGGTCAGCGCAGAACTGCCGGAGGTCGAGGGGGGCCAGGGTGCAGTCGAGCTTACCTGCCTCAGCTTTGCCCACGGTGAGCACGTCGTTGAGCAGGCCAATCACGTGGTGCACCGAGGTCTGAATGCGCTTGAGCACCGTTTGCTGCTTTTCGGGGGTGAACTTGTGGCTGTAGCGCTCTAGGGTTTCAGCGGAGGCCAAAATAGTGGTCAGCGGAGTGCGGAACTCGTGGGAGGCCATCGAGATAAAGCGGGTTTTGAGGTCGCCCAACTCTTTTTCGCGGGTCAGGGCTTTGCGAATATCGATCTCGATCTGCTTGCGCTCGGTGATGTCGCGGGTGATGCCCCGGTAGCCCTCAAATTCGCCCTCGGGGGTAAAGATCGGCGAGCCGCTGAGTTCGAGGGTGACGGCGGCACCGTTGGGGCGCAGGCAGGTGGCCTCTAGCTGGGTGAAGGGCTGGCGCTGACCCACCAGCAGCGCCAGAATCGTGCTAAAGCGCACGGCCTCGTCATCGGCCATGAAATCGGTAAAGCGGTGGTTGAGAATTGCCTCGGCGGGGCAGGCGAGAATTTCGGTGGCGCGGGGGTTGATGTAGCTAAAGACAAACTGACGGTCGATTTCCCACACCCAGTCGTTGGTTTGCTCAACCAGGCTGCGAAACTTAACTTCGCTGGCTTGCAGGGCGGCTTTGGCCTGTTCGCGATCGCTGATGTCTAGACCCACAAACACCGCTGCGCTGCCTTGATCATACTTTTGGGCCACCAGCAGCCAGTGCATCTCTGACCCATTTGCCGAAAACTGCATTTCTTGCTGGGTGAGGCTGTCGCCACCCGCCAAGAAATTTCGGGCAAATGTGTAAAAGGGGGTCTCGTGGCCCAAAAAGCCCAGGTGCTGACCAATAAACTCAGCCGGGCTGAGGCCAAAAGAGGCGGCTAAACGGTGGTTGCAGCCCAAATATTGCCCGTCACTATTCACCCACGACACCATGGCGGGCACGGCGTCGAGCACCGCCTGGAGCTGCTGGTTGGTTTTGGCCAGCACTGCTTCAGTCTGGCAGCGCTGATCGACCTCCTGGCGAAGCTTTTCAGCCACCTCGCAGAGCGACTTGGTGCGAGCTTCGACCCGCTGCTCTAGCTCGTCGTTAAGCTGTTGCAGATGGATTTCGTACTGCTTGCGGGCCTCTATGTCTTTTTGCAGCTGCTGATACAGCTCTGCCTGACGCACGGCGATGGCCACCGAGCGGGCCAGCTGTTCTACCAGGCGAATTTCCCAGTCGCGCCAGCGGCGGGGCTGAGCGCACTGGTTGATCACCAGTAGCCCCCACAGCTGGTGGTCGCAGACAATGGGCACCACCAGGTTGGCTTTGATCTGAAGACCTTTGAGCATATCGATGTGGCAGGGGCTGAGCCCGGCCCGCTCGATGTCTTCTACCGCCTGAATGCGTCCGTAACGGTAGGCCTCGCCCCAGTGATTTTCAAAGCAGGTGTCGACAATGATCTGATTGAGCAGCGATTGCCACGGCGCAACGACAGCCTCGACTACGACTCTACCGCTGGCAGCCTGGTCAAATTGGTAGATGAGCGCGCGATCGGCCTGGAGTAGCTGCTGCACCTCTGACACCGTGGTCGAGAGCATGTCTTGCACCTCAAGCGACTCGTGGATGCGCTGGGTGAGGGTGGTGAGGATGCGATCGCACTTGGCCTGTTCTTCGAGCTGTTCGGTGCGGCCCTGCACCAGACGCTCTAGCTCTGAGCTATGGTTTTTGCGCAGCTCTAGCCGCTCGTTGTCAGACTGCTTAAAGGTTTGCCACAGATGGCTAAACGAGGCTTGCAGCTCGCGCCGGTCGAGGCTGTAAAGCAAGTTGGCCTGGGTCACCACCCCCAGGGGCTGGCGATTGGGGGCTACCACCATGAGACAGGGTAAGCGACGCTGGCTCATCTCCTGGTAGGCCAGCCAGAGAGAATCATCGGGCTGGAGACAAAACTGCGCCTCGCGCATAATGGCCTGCACCGGCAGATGGGTCAAGTCGAGCTGGCGGGCCTGAAACCGTAGCACATCAGGCCGCAGCACCAGGCCCAGCAGCGCCCCAGCCGGGTCTACTACCGCCAGGCAGGTGACGTGATATTCGGCCAGCAGGGCAGCTGCGGTGAGGGCTGAGTCGGTGGGTTTAGCGGTCACCAAGTTGGGATTCATCCGCCCCTGCGCCCGCTGCAGCTTGAGCACGTGGGGGGGCAGCAGCATCTGCTGGAGCGAACTGGCGGTAATTAGCCGCACCGGGCGCTGGTCGTGGTCAACTACGGGCAGATGATGAATCTGCCGCTGCCGCATCAGATCGAGCATGTCCAGGGTCTGGATCACTTGATTGACTGATAGCAGCGTCAGTGAATTGGTCATATGCTGGCCAACCGGCGCGGTCAGGGTAGTGCCGTTGGCAATCAGCCGAATGGCGTCGCGATCGGTCATGAGACCGACCAGCTGTTGCCCTTCCACCACTAAAACGCAGCTGTGCCTATGGGCTGAGTCGCTGCCCAGATGGTTGATCACCTCTAACAACGGGGCGGTCTGCGGTACAGTAATCGGCGCAATGCCCAGGGGCCAGAGGGCACTGGAGTCGTGGGTAGATCTGGGAACTAAAGGGGTGGTCATGGCGTGAGCTGCCGGTAGATATCGGTTGCCGGTAGAGATAGCGGTCCTACGCGAATCGTGAACATCTGTAGGGCAGGCGTCTCGCCTGCACGGGCGAGATGCTCGGCCTACTGCCAATAGATATCGGGAGATCAATCGACTCAGAAATTAGCGCAGGCTGAAGCTATTGTTCCCTCAGGCCGTTGTTTTACCCCATAGGAACCAC
Organism: Leptolyngbya sp. DLM2.Bin27; assembly: GCA_007694115.1. GTDB lineage: Bacteria > Cyanobacteriota > Cyanobacteriia > Phormidesmidales > Phormidesmidaceae > Nodosilinea. The sequence continues at coordinate 3,024 of RECJ01000278.1, read as the reverse complement.
CCCGACCTTAAGCGGCATGGGATGGCTTGTGTTTCAGCGCTCCAAGATGCTGCATGCTTGTCTAGGACGTAGGGATTGGCGACTCTACCCTTGTGAGGGAAGATGCCTGCCCCCAGCCTGCTGGCCCCCGTCACAATCAGCTTGGAACTCGCCTGCCCCTGGGCCAACAAGGGACAAGCTAGGCAGCGGGTAGTGGCGTGGGAGGCTACCATCAAGAGCGTTCTCAGGGCGATTTGATCGCCCGCCGATATTACCCTGGGTAGCCTGCGCCATGCTGATACAACTTTTGCCGCTGGTTTTGGTCTGCGGTACCGGCTACGGGCTGCGGCGAGCTGGGGTGCTGGGGCCAAGCGAGGCCAAGACCATCGCCACGCTGCTGACTCACCTGGCTCTGCCCGCCGTCATTCTCAGGGCGCTGCTGACCGCGTCGCTCACCCCCGATTTGGTGTATCTGCCGCTGGCGGCGCTGGTGGTGGTCGTGGGGCTGACGCTGGTGGGGTTTTTGGGCATTCGCGGGCTGGGTTTAGATCGGGCTAGGGCGGGGGCGTTGATGACCACGTTTCCCACCTTTGAGGGGGGTGCGGTGGGCTACCCGCTGATGCTGCTCGCCTTTGGCGACCTGGGCCTGAGCCGGATTGTGCTGTTTGACTTGGCCCAGGCGATCTATCTGCTCACGGTGGTCTACAGCCTCTCGGCCTGGTTTGGCGCGGCGGGGGTGAGCGCTCGGGCCATCGGCCTCAAGCTGGCCAGAACGCCGTTTTTTTGGGCGATCGTTCTCGGTTTGGTGGGCAACGGGCTGGGCCTCGGGAATGAGCTGCTGCTGGGGGTGCTCGACATTGCCGCCAGCAGCTTTTTGCTGCTGGTACTGCTGCTGCTGGGCATAGAATTTCGGGTGCAGAGCGGGGGGCTGGGGCTGGTGGTGGGGGTGGCCCTGGTCAAGATCGGCTGCGGCCTGGCCCTGGGCTGGCTGGCGGTAACGGTGTTTGACCTAGAGGGGGTCGAACGGGCGGCGGTGGTGGTGGGATCGGCGCTGCCCCCCAGTCTGCTCACCCTGCTGTTTGCCCAAGAAAACGACCTAGATACAGGCTTTGCCATCAGCTTAATCTCGGTGGCGGTGCCGCTGTATCTATTGGTGATGAGCGGCCTGCTGCCGGGTCTATCGTAAACCCAAAGCCAACCTACTGGGGGCGGGGCTGGCGATACCCCATACCCCGGCCCATGCCGCTGTGCAGGGCCTCGCGCAGGTCAGCTTCGCTAACGCCGAGCTGGGCGGCGGCGGCGGCCAGCTCGGGGCGCTGGGGCATGATTTCGGGCAAGCCCAGGGCGGTTTTAAGGTCGGCTGCGCTGACGCCCAGCTCGGTGGCAGCGCTGGTTAGGGCGACGCTGGGGTGGGGGCGTTCGCCGGTCGCCCTATACTGCTGCATGGCTGCCCCCATGGTGGTGCGTAGGGTCGCCCGCAGGTCGGTTTCGCTGACGCCCAACTGGGCGGCGGCGGCGGTCAAGTCAGGCCGAGAGGGCATGGCTTCAGGCAGACCCAGGGCGGCTTTGAGGTCGGCTTCACCGACGCCGAGCTGGGTGGCGGCCCGACTCAGGGCTCGACTGCGGGCATGGGCGTGACCTCGCTGCCCGACCCGCTCTGTATGCTGGAGGCGCTGGGGCTTGTCCTGGGGTGCGTCTTGGGGTTGACTAAAGGCGGCAAACCCCAGGCTGCCCACGAGCCCAGCGGCCAGAGCAGCGGTGAGCAGAGAACGGTACATAGCCATAGCAATTGCTCCGGTAGGTTAAGGGTGACGCTATCTATACTCCCAGGTTGCCGAGACCGCAGACAGACATTAGAGTAATGTGAACAACTGTTAACAAAGGTATAGACTAAATTAAGGAGTTGCTTCCACTATTAGTCTTACCCGGGGCTAGGGGTTGTTGGTCTCTATCGCGTTTAAGCTCTATGTTTTTACGGCAAGCCAGTATGAGAAATGTGCTGAAGGTTCTAATCATCGGTGTCGTCAGCCTGTGCGTTTGGCTGCCCATGGCTCCGGCGATGGCCTACGATAACCCCGAACTTTTGCCCGACCGAGCAACCTCCATCATTGACCTGGCCAAGTCGCTGAGCACCCGCCAAGAAGAAGATCTAGATTCTCAGCTCAACCAGTTTGCCGATGAAACTGGCTGGAAGCTGCGGGTGCTCACCCAGTATGACCAAACCCCAGGTCGGGCGGTAAAAGACTTTTGGGGCCTCGACGATCGCAGCATTATGCTGGTGGCTGACCCGCGCGGCGGCAACCTGCTCAACTTCAGCGTCGGCGACGCTGTCTACGACCTGCTGCCCCGCACCTTCTGGATTGAGCTGCAAACCCGCTACGGCAACCAGTTCTTTGTGCGCGAGAACGGCGAAGATAACTCAATTTTGAGCGCCCTAGACTCAATTCAGGGCTGTCTGCGCCAGGGCGGCTGCAGCGTGGTGCCCGGCCTGCCCCAAGAGCAGTGGATTCTAACGCTGATCACCTCCATCGTGGGTGGGGTGATCTGCGGCTTTGCGGCCCACCCCCGCAAGGAGGGCCAGGGGTTTGCCTGGCAGTGGGTGCTGATTTTTTCGCCCCTGTGGGGAATTTTGTTTATCGCCTTTGGCATTGGCCCGGTGGTCACCCGTACCAGCGACTGGTTGCCCCTAACTCGCAACGTAACCGGCTTTTTGATTGGAGCCCTGGTGGCTTACCTCACCCCTGCCCTTGGCGGCCAGGCCCCCAACTCTGAGACCTAGATAGACTAGGGGGTGACGGTGTCCGGTTTAAGGACTGCCGTAAACCGTACCTTATTTGACAGACCCTACACCGGCTGAGCCGCCATGACGGCATTGACCGTCGACAGCAGTTGTCTGGGGTCAATGGGCTTGGTGACGCAGGCACTGGCCCCAGCCTCTAGAGCTTGGGCGACCTGGTCTTTGTCGCCTACATCTAGCAGGGCCAAGACTTTGGGTTTGATGGCGCTGGGGTCTCGGTGCAGGGCGGCCAAAATATCGTTGCCGTC
>RECJ01000146.1 GCA_007694115.1 Leptolyngbya sp. DLM2.Bin27 | reverse complement strand
AGGCAGAAGGCAGAAGGCAGAAGGCAGAAGGCAGAAGGCAGAAGGCAGAAGGCAGTGACGCTTTTTTGAAGCACCTGTGGAAGGGCCAATTCCCTCTTTGAGTACTGAAATGCAGAATTTTTGGGATGAAGTATTGGCTTTTGCCGAGGCCACGACAAAAACTGTGGGGCAAAAGCTGCTGGTCGACTTTGGCCAGGTGCAGGCCGATCTAAAGGCTGACGGCAGTTTGGTGACAAGGTGCGATCGCTGGTCAGACGACAGCCTGCGCGCCGCCATTCGCGAAAAATTTCCCGACCACGGGGTGCTCAGTGAAGAGGTGGAGCATATCTTTCCCGCCACCGACTGGTGTTGGATTATTGACCCAATCGACGGCACCACCAATTTCACCCGAGGCATTCCGGTGTGGGGCATTTCCCTGGGGCTGCTATACCGGGGCACCCCGGTGTTTGGCTACGTGGCGATGCCGCCCCTGGGCCAATCGTTCTACGGCTATTGGCCGGGGGCAAGCGGCCTAGCGATCCCCAGCGGAGCCTTCTGCAACGGGCGTCCGATCCACCCTAGCGAGGCTGAGCCCGGCAAAAACCAGTTTTTCAGCCTCTGCGCCCGCAGCACGGCGGTGCTAACCAACCCCTTTCCCTGCAAGATTCGTATGCTGGGATCTGCCGCCTACAACCTGCTGCTGGTGGGGGCGGGCTGGGCAATCGGGGCAGTCGAGGCCACGCCCAAGATCTGGGATATCGCGGCGGTGTGGGCGATTGTGCAGGCCGCCGGAGCCACCTGGGTGCCGCTGGATGACCTTGCGCCCTTTCCGCTGGAGGTGGGGCAGGATTATAGCGATCGCCCCTACCCAACCTTGGCCGTAGCCCAGGCTGCCTTAACAGAGGGGTTTAGACCTCTAGTAGAGATCGTGGTCAAATGATCCGTCGATGCTAACTCTGGCCTAAGACTGGGGCACCAGTTCGGTGTTGACTTCGTTGAGGGGGCGGCGGCGCAGTTCTTCTGATTCGGTGCGGGGCAACAGGTCAAAGGCTTCGCGCATGGCGTCGTCGATCGCCTCGTAGGCGACTGTGCCGACTTCGTTAAACAGCAGCTCGCCCTCGGCGTCAAACACCAGGGTCTGGGGCACGGCATTCTGAAAGTAATAGCCCGGCTCGTTGGGCTCGTAGGTCTCCTTCACCGGAATCGAGTCGGCCATGATCGGGATGAAATTGGCCACCCGACCGTAGGGAGCCTGGAGCTGGGAGATCACCGAGGCGAATTTTTTGCAGTCGCTGCTGTCGTCGACGTAGAACACCACCAGAGATACTTTGCCGTACTTCAGCGACTGCTCCAGGCTGACCTTGGGGGGTACCAGGGAGCCGTTGCCTGCGTAGAGGGCAAAGATATTGCCGTCGTAGTTGTCGTCGGTGAGGCCCGCCAGCGCAACGGGCTGCCCCCCTAGGCCCAGCCACAGCACCAGGGCGGCGCAGGCTAGCCCCAGCACCTGCCCCAGGCGGTGGATCGCCGTCGATCGGTCATGGGAGGTAGATCGGAAGGGCAGCATTGCGGTGGATATCCTGAGGGGTGAGGGCAATTGAGCATTGGTCGAGGCCTGCCTAGGGCAAATAAATCGGCCAGGGCACAGACTCGCTACAGACTCTATTAGGCCACAGAATGGGGATGCTTACTGCTGGGCATCGCGAAATTCTTGCACAATTGCCCGCATGGCTTCGCTGTTGGCAACGCGCATATCGTCGGGGGTCCACACCACGACTTGGTAGTAGTTGTCGCCCATCTCGACGGTGGTGTGCAGGTAGGCCACCGTGCGCTGGGAGACATCGCCACGCACCTCGTACTGCACCGCCGGAAAGCTGCTGACCCGCTCGACGCTGGTGCGTGCCTGGTTAGCAACGATGGGGTTGAGGCCGCCCTTGAGAATTTGTAGGTAGATATTGGCCTGGTCTTCGAGGTTGCCCTGGGTGACGGCGTCGCGATCTTCGCCCAGCACAATCAAGAACATGGTGTCGTTGGGGTTGTAGGCCTCTAGGTCGGCGCTGGGGTGGAGGCTACCGGTGGGGGCGGCCTGCCAGCCGTTTTGCAGGCGCAGGCGCACAGGCTTGAGCCGGCTCACCAGCATGTCGCCACGCCAGGATTGGTCGACCCGCTGGTTAGTCATAGAGTCGGAGTCGGGCTGCGATCGCGATAGCCCCAAGGTGCGACACCCGCTAACGCCCAAAGTTGCCACTGCTATCAGGGCCAGATGAGCCCATCGCTGCCGCCCCCAACCATTTTTGCCGACCATCACTTCACCCTTTTGCTGTCTCAGTCCTGTCAGCTTCAAGGGTATAGCAACCCCTCCGCAATGACCCCATCCTCTCCTATGCTAGATAGGTGTTGGTCGCTAGCGGCAAACATCTGATCTAAATCTTAGAGTTACCCCATGTTACGAGCTGGCATTGTCGGGCTGCCCAACGTTGGCAAATCTACCCTGTTCAACGCCGTGGTGGCCAATGCCAAGGCCCAGGCGGCAAACTTTCCCTTTTGCACCATTGAGCCCAACGTGGGCATCGTCGCGGTGCCCGACGATCGCCTCAAGGTGCTGGCCGATCTGTCTAGTTCCGCCGAAACGGTACCCGCCCGGGTCGAATTTGTCGATATTGCCGGTCTGGTGCAGGGGGCTAGCCAGGGCGAGGGGCTGGGCAACCAGTTTTTGGCCAACATCCGCGAGGTCGATGCAATCGTCCATGTGGTGCGCTGCTTTGAGGATGACGACATCATCCACGTTGCGGGTGCGGTTGACCCGGTGCGAGATATCGAGGTGATCAACCTGGAGCTGGCTCTGTCAGATCTAGCCCAGCTTGAGCGCCGGGTAGATCGGGTGCGCAAGCTGGCCCGCGCCGACAAAGAGGCCCAGGCCGAGCTAGCTATTTTAGAAAAGATTCTGCCGGTGCTCAATGAGGGCAAACCCGCCCGCCTGGTAGACCTAGATGACGAAGCCGAGGCGATGATTAAGCCCCTGGGGCTGCTCACCCGCAAGCCCGTGATCTACGCCACCAATGTCTCCGAAGATCACCTGGCCAGCGGCAACCCCTGGGTGGAGCAGGTGCGGGCTGTGGCGACAGCCGAAGATGCCCAGGTGGTGGTGATCTCAGCCCAGGTAGAGTCGGAGCTGGTGGACTTAAACGACGAAGAGCGCAGGGACTTTCTCGAAGCCCTCGGGGTCGAAGAAGGAGGCCTCAAGACCCTAATTCGCGCCACCTACGAGCTGCTGGGGCTGCGCACCTATTTCACCACCGGCCCTAAAGAGACCCGCGCCTGGACGATTCGAGCCGGGATGGTAGCCCCCCAGGCCGCCGGGGTGATTCACACCGACTTCGAGCGGGGCTTTATTCGGGCCGAAACCGTAGGCTACAACGACTTGGTGGCGGCGGGGTCGATGGCTACCGCCAAAGACAAGGGCCAGGTGCGCAGCGAAGGCAAAGAGTACGTGGTCAAAGAGGGAGATGTTTTGTTGTTTCGCTTTAACGTGTAGGCCGGCTCTTGCCCGGTGGGCTCAAAAAACCGCGCCCCAACAGTGGTCTTTTGAGAGAAAATCTATCTACAATTTGACCCATCGGGGCGCGGGTTCTGTCGTCCCAGGTTCGCAGGTACATGGCTGTGGCATCACCGCTTCTATCCTCTTCTCAGGTTCGCTCAGCCCTGCATCGGTTGCAGGGTATACCTGCCTGGGCGCTGCTGTCACTGGTGATTAACGGGCTGCTGTTTGTTACGGTGATGGTGCTGCTGCGGCAGCTAGGCCGCGCTGGCGACATGCCGTCGGCGGCCAACGCCTTTGCCGCCGATCAGGATGTGGCGATCGCACCCTTGGAGCCCGATCTGGGCATGCGCCATCGCCTTGACTACGAGCAATGGGTGGCGCTGTTGGCAGCCGAGGCCCAGGCCGTCGCCGCCATTGACGCACCCCGGCAAACTATTTTGCTGGGCGACTCGCTCACCCTGTGGTTTCCAGACCAGATGCTGCCGGGGCACAAAACCTGGATCAATCAGGCCATCTCTGGGGAGAATACCGACGGCCTGCGCAACCGCCTCCACTTGCTAGACGACACCTCCCCCGAGGCGGTGTTTATGATGGTGGGGATTAACGATCTGATTTGGGGGGGCTCAGCGGCTGACCTGGTCTACAACGTGCGGATGATGGTTGACTATCTAAGGCAGACCCACCCCGAGGCGCGACTGGTGGTGCAGTCGATCTTGCCCCACGGCGGTGAGTCAGCCACCTGGGAAGGACGCGATCGCCTTGCAGCGATTCCCCCCGATCTAATTCGCCAGGTGAATGACCAACTCAAGCTGGTGGCCGCTGAAACCGGGGCTGATTTCTTAAATCTCTACCCTCTGTTTGTCAACGGCGACGGCTATCTGCGCGCCGATCTGAGCACCGATGGCCTGCACCTCAACGAAAATGGCTATATGGTGTGGCGCACGGCCCTGGCGCTGTTTAACGAAACCGACTTTCGGCCCTAGGTCGTTAGCTCTAGCCGATAGCGATACAGGGCCACGGGCTGGTTTGGGGCCTTGGGAAAATCTGGATCCTGGGGCGATAGGTACACAGCCGTCACCTGGTCGGCGGTGATGCGATCGCCCCCGCGCCGGTAGGCGGTCGTGGTCTCGACCTCGTTGAAGTAGGGGATTGCCCCGCCGCGAAACACCTGCTGGAAGCGCTCTACGGTGATGAACTGGCCGGGGTCAGGGGCTTCAAGGGCGCGGGCGGTAACGGTGGACTCTAGCTGGCGGCTGTCGCTTAGCAGCGTCACCTGGCGGTTGGGGTTTTGGGGATCGACTTTGACGGCTTTGACCGCCGCCGCGCCCAGGTAGGCACGGGCCAGACTCAACCCGTTAAAGGCGCGATCGGCCACGGTTTGGGGCGGCCCAGTGACCGCCGGAATCAGGCGCTGCGATCGCAGGTTTACCGCCACAAACCGCACCGGGCAGACCACTGGCACCCCCAGCTGGTCGCGATTGCCCTCAAAGCCAGGGGTGACGAGATCGGGGGCCAGCGGCGCTGCCAGATCGACTAGGGTGCTGGTCAGCTGCCAGTCACCCCGCAGCCAGTCGGGGTAGACCAGGTCTCCCTGGGCGGCGGGCAGCGAGGGCTTGCTATCCCATTGGGGAAAGGCCGCCAGGCGATCGGCGATCGGGCCGGCCTGGGCCTGGCCACTGCACAGCAGCCACACCGTCAGCAGCAGAGTCAGCCAAACCAGGCGACGGCGCAGTAGGGTGAGCCTTGATCGCGGTAGTCGCCGGGGTTTTCTAGAGCGATACATAGGGGTGAATTGAGATATCTGGCCTTGATCATAGATTAGGGTATGGGTCTAAGACTTCAAACTAGAAGTCAGCAGGCAGCAGGCAGAACGGGAAACCCATCACCAGCCAGGGGTTTCGGCTCACCGAATAGGTGATTTATTGTCGCCTCAGCGTACTAGGGCAGGCGCTCGCTTCGCCATCTGGCGGCAACGTCTAGCCAGTTAAGACCGCCTCAGATAGGCTAGAAATAGTGCGGGCCGCAGCCTCGATTAAAAGCCCCAGGGGTCTGGAACCTTGGGCACAGGTGCGATCGCTGCTCTAAGGCTGGCATCGGAGCCCACCTGCGGTTGGCTGTGGCCGACCTAGAGCGGCCCTGGTCAGCATCTATCCAGCCTAAACTTTTGGCTATCCTAGAATATTCAACAACATCCCTGTAAATCCATCTCGGCGATCGCGCGGTTACTTCCTTATCATCGTCACCCTTGAAACATGTCTTTGGAAACCCCTCCCCTTAGTTCTCAGCCCCTAAACAGGTCTGAGGAGATCACCGCCGAAAGCCTGCTCAAGCGCTATGCCGCAGGTGAACGAGATTTTCGCGGCATTCAGCTCATTGGTGCTGACTTGAGCCATCAAGATCTCAGCGGGGCCAACTTTCGGCAGTCTAATCTGCAAAACACCAATTTTTGTAGCGCTACCCTGGTGGGGGCAAACTTTCGCGAGGCCAAGCTCACCGACGTCAATTTTAATCGGGCGACGCTGATCTTGGCCAACTTGATCAGAGCCGACATTGCCGATGGCCAGCTGGTGGGGGCCGACCTCAGCGAAGCGGGAATGCGCAGCGCCAATCTAGTGCGAGCCAACCTGAGCGAGGCCACCCTGCGCGAAGCCAATCTCAATGAGGCGGTGCTTGACTATGCCACCCTCCAGGGGGCGGTGCTGAGCGAGGCCAGCCTGAGTCGAGGTCGTCTAATGGCCACTAACCTCAGCCACGCCAATCTCGATCACGCCAACCTCACCAGCGCGCTGATGAACCGCACCGTCCTTAAACATGCCGTCTTGATCGGGGCTATATTTACTGGCGCTACCCTTGAGGGGGCCGACTTTCAATCGGCTGACCTGAGCCGGGCCAAGCTCACCAGCACCAATTTAGTCAACGCCAACCTGTCGTTGGCTAACCTGCGGGGAGCCAACCTAAGCTGGAGCTCGCTGCGGGGGGCCAACTTGAGCGGCGCTACCCTCTACCGCACCCGGCTGTGCTGGTCAAATCTCAGCGGGGCCGACCTCACCGACGCCGTCATGATCAACGCCAAGCTCGACTACACCAACCTGCGGCGCACCGATGTGTACGGCACGATTATGCCCGACGGGTACACGATGGGGGCGAAGGATGGGGCCTAGGGGGTTGCCCGGCGCGGGGCGTCACGGTTGGCCTGCATGGGGGCTGAGGGGACTAAAAAAGGCAGATACACCGCCGTCAGCGACGGGGGGGTGGTGCGCAGGTAGGTCACCATCTGTCGCCGCACCGCCTGGAACTGATCTTGAATGACCTTGGCCTCTAGGTGCAGCAGTGAGGGAAGGTAGCTGCTCAGCCCCTCCTGGCGATGCAGCGTTTGATGCAGCCGGGGCCAGCTGGCTAAGCCCTCGGGCACGGTCTCGGTCAGGCGTAGCGATAGGGCAGTAGTCGAAAAGGCATTGACGGTGGCGGGGGCCAACACGGGCGCATAGCGCTCGGCCTCCTCGGTTTGCTGCATCACAAAGCTCAGGCTAGCTCCCTGCAAAAAAACCCGCAGGGAGGTGCTGGTGGCATCGGGTAGCTCGGGCATAAAGGGAATCCGGCCCAGATCGGCGTTGAGGTTGTTGGGGTCGCCAACGCTCAGGTGCGACCCGCCCAGCATGGTCAGCAGGTGCTTTGGCCCGGCTAGCTGCATGAAGGGGCGCAGCTGCTGGCTCGCCATCGGGGTGACGGTGTCGTGGGTGCCGGCCAGCATCAGGGTGGGCACCCGCACCCGGCTCAGCCCAGCTTCGCCAAACAGCAGGCCGGTGAGGGGGTTGGCGACCACCAGCTGGGTGATGCGATCGTCGCGCAGATTGGCGTATTTTACCGGCAGATCGAGGGCCGCGCATTGGAGCCAGTCGGCGGGGGAGACATTGACCGGGTTGAGGGTTTGGCAGTAAGACTCAAGCGATCGCAGATCGAGGGCGGCCCCGGCTAGGGCCAGCCCGGTGTAGCCCCCCAGGGAATGGCCAATAAAGCTCACCTGGCGGGTGTTGAGGCGTTGGCGCAGGCTGTAGGAATGGCGGTTGAGTCGCTCTAGGCGGTCGAGCACGAAGGTGATGTCGCGGGGGCGGTCGAGAAACTCGGTGGCCGGTAACACCCGACTCTGGGCAGCGGCCTCGGGCAGGTCGTCGGAGGGCAGCGACAGCAGGGCCGCAACATTGCTGCCGGGATGCTCCACCGACACCACCGTCAGCCCGTGGGAGGCCAGGTGCTCAGCCAGGTAGGCAAAGAACCGACGGTCGGCCCCAAACCCGTGGGAGATCACCACCAGCGGGCCGTGGGTGTCTTGGCTCCAGTAGATATCAACCGGAATGTTGCGATCGCGGCTGCGATCGCGCAGCATCAGCTCCCATCGCTCTACCTGGGCAGTGCCGGCGGCAAAGGGGTTGACCTCCAGCACGGGTAGCGGGTCTAGTGCCTCAGCGGCCTCTAGCTCTGGGGCCTGGCGCAATACCCGGCTGAGGGCTTTACTCTCCATTTGGGCCAAACGAAACTGAGAGGCTAGGCTCAGCAGCGTACCGACATTGATCTCAAGGGTGTCTGGGGGCATAGCCTGCAAAATGCCCAGCAGGGTCAGCCCCGACTCGGCCTCAGAGACCTGCTCTAGGGTGACCCGCAAATCTTCTGCCGCCAGGTTGGGGGCAATTGCCCGCAGGGTATCGAGCAGCTGGGCACCGCCAGGGGTACGCAAGATTTCGTCTAAAATCACCTGGCCCACTTCGGGCTCTAGGGTAATTTCGCCCCGGAGCATCTCCTGTACGCTGGCGTTGAGCAGGGGGCGATACAGCCGCAGCGACCCAGGCACCTCCCCCGTGTCGGCAAAGACCTGTAGATCGGCTAAACTCACAGTCTGAGAAAACCGCCCCAGCCGCACCGTCACCGACTCTGCCGCCGGGGCCGCCGGAGCCATCACTAGCCCACTGGCCAGCACCCCGCCTGTCACTAGGGCAACAGTACCCCGCCGTACCGGAGCAACTAAATCTTTAAAGCGACGAAACCCACAAAAGCAAGACACTATAGATTGCACGGCAGAACGGCCAGAACAGGGGCAAAGATAGCGCGGCGTTACAGGGCGATATTAAAGAGCAAGGCACACACCTTTACTGTAACTACCTGGCTCAGTTAGTTAACCCAATCTAAACGATGGCTCTATGGTTTGGTAGAGTTTAATCATTCAGTTTTTGCGATCGCCTGGCCGATCCGACCAGCCTCTAGGGCAAAACGCGCCCCAAGGCCCTACGCCCACCCCCGCCCCAAACCCCGTGGCTCAAATCGTGATCGGCATCATGGGGCCAGCCGCTGCTACCCCAGAGCAGCTAGAGACAGCCTACGCCCTCGGCTATGCGATCGCCTCTGTCGGATGGGTGGTGCTCACGGGCGGTCGCGCCGCTGGGGTGATGGCCGCCGCCAGTCGGGGGGCCAAGGCGGCCGGAGGGCTAACCATCGGCATTTTGCCCTCGGCGACAGGGGATGATATGTCAGCGGATGTAGATATTGCCATTGTGACCGGGCTGGGCGATGCCCGCAACGTTGTCAACGTGCGGTCGAGCCGAGTGGTGGTGGCCTGCGGCCTCGGCCCCGGCACAGCCTCAGAGATTGCCCTCGCCCTCAAGGCCCAAAAACCGGTAATTCTGATGGAAATGTCGCCTAGCGCCTGCGCCCTGTGGCAGAGTTTGGCCACCGGGCCAATTGCGATCGCACCCACCGTCGACATCGCCCTGGCCCAAATGCGACAGTGGCTCAGCCAGCCCCTGTAGGGTGGGCACTGCCCACCACTTGGGAAACTATTTTCCGCTGGTGTTGTAGACGACATTTCTAGCCCCAGGCCAACAGCCCACAAAAATGCGTCTAATGTATGGTGTAGAGCAAGCTTTCTATTCGCTGGTGCTATGACAGATAATCAACCGTCACCGAAACGGGATTTTCTCTTCCCTCGCAGCAAATACTGGGGCGAGTTTACCCCGCAGCAGTTGGCCTTTAACGCCAACCTGCAAGAGTTTGCCCAGCGGGTGTCGTTTGTGTGCAACCTCGAAACCGGCGGCAAAATGTCTGCAGATGATGCCTACGACGAGATCAAGCGCCTCTGGAAAGACCTGAAAAAGTCAAAGGCCAACCTGATCGATGCCGAAGCCTCACCGCCGCCAGAGCTACCGCCGGAGGAGTAGGTGGGTGAATGAGCCACTGGGTGAATGAGCCACTGGGCGGGTGACTGGGCGAGGCCTTGGGGCACAATAGGAAAAATTGCCTCACCATATGCCCACCATCACTCTCCGCTACCAGCAGGTCACCGAGGCGGGCTTTGCCGCCACCGTCAGCATTGACGGGCAGACCCAGTACCCCGTTACCCTTGCCGACCCCTTCACCGAGCAGCAAGAGCGGGAGCTAGAGTTTTACTTCGAGCAGTGGATTCGCTTTCCCTTCGACAACCAGGTGATTGCTCAGCGGGCAGGGGCCAGTGTGCAGACCTACGGCGAGAGCCTATTTGAGCAAATCTTTGCCGATCGCCGCGCCTACGCCGACTACACCCAGTCCTGTAGCAGCGGCATCAGCCAGCTCCAGATCGAAATCGAGGGCGATTCGCCCGACTTCCAAGCCCTGCACTGGGAGGCGCTGAAAGATCCCAAGCACCCCACCCCCCTGGCCACCGAGGCGATCTTCACCCGCAAGCGGTTCCGCTCCGGGGGCACCACCGTCCTTGACCGAGACCCCAGCCCGGTGATCAACCTGCTGGTGGTGACGGCCCGCCCCGATGAAGAGGCCGATGTGGGCTACCGCACCATCTCGCGCCCGCTGATTGAGGCGATCCACC
>RECJ01000089.1 GCA_007694115.1 Leptolyngbya sp. DLM2.Bin27 | reverse complement strand
TCAGCGGCGACGCCTGAATCAGCGTGTTTTGAAACGAGCTCCAGCTGCCAAAGGCGGCCCGATAGATCGAGTAGTAGACCCCCAAGGGGTTGGCTCCCGCCAGGGCACAAAACAGACCAAATACCACCAGGCCGACCAGCAGCGCCCCCACGGGGATGCAGATTTTTTCGAGAAGACTTCGCCAGCGATCGCTCATGATTTTGCTCCTTGCTTCACTGAATGCTCAATCACGTTGTCAGTTGCGGCCAAGCCACAACCACCAGGGAGTGAACTCCCTGGCTCATAGCCAAAGTCTGCTAAAGCAGACTGGGGAACTCGGCTGCCAATCCTCTTCAGAGGATTTCGGCTTTGAGCCAAGGACTTTTAGTCCTTGGCTCGGGGCCAATCTGAAGGATCGACCCCTAAATCCGCCCCACCTTGACAGGGCTGGCATTGCCCACCCTACGGCTACGGCTACGGCAGCCTGGGCAGACACATCGGTCTGCCCCTACCCATCCACCTCTTCACCTCTTCACCCCACGCTCCCCATCACCCCTTCTGCCAGCCAGTTCATCTGCTCTAGCTCCACCGCCGTCTGCCCCAGTTCCTTGCCGCCTGCGATCACGGTTTTGCCCTGGTTGTCTTTGATTTCGCCCTTATAAATCACCAGATCGCCAGCCATCAGCTGGGTCTTGGCGGCCTCGGCATCCTGCTGGGCGGCGGCGCTCACCGCTGGGCCAAAGGGGGACAGCTTCAAAAAGCCATCCTGAAAGCCGCCCCGCACCAGGTGGGGAATGCCGCCGTTCATCAGGGTTTTGCCTTCCTGCATGAGGGTGACGTAGTTTTTGTACACATTGGACCAGTCCCACTCGGCGCCGGTGAGGTAGCCCTGGGGAGCTAATTCGGCCTGGTTGGCGTGGTAGCCCGAGGCAAAAATGCCGCGCCGCTCGGCGGTTTCGATGATCACCTTGGGGCTGTCGACGTGGCAGGTGAGCACGTCGATGCCCTGATCGGCCATGCTGTTGGCGGCCTCGGCCTCACGCACGGGGTCAGACCAGTCGCCGGTAAAGATCACCTGGGTGGTGACACTGGGGTCAATGCTGCGGGCCCCCAGGGTAAAGCTGTTGACGTTGCGCAGCACCTGGGGAATCGGCTTGGCGGCGATGAAGCCCAGCCGCTTGCTGTTGGAGGCGTGGGCGGCGACGATTCCCGCCACGTACTGGGCCTCGTCGATGTAGCCAAAGTAGCTGCCGACATTGTTGGGGTGCACCCCTGCTTCGTACAGTCCGCCGCAGTGGAAGAACTGCACATCGGGGAATTCCTGCGCCAGGGCCAGCACGTGGGGGTCAAAGTAGCCAAAGGAGGTGGCAAAAATGGCTGTGGCCCCATCCAGGTCGATCATGCTGCGCATGGTCTCTTGCACCGCATTGGTCTCGGGCACGCTGGCTTCTTCGGAGGTTTTAACCCCCGCTATCCCATCTAGGCTGGCACGGCCCTCAGCGTGGGCTTGGTTGTAGCCGTAGTCGTCCTTGGGGCCGACGTAGATAAACCCGGCGGTTAGGCTATCGCTGTCGCCCGCTGCCGTGGGGGCGTTGCCGCAGCCGCTGAGTTTGACGGTTAAACCAAAGGCACCAGTGGCCAGCAATCCCCGAATCGCCTGGCGACGGGTCACCTGAAACGTGGGTTTCCGCATGGGGTTCTCCTGAATTGAGGGCAAAATTGAGGGCAAAGCAGTGTCAAGATGAAACCCGCTGCCCCATGGCCTGCCCTTTGCTCCTGGGGACGTCGGGCTGCTCGGGTAGGCACCGCCGTTTCTCGGAAAGGGGCAGAGATCAGGGCTTTGAGTGCGGGCTGTGGGTGGTGGAACGCTGTCTGAACGTTACAGAGAGACTATCAATGCTGCCTCGGAACTGAGGTTCGAGAAAGGTGTGGCAAAGGTGCGCTGATGGCTGACCCGCCCCAGACGATGAACCAAAATGTGACCTAATGCACAATTTTGGGAGTAGCGCTTGGCTACGATGACAGCCATCAGGTCTGCTCTAGGCCTTGTGCCGCTTTAGTTTCAGGCCAGGCAGTAGCGTTGAATACAGGCCCATAGCCGCACCATGACCGCAGATGACGCCCTAGCCCTGGTCGAGCGATTACTAGCCGCGCGCGGGGCGAGGGGTCTGAACTCGATTCAGGCCAACCTGCTACGGCAGACCTGGGGCGATCGCACTTACCAGGCCATGGCCCTAGAACTGGGCTATGAGGTGGGCTATGTCAAACAAATTGGCTCTGACCTCTGGCAGTGCCTGTCTGACACCCTGGGCGAAAAGGTCACTAAACGCAATCTGCGCGGGGTGATGGCTGGCCAGCTCAAAGCCCTGGCGGCCAAAGAGGCCGACGCCGTAGATAGCATGGCTCCTCTAGCTCCCTGGCGTCGCCGCGACTGGGGTGATGCCGCTGCCGCGACCCCCTTCTATGGCCGCACCGACGAGCTGGCTGAGCTGCAAACCTGGCTGGTCAGCGATCCTGCTGCCCAGCCAGGCCAACGCTGTCGGCTGGTGGGGCTGTTTGGCATGGGCGGCATGGGCAAGACCACCCTGGCGGTGCGGCTGGCCCAGCAGGTGCAAGACTGCTTTGAGGTGGTGATCTGGCGATCGCTGCGCCATGCCCCGTTGGTCAATCACCTGCTCAAGGACCTGCTAGCAGTGCTATCGCCGGGGGGCCATGCCGCTGCCGTCGAGTTTGATGGCCTGCTGCGATCGCTGCTTGATCAGCTGCGTCAGCACCGCTGCTTAATTGTGCTCGACAACGGCGAAACGATTTTGCAGCCGGGCGATCGCACTGGCACCTACCAGCCCGGCTACGAAAACTACGGCCAGCTCTTCACCAGCCTGGGCAATGTCGACCACCAGAGCACTATCTTGCTCACCAGCCGCGAAAAGCTCAAAGAAATCGCTCAACAAGAAGGCGCTGATCTGCCCATTCGATCGCTGCGGCTGAAGGGGCTGCCGCCCCGGGTGGGGCAATCGATTTTTCAGGCTCGGGGCCAGTTTAGCGGCACGCCCACCGACTGGCAGCAGCTCGTCAACCACTATGCGGGCAACCCCCTGGCCCTCAAAATGGTGGCCGCCGTGGTGCAAGACTTTTTTGACGGCCAGCTGGGGCCGTTTGTGCAGATTTTGACCCAGGGTGACTCGGTGTTTGGCGACATTCGCGACCTGCTGGCCCACCAGTTTGACCGACTCTCGCCCCTAGAGCAGCAGATCATGGCCTGGCTGGCGATCCACCGCGAGCCCGTGACCCTGGCCCAGGTGCGATCGCACCTGGTAGATCCCCTGGCCCTGGGAGACTTGATCGAAGCCTTTACCAGTCTGGAACGGCGATCGCTGATCGATCGCGATACCCCCAGGGCGACCAGCCCCCGCAGCACCCGCTTCACCCAACCGCCTGTGGTGATGGAATACATCACCGACTGGCTAGTGGATCAGGTCAGTCATGCCATTCTGGCGCCCCCCACCGCCGAGCCCAGCCCGCTGCACACCTACGCTCTAATTTTGGCCCAGGCCAAAGACTACCTGCGCGACAGCCAAACCCGCCTGATTTTGCAGCCCGTCCTACAGCAGCTGCGGCTGCGCCCCAGCGAACTCGTCAGTTGCCTACGCCATCATCTGGCCGCCTGGCGCGGGCAGGGCCTAGCCAGCTACGCCTGCGGCAACCTGATCAACTTGATCCACCAGGCCGAGATTTCCCTTGAGGGATGGGATTTTTCTCACCAGACGATCTGGCAGGCTTACCTGCAAGACAGCACCCTGCGCCACACCAACTTTGCCCAGGCCGACCTGTCGCGGTCAGTGTTTAAAGACACCTTTAGCCAGGTGCTGGCCATTGCCTTTAGCCCCGACGGCCAGCTGCTCGCCGCCAGTGATGTCAGCTACGAAATTCACCTGTGGCGGGTTAGCGATGCCCAGCCCGTGCTCACCCTAGGAGCCCAAGACGGCTGGTGCTGGGCCGTAGCCTTTAGCCCCAACAATCAAACCCTAGCCAGCAGCGCCAACGGCACCATCGACCTGTGGGATCTCACCACTGGCCAGCGCTACGGCCAGCTCAAAGACTCCTCTAGCCGAGTTTTTTCGTTGGCCTTTAGCCCCGATGGCCGCTACCTCGCTAGCGGTTGCGAAGACCACCAAATCCGGGTTTGGGATGTGCGTAGCCAAACGCTAATTCACTGTCTAGTGGGGCATAGCGACGAAGTGCGATCGGTGGCATTTTCGCCCCAGGGCAATATTCGCGGCGGGCTTGGCCCCGGTGTGCAGCCGCGTCGCCACCAGCTGGCCAGCGGCAGCTACGATGGCACCCTGCGCCTGTGGGATGTGGCCAGCGGCGACAGCGTGGCGCTGGCCACCGAATCGCCCCTGTGGTCCATTGCCTTTAGCCCCGATGGGCAAACCCTGGCCAGCGGTCACCTCGACGGCAGCATCGGTCTGTGGCAGGTGGCTACCCAGACCGGGGCGCGGTGGCTCAGGCCCAGCGGGCCATCGATCTTGGGCCAAACCCAGGCGGTGCGCTCGGTGACCTTTAGCCCCGATGGCCGTCGCCTGGCCAGCGGCGGCGACGACCAGACCATTCGCCTGTGGAACTGGCGGACTGGCCAGGTCGACTGCATCCTCAAAGGTCACAGCAGCTGGATTTCAAACGTCGCCTTTAGCCCCGTCTGCGGAGCGTCGCCCGCAGAAAACGGGTACATCTTAGCCAGCGCCAGCGAAGATCAATCGGTACGCCTGTGGGATAGCCAGACCCACCAGGCCCTACGGGTGTGGCGCGGCCACAATAGCGGGGTCTGGTCGGTGGCCCTGCATCCCCAGGGCAGCTACCTGGTGAGCGGTGGCCAAGATCGTCAGGTGCGCCTCTGGCCGCTGGTCGATGCGGTTACCGCCAAAACATTCTCTGGCCACCATGGCTGGGTGTTTGCGGTGGCGGTCAGCCCCGACGGTCAGTGGGTGGCCAGCGGCGGCGACGATCACACCGTGCGGCTGTGGGACAGTGCCACGGGCGACTGCCGCGCCCTCTGGACCGACCACAACCACGAGGTCTGGGCCTTGGCCTTTTACCCCCAGAGTGCGTTCCATGGCGCTCGGCTGGCCAGCGGCAGCCTCGACGGCACCATTCGCCTGTGGGATCTCAATCGCCAGGAGGGCTGTGGCACCCTCAGGGGCCACACCAGCGGCGTTTGGACTGTGGCCATCAGCCCCGATGGCCGTCGCTTGGCCAGCGGCAGTCAAGACCAAACCGTGCGCCTGTGGGATCTAGAAACCCAAACCTGTCTGCAAGCCCTACCCTGTGAGGGCAGCTGGGTGCGAGGACTGGCCTTTAGCCCTGACGGTCGGTTTCTTTCCAGCGGCGGCTCCAACGGCTACGTCATGCTGTGGGACTTAAAATTGGGCCATCGCACCGTGATCGGCACCCATCCCAGCCTGGTGCTCGCCGTCGCCTTTAGCCCCGACGGGCAATGGTTGGCCAGCTGCGGCGGTGACACCACCATCAAGCTGTGGCACTTGCGCACTCGTCGATGTCACCAAACCCTGGGGGGCCATGACAAGTGGGTGCGCTACGTCACCTTTAGCGCCGATGGCGAACAGCTGATTAGCTGTAGCCAAGATGAAACCATCCAGGTTTGGCACAAGCTGCCGACCCCAGACGGTTTTATTTACAGTCATGGGCAAACTCTGCGAATGCCTCGCCCCTACGAAGGCATGGCCATTGCCGGGGTGACGGGCTTGACTGAGGCGCAAATAGCAGCTTTGATCGCCCTCGGAGCTAGTGATCTGCTCCGTCCCAGCCCCAGCCTAGCCCTAGCTGCTGACCCGATACATTACACTCCAGGTAAAGAGAGCCAGAGGTTGCCATGACAGCTGAATTTACCGTGGGCGATCGCGTTCGTCTTGTGGCGCTGCCCCCCTACTTTAAAACCGCCGACCCCATGCCCATGCTGCGCCCCGCCGACACCCTATCGGTGGGGGCCGAGGGGGTGATTCAAAGCCGTCGCCCCGGTGGCTACTGGGGCATCAAGTTTGCCAAAGGCTCGTTTTTAGTCGATAGTCAGTTTTTAGAGCTATCACCAGCCCTAGCCGATCAGTCTGCCGGGGCTGATGATGGCTTTGTCAAGGAGGGTGACTAAGCCGGAGGGGCTTCAGGCTCAGCGGCGGCGGGGTCTGTTTCAGGATCGGCGGCGGCCTCTGCCCCTGCCGCCGGGGTACCTGCCGCTGGGTCACCTGCCGCAACAGTTGTTTCGGCCACGGCGACTTCAGCTACCGGGGTTTCGGCCACAGCCTCTTCAGCCACAGCCTCTTCGGCCACGGCAGCTTCAGCTACAGGCTCTTCAGCCACAGCCTCTTCAGCCACAGCCTCTTCAGCCACGGCAGCTTCAGCCACGGCAGCTTCAGCTACCGGGGTTTCGGCCACAGCCTCTTCAGCTACAGGCTCTTCAGCCACAGCTTCTTCAGCCTCGACAACCTCTGGCACCTCTACTTCGGCGGCCTTGGGTTTGGGCCTAGGGCCGCGCATGAGAGCGGGGGGAATACCCGGCTTGCGATCGCCTTCATCTCGGCCTCGGCCCTTGCCGCCCCGGCCCTTGCCGCCTTGGCCCTTGCCATCACGACGCTCTCCGGTGTTGCCGCCGCGCTCGCCGCCGCCGCTATCTCCCACCGTGATGATTTTTTTCTTCGGCTTTTCGGGGGAGGTATTCGGAGTATCTGCCATGACTTTTTACTGTTTAACGTCGTGGAGATCTTACCCTGAATTTAATCGACTACCCGCAACCGCCCCTGACTCAGCGCCTCATAGACTCGATTGATCAACGCCGCATCGTTGGGGCTGATGTCACGCTGAGAGAACGTAGCCATCAACTGTCGCTGGTCGTCTCGAGTCAGGCGGCGGGCCGCAAACATTCGTTCAATGGATTGCTCAAGGTTAGACATGATGTCGCACTCTGATTGATCAAACCGTGGCTATGCCGAAGATAACAGGAGGTCGGCAATGAGCATCAGTTTAGGCCACGTCTATGGAAACTATAACGCTTTGTATCTTTAAACAATCTTAAAGGCAGGTAAGGCAACTGCCCTCGGCGAGACAACTTATTTATTTATCGGAGTTGCACAGGGAAGCGTCAGCCAATCCGTAGTCCTACGGTGAGTGATGAGCTAGGTATGTGGCTTTAGCCCGAGGTTCTGTCATCGCCCTAAAAGCTAGGTTTCACCAGGTATACTCGTGCCATAGCGGTATGGACTCAAGGGCTAATGCAATACCTGGCGAAGGTTCAAAAAAAGGCATTTCTCGGCGGTGCAGAGCTGCTGCTGCTGGCCGAGCAGACCTCCGAGTCAACCTGGGCGCTGCTGTCGTCAGCACGCGTGGTTGAAACCACTCGACTGCTGGCTTTCCAGGAAGGCAACCTGGTGCTGGTAGAGCTTGACAACCTCAACCAAATTGTGTCGGTGCAAGATGCGACCCCCTGGGTGCTGGGCCTAGTCGAGCAATACCTGGTCTACGGAGTTACCCCCGAGGCCCTAGAGCAAGAAATCGAGCGGGCCGAGCGCTGGCGGCAGTCCCTCACCCTCAAGAGCCAGGAAGTTGACCGCCGCGCCCTTGAAACCGCTGCCCGCCGCGACGAAATTCAAGAGCTAGAGCGCAGCCTCAAGCAGGAGCGGGAGGAGCTAGAAGGCCGCTGGCAGGCGATGGAGAAGCTGAAGGATGAGAGTGAGTAGGTGGGTAAATGAGTAAAACAATTGACTCATCTACCCACCGACATCTCCCCCCATCGCCCCTTGCCTCTACCCCGACATCCTGATTGAATAGGGACATTAAAATTAAAAATTAAGTCTTGGTCGCGAGGGGAAACGCCATGTATATCGTGCAGATCGCTTCAGAATGTGCCCCAGTGATCAAGGCGGGTGGGTTGGGCGATGTGGTCTACGGTCTCAGCCGTGAGTTAGAGGCCCAGGGGCACTGTGTCGAGCTGATTTTGCCCAAGTACGACTGCATGCGCTACGACCACATCTGGGGCTTGCACGAGGCCTACTGCGACCTGGTGGTGCCCTGGTACGGTACCGATATTCGCTGTGATGTGCTCTGTGGCTGGGTGCACGGGCGGTTGTGCTTCTTCATTGAGCCCAAGTCGTGGGAGATGTTTTTTAACCGGGGCTGCTACTACGGCTGCGACGACGACCCGATGCGGTTTGCATTCTTTAGCAAGGCGGCGATGGAGTTTTTGCTGCGCAGCAACAAGCGGCCCGATGTGATCCACTGCCACGACTGGCAGACGGGGCTGATTCCGGTGATGCTGTTTGAGATCTATAAGTACAACGGCATGGAGTTTCAGCGGGTGCTGTACACCATCCACAACTTTAAGCACCAGGGGTTTGGGGGTAGCGAGATTTTGGCGGCCACGGGGCTAAATCGGCCCGAGTACTACTTTCAGCCCTACCGCCTGCGCGACGATTTTAACCCCTTTGCGATCAACTTTATGAAGGGGGGTATTACCTATGCCAACCACGTCAATACGGTGTCGCCCTACCACGGCTGGGAAGCTCAGCACACCGATCAGGGGTTTGGTCTGGGGCACACCCTGCACACCAATCAGCACAAGTTCTCGGGCATTCTCAACGGCATTGACCCCGAGGTGTGGAACCCAGAGGGCGATCGCTACATTCCTCACCACTACAACCTCACCACCTTTGAAGACAAGGCGCTAAATAAAAAGGAGCTGCGCGATCGCCTGCTGCTGCGCCAGAGCGATCAGCCCCTGGTGGCCTTTATTGGTCGCCTAGACGATCAAAAGGGCGTGCATTTAGTTCACCACGCCATGTACTACGCCCTGGGCCGGGGGGCGCAGTTTGTGCTGCTAGGATCGGCCACCGAAAAGAGCATCAACGACTGGTTTTGGCACGAAAAGCTCTTCCTCAACGACAACCCCGATGTGCATTTAGAGCTGAGCTTTAACGAGGAGCTAGCCCACTTGATCTATGCCGGGGCCGACATGATCGTGGTGCCCAGCAACTTTGAACCCTGCGGTCTAACGCAGATGATTGGCCTCAGGTACGGTACGGTGCCGGTGGTGCGGGGCGTGGGCGGTCTAGTCAACACGGTGTTTGACTGGGACTATGACACCCTCCACGAGCCGGATCAGCGCAATGGCTTTGTGTTTTTCCAAAATGACACTGTGGCCCTAGAGTCGGCGATGAACCGCGCCTTTGATATTTGGAACCAGGCCCCTGAGATTTTCCGGCGCATTGCCCAACAGGGTATGGAGTACGACTTTTCGTGGAAGAACCCGGTGCAGGAGTATGTAGAGCTGTACGAGCATATTCGCCATCGGTAGTCTAGACTACTTAATACTGGGCGTTGGTTATTGCCTGTCTGCGGCGGATGCCCGCCCTTAGGGAGGTGCGATCGCACTCTTAAACTGGGCAATCTGGGCTTAGGCCCACCCCTTGGCGTCGTTAGCGGTGCCCCTAATCGAATGTCTGCTGGATCTGATCTCACCCTCGCCAAACTGACGCGCACCGAGCTACTTCGGGGCCAGGGCGACGCGCTCTACGCCATTGGCCGCTACAGCGAGGCCCTGGCCCGGTTTCAGGCGGCCCTCGCCCTCAACGACCAGGCTCACGAAGTCTGGACCCTGCAAGGATTTTGCCTGGTCGCGCTGAAACAGTTTGAGCCCGCCCTAGACAGCTTTAGTCAGGCGATCGCCCGCAACCCAGACTACGGTTTGGCCTGGCATGGTAAAGGCCACGCTCTCGCCAAACTCAGCCATTTTGAAGCGGCGGTCACCCATCTCAAGCGCGCCGTCAAACTCGCCCCCGACGACAACAAAGCCTGGTATAACCTGGGCACCGCCCAAAACCAGCTGCGCCACTACAAAGACGCCATTGTCAGCTTTGAGCAGAGCCTTAAGCTCAATCCCCAAAACCACCGGGCGCGCTATAACCAGGCAGTGGCCCTCGGTGGCCTACACCGCTACGATGAGGCGCTAGACGTGCTGCAAGTGGCCCTCCAGCATCGGCCCAACGCTCACTACATCTGGAACCAGCGGGGCACGGTGCTGATTCAAATGGGGTGCTATGGCGAGGCCGTAGATAGCTTTGACGCCTCCCTAAGCCACCAGGCCGACAACCCCAATGCCTGGTACGGCAAAGCCCGTGCCTACGCCATGGCGGGCGACCTCAATCAGACCCTAAGAAATCTCTACCGCACCTTTGTCCTCAGCCCCTCGATCTACCGGGTGATGGTGCAGATCGATGCTCATTTTGACGGGCTGCGGCACCACCCCCGGTTTAAACAGCTGATCGATGCTCCCTAGGGAAGGCAGAAGGATGAAGGCAGAAGGATGAAGGCAGAAGGATGAAGGCAGAAGG
>RECJ01000240.1 GCA_007694115.1 Leptolyngbya sp. DLM2.Bin27 | reverse complement strand
CGTCGGTGATGCCGCCGAGGCCGTCTTCGCCCCAGCGGTAGGCCCGCGATCGCGCGTGGTCATGGGGAAAGTAGTCCCAGGCGTTGCCGTCGGCGCTGTAGTCTTCGCGCACGGTGCCCCACTGGCGCTCGCTCAGGTAGGGGCCCCACTTGTGCCAGGGAGCGGTTTTGGCCCGAATCTGATCGAGGCGGTTAGCTTCTGCGGTCACGGTGCTGTCCTGCCGGTAAGGGAGCTAGAGAGATCTGACAAGATTTAGGCGCGAGGCCAGCCAGGGCTGACTCAATCGCCAAAACCCGTCAGCCCGGCTGCCAACTGTGAGCCCATCCTGCCAAAATTTCATAGGAAATTCCTAGGATCAGCCCGCAAACATTCTGGGTCGCCAGCGTTGAGCGGCTGGCGGCCAACGGCTACCTGCGAGGTCGCTAAAGTCGAGGTATGGGCTTTAAAAGTCAACGGAGAGGGGGGGATTCGAACCCCCGTTGGGTTTGACCCCAAAACAGTTTTCGAGACTGCCGCATTCAACCACTCTGCCACCTCTCCAGGGGCTTTGCTATTCTACCGTCGAACCGCAATTGACGACGACTCTAAAGACAGAAATTCCCATCAATTGGGGTTCAATTGCCTAGAAGCCCGGTGAAATAGCGCTTTACCCAGATCACATCTGCACCTGGGGGCAATGGCGCTCAGCCCGCAGACCCCGCCTAGAGAGCCTGCACCCCTGGATCTGGAGCCTCGGGATCTGGAGCCTCGGGATCTTGGGTCTCTGCCCAGACTGCCGGCTCGGGTAGCGAGGTCGGAATGTGGCGCGGCAGAATAATTTCAAAGGTCGTACCCTGACCTACCTGGCTGGCAACGGACACTGTGCCGCCCATGATCGCCACTAGGGAATGCACAATAGACAGTCCTAGGCCGGTGCCGGGTCGCTGGCGGCGAATGGATTGGTCAACCTGGCGAAAGGCTTCAAAAATGTGGGGCAGCTGCTCTTCGGCAATGCCAATGCCGGTGTCGGCTACGGTCAAGCTGATGGAGTTAGAGGGCAGGTCAGCTAAGGTGACATGCACCTCGCCATGATCGGTAAATTTGATCGCATTTGAGACTAGGTTAGTCAAGATTTGCCGCAGGCGGTGCTCATCGTTGGTTACCACTGGGTCGGTGAGATCTAGGGTGCTTGCGAGGGTGAGAATTTTGCCGTCGGCGAGCGATCGCAGATCCGACAGCGTCGCCCGCACTAGCTGATGCAAATCAACCGAGGAGGGATTGAGCGAGAGCCGCTGGGCCTCTAGCTTAGACAGGTCGAGAATGTCGTTGACTAGGTTGAGCAGGTTTTTGCCGTTGGTGAAAATGCGCCTCACCATCTCCGCCTGGTGGGTGCTCAGCGGCCCCTTCGACTGACTGTCGAGAATCTGCGAAAACCCCAGAATCGCGTTGAGGGGCGTTCTCAACTCATGGGACATGGTGGCCAAAAATTCAGACTTCACTCGGTAAGCCGCCAGCAGCTGAAAATTTTGGTCTTCAATGTAGCGGCGCTGGCGGTCTAGCTCCTCGTTTTGCTGAGTCAGCAGCAGGTTGGTCTGCTGTAGCTGAGCTAGGGCCTTGGCCTCGCGCTGCTCAGCGTCATAGACCCGCAGGGCGTTGCGTAACAGCAGCGCCAGTCGGTCGGGAGAAACTCGGGTCTTGACCAGGTAGTCGCTGGCCCCGGCCTTCATCAAATCGACCGCAATTTGCTCATCGCCCTGGCCAGTCAGCACCACCAGCGGAATAGTGACCCCCTCAGCCCGCAGCTGGTGAATCAGAAACAGCCCGTCTTGCTCAGGCAGCCGATAGTCTAGAAAAACACAGTCGAAGGTGCGGCTATGGAGGTGCGAGAGCGCCTGCTCGGCGCTGGTCACCTCAGTCACCTGCACCGCCAGATCGGCGCGGGCCAGAGCTCGACAAATTGCCATGCGGTCTACCGCATCGTCATCTACCAGCAATAACTCTAGCGCTCTACCCATTTGATCAGCCTCTGCCCCTCTAGCCCACAGCGGCTGCCACTGCACCAGCTTAGGGGATTTCACACAGCTCCCAATAATGGTTTAGGGCGGCCATCACCTCCGTGAAGGTGGCAAAGGCTACTGGTTTAAGGATATAGCCTGCCACGTTGAGGCGGTAGGCCTCTAGCCGATCTTGGTCGGCATCAGAGGTAGTCAGCATCACCACTGGAGTTGACTTGAGCGCTTCGTCCTGGCGCAGCTCTTGTAAAAATTCTAGCCCGCTCATCTTTGGCATGTTGATGTCTAGCAGCACCAAGCGACGGTGCTTGGGCACCGCTGTAGAGTCGGTGCCGCGCAGCATGTCGAGGGCATCTAGGCCGTTGTTGGCCACGTAGAGGGGATTGTCAATCTGGCTGCGGCGAAAAGCTCGTTTGACGTTCATTATGTCCACTTCGTCGTCTTCGACCAATAGAACATTTACCCTGCACTTTTCCATGACATGCTCCTGTGACAACAGGGGAAGCCAACTCAGCGCTGCTTGGGATGCGGGCGACAGCAAGCAACAAGGTCAACCCCTGGCGTGCCCGACCAAGCCATTCGCCGCATCAGCCTCTGGCCCCAAAGGCCTAGAGCCGTCACGGGCAGTCTGCGGTCTGAGTCATCGATCACCGGTGGGCAAAACCAGCCGATGTCAGACCCGGTGGCTTTACCAGCCCGGCTCAGCTCGGTGAGCCTCCTCTTGACCATAAATCTTAAGCACTTCAGACATAATTTCTATCTGCCCAAGGGATGAACCCCGACCCGCCGCTGTTTGAGCTGGGGCAGGTGGGCCGTCAGCGCCTGGGGGTGAACCCCAGCCCGGTGGGCCGCCAGTAGCCCCACCGCCTCTAGGTACGAGGCCACCCGCACCGCTGAAATTCCCAGCGATTCTGGGCTGACCGCCAGGGCGGTGGGGTTAGCTTCTACGGCGATCGCCAGGGCCTGCCGACTCAGGCTCAGCAGCGCCCCACCGCCGCAGGCGCTGGCGGGCACCACAATGGCATCGACCTGATCGGCCCAGATGGTAGCTCCAGATCGGCCTAGGCTGGGGCCAGCTGCAAACTGAGGGGCGCGGCTCAGCCCGGCCAGCACGCAGGGCAAAAAGGTATGGCCCAGTTCCTCCGCCGCCGATTTGGGTGAAATTGACGGGTCGAGCGGCAGCGGACTCAGGGCCGGGGCGTGGGCACAGGGCACCCGCAGCTGACGCACCACCAGATGGCTGATCACGGCCTCGGCCCCCGCTAGGGGGTCAACGCCCTGGCCCTGGCGATAGTCTTGCAGCACGGCGGCGTCGGTGTCTTCGGGGAAGCGGACGACTACTGCGATCGCACTAGCCCCGGCTGCGATCGCCTGCTCAGCCGCCCGCAGCAAACTGTCGGGCCGCTGAATTGTGCCCCAGGTGGCCCCCGATGCCGCCCGGCGCAGTTCGACCCCGAGGGGCGCGTCGGTGACCACGTAGTCGGTCAAATCTAGTCCCAGGGTGGCCCGGGCCGCATCTGCCGCCTGCAGGTGCCGCCAGCGCAGGTCGGCTTCGATGGCGGCATCGAGCACCAGACCAATGCGGTTTTGGTGCACCGGGCGCAGCCCCCAGCGCCCCGCCGCAAACTGGTCGAGGCCATAGCCTTCGACGTAGAAAACGTTGGCCATCGGCCAGTAGAGCTGGGCCCCGTTCATGACGTTGGGGTGGGTGATCAAGGTATCGACCACCGCCGCCATGGCTCGCGCCACCGGCAGCGCGTCACCGGCATAGCCGCCGATGGCGGCACCGATGCCCGTGGGCACCACCAGCACCGCATTGTAGGGACGACGGAGGGGGGAGGGGGGCATAGGGTGGGAGAGTGAAGGGTGCAGGGTGCAGGGTGAAAAGTGGGGCGCTATACCAAATCTGAATCGTATAACCCCGATGTCAAACAGGCAGCTTGCGTAGGGGCAAACGGTGTTTGCCCAGCCCAACCAGGGTCAGCCAAGGCGGATGTCAGAATTAGGGGTTTTGGTCAGGGGTCTCGGTGGTGATCACGGCTTCTACGGTGGCCGTTTGGGTTGTAGAGTCGACCTGGGTGATCGCCCAGCGCAGGGGTTCGCCCCGCTGGGCCAGGGCCGCTTCGATGGTGCTGACTAGATCCCCATTCCCGAGCGGAACGTCGATCGCAATAAAGTGAGTTGCTAACGCCATCGGTCAACCAATCCTGTCGAAACCTGACCTGGCCAAGGTAGGGTGGGCACTGCCCACCACTAAATAACGCAAAAATACGACGATTAGGCAGGCCTGAACTAGGCTACCTAGGCAGAATTGGCTATACCTCGCCTGCCCAAAAATGTTAATGGTGGGCAATGCCCACCCTACGGCTTAGCCCTGGCCAAATTGCTTTTGATAGACAATGTCTTCTTTCTCAGTCACCAGCTTGATGTCTGAGCGGGGGTAGGCCACACAGAGCAGCGCATAGCCCTCGGCCTGGAGATCGGTACTCACCCCCATGCCCTCGCTCTGATCGACTTCACCCTCTAGCACCAGCGCCGCGCAGGTGGTGCATACCCCCGCGCCGCAAGAGGTGGGCAGATCTAACCCCACCGCATGGGCCGCCGCCAGAATAGTCTGATCCGCTGGCACGGTGATGGTGTGGGTGCTGCCCTGGTGTTGAACTTCGACGGTGTAGCTAGTAGCCATAGCAGATTGAGCCGGGTGGATAGTTGTCGGGACGATTTCAGTCCAAATCTCAACCTATCATCCCACCGGGAAAGTGCGGTCAAATTCTTCCAGCAAATCGTCCATTTCTTCGATTGCCTGGTTGACGTCAATTCGCAGGGTGCCCAGGTCAGGCTGCTCCAGTAGCTGAATCAACGCCTCGCGCTTGGATCGAATGGCGGTAATGCGATCGCGAATCCCTTGCAGTTCCATGGTGTTCCCCCCGAAAATGTGTGGCCTAAAGTTTCCTTCGACAGCATAAACAACTTTATGGCGGGATGGGAGGGGTGGGTGAGTGGGTGAGTAAGGCACCTACCCACCTACCCACCTACCCTTCTCCGCCACAAAACGGCATGATAGTCAGAAGTAATCTTTCCACCGAGGGCCATATGCTGGGGCGAATTAAATTGGGGCGAATCAACCTGAGTCTGGTGCTGTTGGCGGTCGGCGGGGTGCTCACCATCATTGGCTTTGTTGCCTATTTTCAAGACAACTCCACCCTCAATCTGGTCGGCTTTTTCTACGGCATCCCGGTGCTGCTGGGGGGGTTGGCGCTGCGAGCCGCTGAGCTAGAGCCCGCCCCCTACACCCAGCCCACCGCCCCCGAGGTGCTCAAACTGCGCGACGAGCAGGCCACCTCGACCCAAAACCAGGTGCGCCTCGATGTCACCCGCTACCGCTACGGCCAAGAGGCCCACCTCGACGTGGCCCTAGAAAAGCTTGGCCTCAGCCCCTCGGGCCAAGAGTGCCCCGAACTCAGCGGCCTGCACGAAACTGACATCGACGGCAGCTATGCCCTGGTGCTGGAGTTTGAGTCGGCCACGGTGCCCTTCACCACCTGGGTCGAGAAGAAAACCAAGATCGAGACTTTCTTTGGCCCCGGCGTGCGGGCCGAACTCAGCCAGCCCGAGGAAGACCAGGTAAATTTGGCGTTGATTACCCAGCTAGAGGCCGCCCCGACGGCGGTGGTAGAGGTTGAAGCTAAGGGGTAAGACGATCAGACTGTTTGCCCAACCATGATCCCGATGTCAAACTCACGCTTTTTTCTAGCTTCTTCGCGGGCCAAGGCCCTGGCGGGCCGCCTCTTCGGTCTGAGTACTGTGGCCCTGAGGGGTTTGGTGGGGCTGGCCCTGCTTTGGGGGCTGACCGCCTGCGGCACGGCGGCGCTTCAGGCCGGTTCCAATGCCCAGACTGACTCTCAGACTGGCTATCAGACGGTGGCCCCCAGCCCAGACGGCATTGGCCGGGTGTACCTGGGGCGCGAGATTGCCCAGACCATGGGCCACCAGGGGGCCGGGTGGCTCGATCGCCCTAGCCGGGTGCTGCAAGAGCGGCCCAGGGCTGCGATCGCAGCCCTAGATCTCAACCCCACCGACATCGTCGCCGACGTGGGCGCGGGCACCGGCTACTTTGCCCGCCGCATTGCCCCCCTGGTCCCCCAGGGCAAGGTGCTGGCGGTTGACATTCAGCCCGAGATGCTGGCCCTGCTGCAAGCCGAGCTAGAGACCCAGGGCATTGACAACGTAGAGCCAGTGCTGGGGGCAGTCGATGACCCCAATCTGCCGCCCAACACCGTTGATCTGGCGCTGATGGTCGATGCCTACCACGAGTTTGCCTACCCCCGCGAAGTCATGGCGGCGGTGGTGGCTGCCCTCAAACCCGGTGGGCGGGTGGTGCTGGCCGAATACAAGGCCGAAAACCCGATGATTATGATCAAGCGACTGCACAAGATGAGCGTGGCCCAGGTGCGCCGTGAAATGGCCGCCGTGGGGCTAACCTGGGTCAAAACCGACGACCGCCTGCCCGAGCAGCACCTGCTGTTTTTTCAGAAGCCAGCCTGAGCAGTCGGTGTGAGACAATTAACTATTGTTGCCGATAGTTATCCAAGGACGTCGACCCATGCTGAAGCGGCTGGCCACAGTGCTTTTGATTGTTTTCGCTGTTACTCTCCAGGGCTGTGTGGGCAGCGGTGGCGGGCTTCAAGCCTACGCTGATCAATACTCGGGCTACGAGTTTGTCTACCCCACCGGCTGGGTTGAGGTCAAGGTGCCCGGTGCCGCCGACGTGGTGTTCCACGACTTCATCCACGAGACCGAAAACGTCAGCGTGGTGATCAGCGAAATCCCTGAGGGCAAAGACCTCGACGACCTCGGCACCCCCACCGAGGTGGGCTACAAGCTCTCCAAGAGCTTTAGCGCCCTGGCGGGAGACAACAGCAGCGTTGACTTGCTCAGCGCTCAGCGAATTAGCACCGCCGACGACAAAACCTACTACATTCTCGAATATCTCGCCGACCTGCCCGCCGGGCAGCGCCACAACCTGGCCAGTGCGATCGTCCGCCGGGGCAAACTCTACACCTTCAACGCCTCCACCGACGAAGCCCGCTGGGAGCGGGTCAAAGACATGATGAAGCAGTCGGTGGCATCGTTTAAGGTCTCGTAACTCCCCTATGCCTACCTCCCCTCGCCCTCAGTTTGTGCTTGCTTCAGCCTCCAGTGCGCGCCGCGTTTTGCTGGTGGGGGCAGGCATTCACCCCTTTGTCTACCCCAGCAACTTTGACGAAGACCAAGTCAGAGTCACCGACCCGCCCACTTATGTCGCCACCCTGGCCCGCTGCAAGGCCGAGCTGGTTGCGCCGAGGTTTCCGAGCGCGCTGGTGATGGGGTGCGACTCGGTGCTGGCCTTTGGTGGCCAAGTCTACGGCAAGCCGGTCGATCAGGCCGATGCGATCGCCCGCTGGCAAAAAATGCGCGGTCAGATGGGCGAAATTCACACCGGCCACGCCCTGATCGCCCCCGGTGGCCGCATTTTGGTCCGCAGTGCCGTCACCCGCGTCTACTTTGCCGATATCGACGACGCCACCATCGCCGCCTACGTCGCCACCGGTGAGCCCCTGGCCTGCGCCGGGGCCTTTTCTAGCGACGGCAAGGGGGCGCTGCTGATCGAAAAAATTGAGGGCTGCCACAGTAACGTGATTGGCCTCAGCCTGCCGCTGCTGCGCACCATGCTAGAAGAACTGGGCTACCGGGCGACAGAGTTTTGGTAGGGTTCTTTTTCCGATACTATGGGGAAATGCTCAAAAATGAGCGGCCTAATGCTGGGCTTGACGTCAAATACTCGTCCCAGCGGGGTCGCAGGGTGATAAGGTTTTGTGTTGTCGATTAATCCGTATCAAGAGGCGTTGGAGAAACCATGAGCGCAGAGACGTTTGAGAAGGTCAAAAAAATTGTCAGCGAGCAGCTGGGGGTCGAAGAAGCCGACGTTAAACCCGAAGCTAGCTTTGCCAACGACCTGGGCGCTGATTCTCTCGATACCGTAGAGCTAGTCATGGCCCTAGAAGAAGAATTCAGCATTGAAATCCCGGACGAAGCCGCTGAAAGCATCGCCACTGTGCAAGATGCCGTCAACTTCATTGAGGAGAAGGCCCCGGCCTAGGCCATACGCATGGTTGTGCCAGCCCGTTTGGAGGGAAAGGGTATCGGGTATCGGGTGTGAGGTGTCGGGTCTACGGTTTGCGGTTTTGCCGCGCGCCAACTACCTGATACCCAGCACCTGACACCTCAAACCCATCTCTATTTTCTCCTTACACTAAACAAATTCCCCGTTTTATTCTGCTATGGCAAACTCTGACTCAAAGCGTGTTGTGGTTACCGGCATGGATGCCATAACCCCCATCGGCAATAGCCTGGAGGATTATTGGGCTGGGCTGGTGGCCGGGCGCAGTGGCACCGCTCGCATCACCCACTTTGACCCCTCCCAGCACGCGTCGCAGATCGCTGCCGAAGTCAAAGGGTTTGACCCCAGCGATTTTCTCGATAAAAAAGAAGTCCGGCGCATGGATCGCTTTGCTCAGTTTGCGGTGATTGCCGGTCAGCGGGCGCTCAAGCATTCTGGGCTGGCCATCACCGACCTCAACGCCGAGCAAATTGGCACCTGCATCGGCTCTGGCATCGGCGGCCTCAAAGTCTTAGAAGACCAGCAGGAGATCTATCTCACTCGCGGTCCCAGCCGTTGTAGCCCCTTCATGATTCCCATGATGATCGCCAACATGGCAGCGGGGCTAACCGCCATCCATACCGGGGCGAAGGGGCCGAGCACCTGCCCAGTCACCGCCTGTGCCGCTGGGTCTAACGCCATTGGCGATGCTTTTCGGCTGATTCAAAACGGCTATGCCCAGGCGATGATCTGCGGCGGCACCGAGGCGGCGGTCACCCCCCTGTCGGTGGCAGGCTTTGCCTCGGCCCGCGCCCTCTCCACCCGCAATGATGACCCCACCACCGCCAGCCGCCCCTTCGACAAAACCCGCGATGGCTTTGTAATCGGCGAGGGGGCAGGCATTTTGATTCTCGAAGAGCTAGAGCATGCCCTCAGCCGGGGGGCCACGATCTACGGCGAAATTGTGGGCTACGGCATGACCTGCGATGCCTACCACATGACCGCCCCCGTGCCCGGTGGGGCCGGGGCGGCCCGCTGTATTCAGCTGGCG
Organism: Leptolyngbya sp. DLM2.Bin27; assembly: GCA_007694115.1. GTDB lineage: Bacteria > Cyanobacteriota > Cyanobacteriia > Phormidesmidales > Phormidesmidaceae > Nodosilinea. The sequence continues at coordinate 1,201 of RECJ01000240.1, read as the reverse complement.
CTGAAGGATGCTGAGCTATCGCCCAGCGCCGTTAGCTACATCAACGCCCACGGCACCAGCACGGGCGCTAACGACCCCACCGAAACCCAGGCGATCAAGACCGCCCTGGGGGATGCGGCCTACAAAGTGGCGGTGAGTTCGACCAAGTCGATGACCGGGCACCTGCTGGGCGGCTCGGGGGGGATTGAGGCGGTGGCCACCTGCCTGGCCCTGGTCAACGATGTGGCACCGCCCACCATCAACCTCCATGACCCCGACCCCGACTGCGACCTCGACTACATTCCCAACCAGAGTCGGCCCATGCCCATTGAGGTGGCGATCTCAAACTCCTTTGGCTTTGGCGGTCACAATGTCACCCTGGTGTTTAAGAAATACCGTAGTTAGAGCTACAGATTGGTAGGTATAATGACCTAAAGATTGCCCCAAAGTTGGCCTCTGGGCAATCCAGCTTTGGGCCTTGCTCAACCAGAGGGTGTTGACATTTGTCTGGTTGCGGGGTCTGCTGAAAGGCAAAGGCAATTTGTGTGTGGTGTTGAGAAATCAAGGCCGGTGACTGTGTTAGCCCCCAGGCTACGTGCGTGCTGCTGCTCCGAAAACCCGTCGTTAAACTGTTGAACCTATGGCTGTTGCAACCCAATCCCTAGAAGAACTCTGCATTAATTCCATTCGCTTTTTGGCGATTGATGCCGTAGAAAAGGCCAAGTCTGGCCACCCCGGTCTGCCCATGGGCGCTGCGCCTATGGCCTACGTGCTGTGGGACAAGTTTATGCGGTTTAACCCCAAAAACCCCCAGTGGTTTAACCGCGATCGCTTCGTGCTGTCGGCGGGCCACGGCTGCATGCTGCAATACGCCTTGCTTTACCTCACCGGCTACGACAGCGTCACGCTAGACGACCTCAAGCAGTTTCGCCAGTGGGGCGCTCGCACCCCCGGCCACCCCGAAAACTTTGAGACCGCCGGCATCGAAGTCACCACTGGCCCCCTGGGCCAGGGCATCGCCAACGGCGTCGGTCTGGCCATGGCCGAAGCGCACCTGGCCGCCAAGTTTAACAAGCCCGACGCCACCCTGGTCGACCACTACACCTACGTGATTTTGGGCGACGGCTGCAATATGGAAGGGGTCTCGGGCGAAGCCTGCTCCCTGGCGGGCCACCTGGGCCTGGGCAAGCTGATTGCCCTCTACGACGACAACCACATCTCC